>NZ_AMXF01000043.1 GCF_000310225.1 Thauera phenylacetica B4P
GGCCGCCGCCGAGCGCGCCGCCGAGGATTTCGCCCAGGCCGCCCATGCCATCCGCCGCGGAGCCGCCACGGCCGCCCCCGAGCACACCGCCGAGGAGGTCGCCCAATCCGCCACCCATGCCGCCACCCGTGCCGCCGCCGGCCGCGCGCCCGCCGAGGAGGCCGCCGAGCACGTCTCCGATGCCGCCGGCACCCACGGCGTGGTCGAGGCGGGAGCGGCCCTGCTGGCCCATGCCTTGTTGAAGGATCTGGCCGAGGATGTTTCCGAGGTTCATGGCGGACTCCCGTTCATGGTGTGAAGATCCCATTGTATCGGTGTGCGGGCCGCGGGCGTGCGGCATATTCGGCCGGCTTGCCCATCACGGGCGCCCGCGGGGGCGTGGGTGCGCGCGCTCGTCGCGGCGTGGGACGTCCGGGTCCCAGGTCGGGATCGGTGCACGTGCGCGGCCCGAATTCGTCCGCCGAATTCGTTAGAATCCCGCCTTTGCGCCGGACGGCGCGCGCCGACCAAGTCACTCTGAAGGACTGCCCACGTGAAGTATCTCTCCACCCGCGGCCACGCCGGCCAGCCCGCCAATCCGGAATTCTGCGACATCCTGCTCGGCGGCCTCGCCCCTGACGGTGGCCTCTACCTGCCCGAGACCTATCCGCAGGTGACGCGCGCCGAGCTCGACGCCTGGCGCGGCCTGTCCTACGCAGAGCTGGCGTTCGTGATCCTGTCCAAGTTCATCACCGACATCCCCGCCGCTGATCTCAAGGCGATCTGCGACAAGACCTACACCGCCGAGGTCTATCGCCACGTGCGCGCGGGCGACGACGCGCGCGACATCACCCCGGTGCACTGGCTGGAGAAGGACGCCGACGGCCGCGGCCGCTTTGGCTTGCTCGAACTGTCCAACGGCCCCACGCTCGCCTTCAAGGACATGGCGATGCAGCTGCTCGGCAACCTGTTCGAGTACGTGCTCGCGAAGCGCGGCGAGACCATCAACATCCTCGGCGCCACCTCGGGCGACACCGGCTCGGCGGCCGAGTACGCGATGCGCGGCAAGCACGGCGTGCGCGTCTTCATGCTGTCGCCGCACGGCAAGATGAGCGCCTTCCAGCGCGCGCAGATGTACTCGCTGCAGGACGACAACATCTTCAACATCGCTGTCACGGGCATGTTCGACGACGCCCAGGACATCGTGAAGGCGGTCTCCAACGATCACGCCTTCAAGGCCGGGCACAAGATCGGCGCGGTCAATTCGATCAACTGGGCGCGGGTGGCGGCGCAGATCGTGTATTACTTCAAGGGCTACTTCGCGGCGACGGAGAGCAACGACGAGCAGGTCGCCTTCTGCGTGCCTTCGGGCAACTTCGGCAACATCTGCGCCGGCCACATCGCCCGCCAGATGGGCCTGCCGGTGGCCAGGCTGATCCTCGCCACCAATGAGAACGACGTGCTCGACGAGTTCTTCCGCAGCGGCGTGTATCGCCCGCGCAGGGCCGCCGAGACCCACGTCACCTCGAGCCCGTCGATGGACATCTCCAAGGCCTCGAACTTCGAGCGCTTCGTGTTCGACCTGGTCGGCCGCGACCCGAGGAAGGTGGCTGCGCTGTGGGCCGAGGTCGATGCCGGGCGCGCGTTCGATCTGTCCGGCACGGACGAATTCGCCCGCATCGGCGCGTTCGGCTTCGTGTCCGGGGAGAGCAGCCACGCCGACCGGCTGGCGACCATCCGCAAGGTCTTCGAGCAGTACGGCGTGATGATCGACACCCACACCGCCGACGGCGTCAAGGTGGCCTGGGAACACGCTGCCGCGGTGCCCGCGGGCGTTCCGGTGCTGGTGCTGGAGACCGCGCTGCCGGTGAAGTTCGCCGAGACCATCGTCGAGGCGCTCGGCCGCGAGCCGGAGCGTCCCGCCGACCTCGAAGGCATCGAGAAGCTGCCGCAGCGCGTGGAGGTGATGGCGCCCGACGCCGAGGCGGTGAAGCGTTTCATTGCCGAGCGGGTCTGAGTGCCCCGGGGGGGGCAGGTGGCGATAATTGCTGAAGTTCCGCGCGTAGGCGTCGATACTCCAGAAGGTTTGTTTATCCGAGTCGATCGGAACTTGATGCTTTCAGGAGCTTGTCGGAATGCCCCCCCAAAGTTTGTCGATGGATTCGCTCCGTGTGGTCGCCGCGCTCGTCGGGGTGGCGAGCGCGGTCTCCCTTGCGGCTCACGAGTTCGGCGCGCCGCCTTGGTTGGGGCTTGTTTCCGGGCTGAGTGCCGTTCTCGGTGCGTTCTGGGTGGCCTCGAGCAAGAGCGACCGTACGGCAGTGGCCGCGGTGGCGTCGCTCGAGTCCGGCGAGAGCGATGTTCGGCGCGATATTGGCGAGGGCAGTGAAGGCGGACGAAATCCCATCGTGGTCACGATGCGCCAGGTCATCGGCGAATTGCGCGGAAGCGGGACGGAGATCGCGGTCGGTGCGGCACGGCTGAATCTGTGCATCGGCCAGGCGGCAGCGAGCGCGCGTCAGCAGCGTGAGCTCACCGGCGAGATCCTCGCTGGCAGTCGCAGGGTGGGCGAAGCGGTGGATCGCGTTGCGGGGCATGCGCAATCGATCGGTACCGCCACCCAGGCGAATCTCGCCGCCATCGGCGAACGTCAGGAAGAGCTCTCGGAGACGACCCGCAACATCCGCGAGGTGAGTGATCGGGTCGGTGCGTTCGCGGGGACGGTGGAAGAACTGAGCCAGCGCGCGATGCAGATTCGCGACATCGGGCAATTGATCAACGACATCTCCGACCAGACCAATCTGCTCGCGCTCAATGCGGCCATCGAAGCCGCTCGGGCCGGCGAAGCGGGGCGCGGCTTCGCGGTCGTCGCCGACGAGGTGCGCAAGCTCTCGGAAAAGGTCAAATCGGCGACCGCGGTGATCGCCTCCAATTCCGAGTCCATGCTCGCGCTGGTGCGCAGCACCGAGGCGGAAACCTGCCAGATCCGGGACAACTCCAGCCGGGCTCACGAGGTCGTGCAGCGATCCGCGGACAGCTTCAGCGCGATGCTGGGGGGCTTGCGGCAGATGAACGAGCAACTGCTCGATGTCACCGGGGCGATCCAGCGCATCCACGAGGACAACGCCGGGATGAACGCGCTCGTGGGGCGGGTGACCGAGCTGGCTGCCGAGGTGAGCGGGCGCATGGACGAGTCTGCGACGGTATCGGAGGTCCTGCGCGAACACACCGAGATGCTGCACATCTTGTCCAGCCGCTTCCGGCTCGGCGATTCCGCCTACGACAGCCTGATCGCGGCCGGCGAGCGCCACTGCGAAGCTGTCTCGGGCTTCCTGCAGGCCAAGGCAGCCTCGCTCGATGTCTTCGACACCCGCTACCAGCCCATACCGGGGACTTCCCCGCAGAAGTACAACACCAGCTATGACCGCGCGGTCGAGAGGGAGCTTCAGGAACTCTATGATGGACTGCTCGAGGAGGTGCCGGGCGTGGCGTTCTGCGGAGCCTTCGACAGCAATTGCTACATGCCGGTGCACAACCGCCGCTTCTCCGAGCTGCCGAACGGAGATCCCCAGCACGATCTTGCGTTCAGCCGTCACAAGCGCATCTTCGACGACAGCACCTGCAGGCGCGCGCTCGCCTCGCGCGAACGCATGCTGTTGCAGACCTACGTCAGGGATACAGGGGAGGTATTGTGCGACCTGTCGTTCCCGATCGTGGTCGGGAACCGGCGCTGGGGCGTCTTCCGCATCGGCTTTGCGCCGTCGCTGCTGGGCCGGGCCGCACGGGCCGGCGGGCAAGCGGGCAGCCGCTCGATCGCCTCTGGTGCCTTGGGCGAGACTCGAACTCGCACGGCTTTCGCCACTACCCCCTCAAGATAGCGTGTCTACCAATTTCACCACCAAGGCTTTCCTGCTCAGCGCGTTCAGCAAGGGCGCGGATTATAGCCGTACCTCACCAGGGTGGGTCAACACCCCGGATGCAGATTTCTCCGGATTGCTGCCTGCAGAGGGCGACCGTCTCTCAAGGCGCGGGGTGTGACTGGTATCCCAGGCGTTGCGCGATGTCCGCGCGGGGGCAGGACTCGACCGCGAGGCCTTGCCAAAAGAGGGCTGCGACCATCTCTCCGGCGAGCATCGCAAGCAGAGCGGCCTCGCCTGGTGGATCTCCCCTCGCGCAGCGCAGCGCGGCCACGAAGGTGGCAAGGTCGCGGTCGTCGATCATGCCGGGCCCGTCGCTGGTCGGCAGGAACGCGTTGCCGTTCTCATCGAGCAGGACCGGGGCGCGCGGGATGACCGCCTTTCCCGTGTGCGCGAGGAGGGCGCCCTCGGGGTGCAGTCGCAGGATCAAGGGTGCGGCCTCGAGATCAACGAAGACCCGCTGGGCGCCGTTCTGTACAAACCACCGGCCCCGATCGTCCGCCCCGTAGTGGGCATCGAGGAAGGCGAGCAGACCCGCATGGGAGATCTTCTCACCACGCAGCCGCCATGCTCCGCGCGCGTCGAGCGCGAGCCAGCCGTGGCAGGACGGTCCGCTCGGCCAGTTGGGGGGCGTGACTGCGGCTCCGGACACGTTCGCCCTCAGCGCTCCACGTGACGCAGCGACAGGTCGAGCGCACGCACGTCCTTGGTCAGGGTGCCGATCGAGATGCGGTCGACACCGGTCTCGGCGATCGCGCGCACGCGGTCGAGATTCACGCCACCCGAGGCCTCGAGTTCGGCGCGGCCGGCGTTGATGGCCACCGCCTCGCGCATCTGCTCGAGCGTCATGTTGTCGAGCAGGATCATCTTCACGCCGGCATCGAGCGCCTCGCGCATCTGCTCGAGCGTCTCGACCTCGACCTCGATGAACACGTTCGAGGGCGCGATCGTGCGCGCCTGCTCGACGACCTCGCGGATGCCGCCCGCCGCGATGATGTGGTTCTCCTTGACCAGGATGCCGTCGTAGAGGCCGACACGGTGGTTGGTGCCGCCGCCGATCGCGACCGCGTACTTCTGCGCCAGGCGTAGCCCGGGCAGGGTCTTGCGGGTGTCGACGATCCTGGCCTTGGTCCCCGCGACCGCATCGACGAAGCGGCGCGTGACGGTGGCGGTGCCCGAGAGCAGTTGCAGGAAGTTGAGCGCGGTACGTTCCGCGGTGAGCAGCACGCGGGCGCGCGCGGCAATCTCGCACAAGGTCTGGTCGGCCTTGACGCTGTCGCCGTCCTTGACGTGCCAGTGCACTACCGCCGCAGGGCTGAGCGCGGCGAAGGCGGCGTCGAACCACGCGGTGCCGCAGATGACCGCGTCCTCGCGGGTGATGACCCGGCCGCGAGCCTCGGTGTCGGGCGCGATCAGGCGGGCAGTGAGGTCGCCGGTGCCGATGTCCTCGGCGAGCGAGGCTGCGATGTTGCGCTGGATTTCGACGCGGAGCTGTTCGGAGAGCATGACGTGGGCTGGCGAAGGAGTGAAAGGTTTCAGTTTAACACCCGCACACTTGGCGCCGCGCGCGACGCACGGCCCTGTCTGGCGGGGGGGCACCGGGCATATTCGGCTTGCAAGCGCGGCACCTTTGGCTAGATTAAAAAAGGAGGGCGGCACGCCAGATGGCGTGCGCGGACCGTCTTGCGACCGGGCTGGCGGGCCGATCGGCTGCTTCGATCGGGTGAGCTTTGGCTGGCGCTCGACGGGACCGGTCCCCGCAGCCTTGTCAGCAGGCGCAGCGCGTGGCGCAGGCGTGCCTGTCCGCAAATGGTTTCCCAGCAGTGGCGAGAGGGGTGTGGTCATGTCGACGATGCGGGCGAGTGTGCGGCGTGCGGCAGGGCTCGTGGCCCTGTGCCTGGTGTGGGGAGCGGCGCCTTCGGTGTTCGCGCAGGCCTCCGTGGGCGGGGGAGCGGTGTTCGACAGCGCGCAGGCACGGCTGCGCGATGCGGAGACCCTGAAGGCGCTCACCGCGGAGGGGCAGTTGCTGTATCGCCGCGATCGTGTCCGGCTAGACGGCTATCGCTACTGCAGTCAGGCCGTGAGCCAGGCGGAGCGTGGCGAACTTCGCGAAAGCATCCGCTCCGCGGCGCGTGCCTTGCATGTGGGACTGGCGGAGGGAAACGAGGACCTCGTCGCGCTGGCCAAGCGCGACTTCGCGATCGCGTACAGCTACGCGGGCGATCTCGACAGCGCAGAGCGACACGCGCGCGAGGCGCTCCAGCATGTGGCGAAGAATCCCGCGATCGTTGCCGGGCCTGCCTACAAGACCCTCGGCGACGTGGCGGCGCGGCGTGGCCGCTACGATGAGGCGATCGGCTTGTATGCCAAGGCGGCCGAGGTGGCGAGCGAACGCTTCCGCGCGCTGGTCGATCTGTCGCTGGTCAATGCCTACCTGAGCGCCGGTCGTGTCGGCGAGGCGCGTGCGGTGTACGAGCGGCAGGCACCCGCCGAGGCGGCGCTCGGCCCGCTGCGCGCGCGCATCGAGGGCCGCCTGCTCTTGGCCGAGGGGCGCCTCGATGAAGCGGCCTCCGCGTTCGAGTCCGCCGCCCGCACGGCCATCGGTGCCGACGCCGACTACAACCGCCTGTGGGCGCTCGATGGCCTTGCACGCACCTGGATCGCACGGGGCGACCGACGCGAGGCGCAGCAGCGCGCACTGGAGGCCGCGACCCTCGCCGAAGGCGTCCGTGCGCGCTTTCGCAGCGAAGAGTTCAAGACCGGCCTTTTCGGCGACATGCAGCAGGTGTTCGAGCTCGCGGTCGCGTTGTCGATGGATCTCGGCGAGGTCGAGCGCGCTTGGGCGCTCTCCGAACGCAGCCGCGGGCGTGCCCTGCTCGACACGCTGCGCGGTCGGGTGGACGGCGGAGGGCGGCTCGACGAAGCAGTCGGGGCTGCGGGTCTGGGCGAGCTGCAAGCCGCGCTGCAGCCCGGAGAGTTGCTGCTGCAATACCACGCGCTCGACGACCGCCTGGTCGCCTGGGTGGTCGCGCCCGGCACGCTGCGGGGGCAGGTGCTGCCGATCGCCCGCGGCGAGCTCGAGGCGATGGTGGAAGAATTTCGCCGGTCGATCTTCAGGCGCGCCGGCGATACCCGGACGCTCGCGCGCGCCCTGCATGCGCGCATCGTCGAGCCGCTCGGCCTGCCGTCCGGATCCGAGCGGCTGGTCGTGGTCCCGCATGGTGCGCTGCACTACCTACCCTTCCAGGCCCTTGTCGGCACTGCGGGGCGTTACCTGATCGAGGAGCGCGGCATCGTGATCGCCCCCTCGGCGAGCGTGGCCCTGCAGCTGGCACGCCGGGGTGCGGGCGCATCGGGTGCGCTGGTGGCCTTCGGCAACCCCGCCAGCCAGGCGCGCGAGGGACTGCCCGGCGCGGAGCGCGAGGTCGAGCGGATCAGCGACCTGTTTCCCGAGCGCCGGGTGTATTTCCGCGAGCAGGCGTCCAAGGAACGTTTCCGCGAGAGCGCGGGGGCCGGACGCATCCTGCACGTCGCGGCGCATGCCGAGGTCGATGCGGTCGATCCGCTGCACTCGCGCATCCTCCTCGCCGGCGCGGCCGACGACCCGGGCTTCCTCGAGGCCCGCGAGGTCTACGACGTCGACCTCGGCGGCGTGGCGCTGGTCACGCTGTCGGCCTGTGAGAGCGGGTTGGGTCGCATCGCCCGTGGCGACGAGATCCTCGGCTTCACGCGCGCCTTCCTGACCGCGGGCGCGGGAGGCCTGGTCGCCTCGCTGTGGCCGGTGGCCGACGATTCGACCGAGTTCCTCATGACGCGTTTCTACTCCGCCTTCGTGCGCGGGACCGCCGCCGTGGAGGCGATGCGCGAGGCGCAGGTCGCCACCTTGCAGCAGCCGGGGTTTGCGCACCCGTTCTTCTGGGCGCCATTCAACCTCATCGGCGACTGGCGCCTGCGTGGCGGCACCTGAGTCCTGTCCCGTACCGCTGTCCTCTCCATGGAGCGTCCCGGATCATGAAGACATCCCGATCGAGCGGTTCGAAGGTATACGGGCTGCGCGCCTGCCTGATCGCGGGGGCCGTGCTGGTCGTGACCCCGCCTGCGGGGGCGCAGATGCCGCCGGGGGCGGGGGATGTGCTGCGCGAGGCGAGCCCGCCCGAGCGGGTCCCGCCCGGCACCGAGGAGGCGCCGCTGCTGCCCGAGCGTGCGGCCCCCGCGCCGGCTGCGGCAGCCGGTCCGTCCTTCGTGTTGCGGGCGGTGCGGTTCGCCGGCAACAGCGCCTTCACGGACGCACAGCTGCAGGCCGAGGTGGCGCCGTGGCTGGGGAAGGAGGTGAGCTTCGCCGATCTGCAGGCCATGGCGGCGCAGGTTAGCGCGCGCTATCGCGAGGCCGGCTTCCTGCTCGCCGAGGCGATCGTTCCAGCACAGGCGATCGAGGACGGGCGGGTCGAGCTTTCCGTGATCGAAGGGCGGATGGGCGCGGTGCGTACCACGATCGATGCGGCCGCGCCGGTCCGGGAGGCCGTGATCCGCGACATCGCCGCGGGCCTGCCGAGTGGCGAGCCGCTGCGCGGCGCCGAGCTCGAGCGCACCATGTTGCTGTTGTCCGACCTGCCGGGCCTGCGACCGGAGGCTGCGCTGGAGCCGGGCACGGAGCCGGGCAGCGTGGACCTGGTGCTCGAGGTCGCGCCACGCCGGCGCTGGGACCTGATGGTCGACGTCGATAACCACGGCTCGCGCAGCACTTCCGAGTACCGCGCCGGCCTGCTCGGACGCATCAACAGTCCGCTGCGCCTCGGCGACAACCTCGACGTGCGCCTGCAGGCGGGCACGGGCGGCCGCCTTGCCTATGGCCGTGTCGGCTACGAGCTGCCGGTGGGCGGGCGCGGGACGCGGTTCGGCGTATCGGTCGCGCGGGTGGAGTACGAACTCGGCGAGGAATTCGCCGCACTCGACGCGAACGGCGAGGCCGACTTGGTCGAGGTCGGGCTCACCCATCCCTTCGTGCGCTCGCGCGCGCGCAACTTGTTCGGCCGGCTGGGCTGGCAGGCGAAGCGGCTTGACGATCGCCTGGATGCCGTCGGCTTCACCGAGGACAAGAAGCTGCGCAGCGTTCACGCAGGCTTGAACTACGAGCAACGCGACGACTGGCTGGGTGGTGGTTACATGAGCGCCGAACTGACCGTTCACCGCGGTCGCCTGCGGCTCGATCCCGACGCGCTTGCGCTAGATCAGGCGGGACGTCGCAGTGCCGGGAACTTCACCCGGTGGACTTACGGGCTGTCGCGCCTGAATGCCTTGATGGACAAGACCTCGCTCTATTTCGCCATCAGCGGCCAGTTCGCCAGCCGCAATCTCGACAGCGCGGAGAAGGTCGCGCTCGGCGGGCCGCGCGCGGTGCGCGCCTACGCGCCCTCCGAGGCGACGGTCGATGTGGGCCACGTCGCCACGCTCGAGCTTCGTCGCGCGCTCACCCCGGAGCTGTCCGTGCAGCTCTTTCACGACTGGGGCTGGGGGCACAGCGATCGCCACGCCCTGGGTGGCACCGACAACAGCGTATCGCTGCGCGGGGCGGGCGTCGGCGCTTTCTGGAGCCTCGCCGGCGAAACCGTGCTGCGGACCAGCCTGGCCTGGCGCACCAGCGCACGCGGCGAGGTCGATCGCGACCGCGTTCCGCGTCTTTATGTGCAGCTGACTCATGCGTTCTGACTCACGCGTTCTGACTCACGCGTTCTGACTCACGCGTTCTGACTCACGCGTTCTGACTTACGCGTACTGACCCGCGCATTCCGTGCGTCGCGTCTGCCCGCATGTGCCGCAGGAGGACACCATGAAAACGATCCGCCCGTATCGCAGCGCACCGGCGCCCCGCATCCTCGCGGCGGCGCTTGCGCTCGCCTTCTCCCAGGCCTGGCCGGCGTGGGCGCTTCCCGAGGGGAACACCACCGCGCACGGGGTGGTCGAGGTGGGCCGGCCCGACGCGTCGCGCATGGTGATCCGGCAGGCGAGCGACAAGGCCATCGTCAACTGGCAGGGTTTCTCGATCGGCGCGGGCGAACAGGTGCGGATCGAGCAGCCGGGGGCCGGCAGCGCCATCCTCAACCGGGTGACGGGCGCTTCGCGCAGCGAGATTCAGGGCCGCCTGGACGCCAACGGCAAGGTCTTCCTGATCAATCGCAACGGCGTGGTGTTCGGCGAGGCGGCCGCGGTGAACGTGGGGTCGCTGGTGGCCTCCACGCTCGACATCGACAACGACGACTTCGTCGCCGACCGTCTCCGCTTCCGCGCGCTGGAGGGGCCGGCTGCGGTCGAGAACGCCGGCTCGATCAACGTCGCCGAGCGTGGCACCGTGGCGCTGATGGGTGGCCGGGTGGCCAACAACGGCACGATCCGCGCGCAGCTCGGCACTGTCGCGATGGCTGCGGGCGAGGAGATGACGCTGGACCTGGCCGGCGACGGACTGTCCCGCCTCACCGTCACGCGAGCCACGCTCGAGGCCCTCGTCGACAACGGCGGTGCCGTGATCGCCGACGGCGGGCAGGTGCTGCTGAGCGCGCGCGCGCTCGCCGAGGTCAGCTCGCGGGTGGTCAACCAGACCGGCGTCGTGCGCGCCCGCGGGCTCAGCGAGCGCGGTGGACGCATCGTCCTCGACGGCGGCGACTCGGGCGTCACCGAGGTGTCGGGTGTGCTGGACGCGAGCGCGCCGCAGGCGGGCGGACGCGGGGGCGAGGTGCAGGTGCTCGGTCACCACGTGGCCGTGAGCGGAGCTGCCGCGCTCGACGCCTCCGGCGCCGCGGGCGGAGGAGCGGTGCTCGTCGGTGGCGACTACCAGGGGCGCAATCCGGCGGTGCGCAATGCGAAGGCGACCTATGTCGGGCCGAGGGCCAGCGTGAAGGCGGATGCGACGGTGGCTGGCGCGGGCGGCAAGGTGGTGGCATGGAGCGACGACGCGACGCGTGCGCATGGCAGCTTCAGCGCGCGCGGTGGTCCGGCGGGCGGCGATGGTGGCCTGGTCGAGACCTCGGGCGCCTTTCTGGATGTGAGCGGAGCACGGGTGAGCGCGACGGCGCCAGCGGGCAAGGTGGGTCAGTGGTTGCTGGATCCCACCGATCTCCGCATCGTCCCCGGTGATGCAAATGAAAACATCGACGAGGAAGAAGGGCCGGTCTTCGTTCCAGTGGACTCACCTGCCAGCATCGGTTACATCATTCTCTCCAACGCGCTCAACCAGGGAACCAGTGTGGTGGTGCGTACCGGAACGGGCGAGGGTGGAGCCGGCGACATCACGATGGAGAGGGATACGGAGGAGGGTCCAGCCCCGGCAATCCGATACACGGGTGGCGGGCGCGTATCGCTCACGCTCGAGGCACATCGAGACATCCGGATCGAGCCCGGCGCCCGCATCGAGGCGGTCGGCGCGGGCTCACTGGACGTGGATCTGAGCGCCGACACGGCGGATGCGAATTTGGGGCGAGTCGATATTGCGGGCGCGAGAATCGTCACGAACGGCGGAGCATTTCGCATTTATGGTCAGGGCGACGCAGACAATGGTTACGCTTCTGGCCGTGAGGATGAAGTCGATCTGGCGGGTGTTCGGATCGAAGATTCGACGATCGACACGGGGGCGGGAGACATTTCGATTCGTGGGAGCGGGGAAGTTGGCCGCCAAGGCGTGCGCTTGCAGGGCGTGATCCTGGAGTCCGGCGCGTATTCGAACACGATCGAAGCGCGGGGCGGCACTGTAAGGATCTTCGGAATCGGCGGAATCGGTGGTGCCGGGGTGGAGTCTTCGTCGACCGGCATCCTCGGCGGCGAGGGAGTGCTCATCGACGGAACGAGCGCTGCGGACGACGGGGTATACCTGCTGCAGAGCCGGGTCGACGCGACGCTCGGCGCCGTGAACATCATCGGCTTGGGTGAAGGGAACGATGTCGTCTCCCATGGCGTGAATGTGCTCGACTCGACGATCTCGGGTTTTGCAGGTGTCGATCTTCGCGGCGAGAACACGCACGACGATGATGGCGTGAAGCTCGAGCGCAGCGTGATCGAATCCAAGGCGGGAAGCGTCGGCATCTTCGGCAAGAGCTTGCTCGCCTACGGCGTGTATGTCCCTGCCAGTTCGCAGCAGTCGCCCGAAGGCCGGTCGGAGATCTTTGGTGCGAGCGGTGTCGAGATTCGCGGCGAGAGCAGTGACGACGACGCGGTGAACCTCTACCGGACGTCGATCGCATCGGGTGGAGGAGATGTCACGATTGCCGGTTGGAGCGGCAGCAGCATCGGTGTCCGCCTCTCGTACGGCTCGCTTGGCGCCGAAGAGACCTCCGTGCGCTCCGGCACCGGACGGCTCGAGATCACGGGTGACACGACCGCGACCTCGGGGCCGGGGCTGGTGCTGGGCAACGTGGTGCTGGGTGGCGGTGACGAGACCCAGCTTGGCGACATCATCCTCCGTGCCCGCAATGGTGGAGCGGCCGACAGCATCGAACTCCATTATTTCGACGATGGCATCGCTAGGCCGGCATCCATCCGGACTACGGGTTCGTTGGTGCTGGTTCCCGGGGGGCTGGACGGAATCGAGCGGGAGCGTGCCGATGCGGTCCCGATCGGCGTGGGCACGAGCACGGGGAACGGCTTCGAAATCGAGCCGCGCGATCTCGCCGCCATCGAGGACGTCGCTTCGGTCGTGGTCGGAAGCGACACGCACATCGGGCAGATCAGGACGTCCGAGTCCGGCCTGGCCCTGAACGCCAACCTGACCCTGCAGAACGAAGGCGATGGCTCTTCCGGGATCTCCTTCGGCGGCCTGGACGTTGCCGGGCACACGCTGACCTTGGCATCCTCCGGTCCGCTGGTCCAGGCGGCAGGTGGTCCGATCGTGGCCGATGCCTTGCTCGTGCGCGCGACGGATGCTGCGAACATCGACCTGACGAAGTATGCGAACAGCGTCGGCACCCTGGCCGTCGACCCGCCGGCATCGTTCGCCTTCGTCAACGACGGAGCCGTGGTCATCGGACCGCTGTCGGGCCCTGGCTATTCGACCACAAGTGCTACGGTCCAGGTCCTTGCTGCCGCCGACTCCTCTTCCTACGGAGACTTTTTCGTCCGGACGATCAACGGAAGCCTCACCCTGGGGCAGAGCATCACCACGCTCGATGCCAATTCGAACATCACCCTCGTGGCCGACGGCGGGTTCTTCGCCGCGCCGGGTGCCGAGCTCACCCCCGGCACAGGCGGGCGCTGGCAGGTGTGGGCGTCCACCTGGGGTACCGCGGCAGACCTCGGTGATCTTGCCGATGACGCTTCCCGATTTTATGGCTGCAGTTTCTCCGACGGATGCGTGACTGGCGTGACGCTCCCGGCGACGGGCAATCTCATGGTCTTCGAGGGTCAGCCGACGCTGAGCATCGTCGCCCTGGACGTCAGCCTGACGTATGGGGATCCGATTCCGGAGTTGGGATTCGAGCCCGCGGTCGATGGCCTCGTCAACGGCGATCTCGCCGCCGACGTGCTCTCCGGCGCGTTAGGGACGACGGCGGTCCAGGGGTCGCCGGTCGGCGACTATACGATCGGAAATTCGTCGGGCAGCCTGGTGTCGCCTTTCGGGTATCTGCTGGAGGTCAGCGAGGGCTCCTTGACGATCGACCCTGCGACCCTGCTGCTCACGGTCGACCCGGTGTCGCGTCTCTACGGCACTGCCAACCCTGCCTTCTCGGCTACGGTGAGCGGCTTCCTGCTCGCCGACACGCTGGCGAATGCCACGACGGGAACCCTGTTGTTGTCGACGCCAGCGACCGAGCGCAGCGCGGTGGGCCGGTATGCGGTGACGGCGAGCGGCTTGAGCGCGGGCAACTACCTGATCGAATCGGCAAGCTCGAACGCGCAGGCGCTGACGATCGATCCGGCGACGCTGCTGGTCACGGACGATCCGGTCTCGCGTCTCTACGGCGCGGCCAACCCGGCGTTTTCGGCGACGGTGAGCGGTTTTCTCTTTGAGGACACGCTCGCCAACGCCACGACGGGCACGCTGGACTTGTCGACGCCAGCGACCGAGCGCAGCGCGGTGGGCCGGTATGCGGTGACGGCGAGCGGCTTGAGTGCGGGCAACTACCTGATCGAATCGGCAAGCTCGAACGCGCAGGCGCTGACGATCGATCCGGCGACATTGCTGGTCACGGTCGATCCGGTCTCGCGTCTCTACGGCGCGGCCAACCCGGCGTTTTCGGCGACGGTGAGCGGTTTTCTCTTTGAGGACACGCTCGCCAACGCCACGACGGGCACGCTGGACTTGTCGACGCCAGCGACCGAGCGCAGTGCGGTGGGCCGGTATGCGGTGACGGCGAGCGGCTTGAGCGCGGGCAACTACCTGATCGAATCGGCAAGCTCGAACACGCAGGCGCTGACGATCGATCCGGCGACATTGCTGGTCACGGTCGATCCGGTCTCGCGTCTCTACGGCGCGGCCAACCCGGCGTTTTCGGCGACGGTGAGCGGTTTTCTCTTTGAGGACACGCTCGCCAACGCCACGACGGGCACGCTGGACTTGTCGACGCCGGCGACCCAGCGCAGCGCGGTGGGGCGGTATGCGGTGACGGCGAGCGGGCTGAGCGCGGGCAACTATCTGATTGCATCCGCGGAGTCGAACGTGCAGGCGCTGACGATCGACCCCGCGATGCTGACCTATGTCGCCACGCCTGCCACGCGGCCCTACAGCGTTCCGAATCCGCCATTGAGCGGTTCGGTCAGTGGCTTCGTCGTGGGCGACACGCTCGAAACGGCGACCAGCGGCGCGCTCGTCTTCGCGAGCCCGGCGGGACCGTTTAGCCCTCCGGGCGCGTACCCGATCGAGGGCAGCGGGCTGAGCGCGCAGAACTACCGGTTCGAGCAGGCCCCGGAAAACCTTGGCGCGCTGACCGTGACGGCGCACGCGCCGGGGCCGGAGCAGGGCGCGGTGCTGCGCCCGACCGGCGAGTCTTCGCGGGTGCATGAGCGTAACTTCGGCCTGCCGCCGATGTGCTTCGCGGGTGGGCCGTTGATCGGCGCCGGCGCCGCGCAGGCAGGCGATCTGCTGGCGATGGAGTGGTCGCGGGTGCGCTCGCGGCCCAATCTTTCCAACTGCATCGGTGTGGATGAACGCAATCCGTGCAGCGACTTCTGAACCCTTCGGGCGGCGCTTGCCGCCCTTTCTTCCGGAGTACCTCTTGATCGATTCAGACGCCCTGCTCGCCGAGACAACCGAGCTCCCGCCCTGCGGCCCCGACCTCGAGTACGACCCCGCATTCCAGGCGCTGGAAGAGGCGTCGCGCGAGCGCATCGCGCAACAGTACGGCGATACCGTCATCCCCGCGCAGGAGCCGCGCTGGTCCGAGGTGCGCGCCGCCGCCGAGGGTTTGTTGCTGCGCTCGAAGGATTTGCGCGTGGCGGTCCTGCTCGCACGTGCCTTGGTTAAAACCGAGGGTTTCTCCGCGCTCGAGTATGGACTAGAAATAATCAGGGGACTGATCGAACGCTACTGGGATGCGCTTCACCCTCGGCTCGATCCGGATGACGACTTCGATCCGATCGTTCGATCGAATGCGCTGGCCCCTTTGGTGGACGCAGGCGCCTTGCTCAAGGACCTGCGGTTCTCGATGGTGTTGCCGGTGCGTTTCGGTGGCGGTTTGAAGGTCCGCGACGTCGAGGTGGCCGCGGGGAAGATGCCGCCGCGTCCCGACGAGCAGGCGTTCTCGCAAGCGCAGGTGGACAGGATGTTCGCGGACGCGGTGTTGGCCGACCCCGGGATCGCCTCCGGCGTCGGCAAGACCCTGGCCAGTGCGCGAGCACTCGCAGGGGCGCTGGTCGAGCGGGTGGGGGCCGATCGCGCGGTCGATTTCGCCCCTTTGCTGGCCTTGCTGGGCTTGGTGCAGCAGGTGTGCGCGCGCGTCGCGCCGGCGCCTGCGCAGGCGACGCAGGCCGGGGCCGGGGAGTCGGAAAGGGGTGTGGATGCGGATCGGTTGGCGCCGCAGACGGAGGAGGGGATGAGCGGCGAGGTTCGCAACCGGGACGACGCGCTGAGGATGCTCGATACCGTCATCGAGTATTTCGAGCGCAATGAACCGACCAATCCCGCGCCCTTGCTGATCCGTCGGGCGCGCAGGCTGGTCAGCATGAATTTCGTGGACATCATCCGGGACATGGCACCCGAGAGCCTCAAGCAGATCGAGTCGATCGCCGGAGCGGAGCAGAAGGACTGAGCACCGCCGATCGCAGCAAACCGTTTCATCCGCTCGACAAGGAGAACCGACGTGGTCACCAGCAGCCAGAAGTTCATTGCGCGCAACCGCGCCCCGCGGGTGCAGATCGAATACGACGTCGAACTCTACGGCGCCGAGAAGAAGATCCAGCTGCCCTTCGTGATGGGAGTGCTGTCCGATCTTTCGGGCAAGCCGGCCGAGCCGCTGCCCAAGGTGGACGAGCGCAAGTTCCTCGAGGTCGATGTCGACAACTTCGATAGCCGCATGAAGGCGATGAAGCCGCGTGTCGCCTTCCAGGTGCCGAACACGCTGACCGGCGAGGGCAACCTCAATGTCGAGATCACCTTCGAGAGCATGGACGACTTTTCGCCCGCCGCGGTGGCCGGCAAGGTCGATGCCCTCAACAAGCTGCTCGAGGCCCGGCAGCAGCTCGCCAACCTGATCACCTTCATGGACGGCAAGAGTGGCGCCGAGGAGCTGATCGCCAAGGTCATCCAGGACCCGGCCCTGCTGCAGTCGCTGGCCGCCGCGCCGAAGCCGGCAGACGAAGGCAAGCCGGCTGAAGGCGGCGGCGCCTGAACGCGCACGAAAACGGATCGAGGAGAATTGCGATGGCCGAAGTACAACAAAGCACCCAACTCGCCGGTGTGGCGCTCGAGGGCGACGAACTCGCCTCGCTGCTGCAGAAGGAATTCAAGCCCAAGACCGACGAGGCCCGCAGCGCGGTCGAGCAGGCCGTGCTGACGCTGGCGCAGCAGGCGCTGGCGAACACCACGGTGATCAGCCCGGATGTGGTCAAGTCGATCGAGGCGATCATCGCCGAGCTCGACCGCAAGCTGACCGAGCAGGTGAACGTCATCCTGCACCACCCGGATTTCCAGAAGCTCGAGGGCGCCTGGCGCGGTCTGCATTACCTGGTGAACAACACCGAGACCGACGAGATGCTCAAGATCCGCGTCATGAACATCTCCAAGGCGGACCTCGGCAAGACCCTCAAGAAGTTCAAGGGCACCGCATGGGACCAGAGCCCGGTGTTCAAGAAGATCTACGAGGAAGAATACGGCCAGTTCGGCGGCGAGCCTTTCGGCTGCCTGATGGGTGACTACTACTTCGACCAGAGCCCGCCCGACGTCGAACTGCTCGGCGAGATCGCCAAGGTCTCCGCGGCCGCGCATTCACCCTTCATCGCGGGGGCGAGCCCGACCCTGATGCAGATGGACTCCTGGCAGGAGCTCGCCAATCCGCGCGACCTCACGAAGATCTTCCTCACCCCGGAGTACGCCGCCTGGCGTTCGCTGCGCGAATCCGACGACGCGCGCTACATCGGCCTGGCGATGCCGCGCTTCCTCGCGCGCCTGCCCTACGGGGCGAAGACCAGCCCGGTCGATGCCTTCGACTTCGAAGAGGACACCGGGGCGGCCGATCATTCGCGCTACACCTGGGCCAACGCGGCGTATGCGATGGCGGTGAACATCAACCGCTCGTTCAAGCTCTACGGCTGGTGTTCGCGGATCCGCGGCATCGAATCGGGCGGCGCCGTGGAAGGCCTGCCGGTGCACACCTTCCCGACCGACGACGGCGGGGTGGACATGAAGTGTCCCACCGAGATCGCGATCTCCGACCGCCGCGAGGCCGAACTGGCGAAGAACGGCTTCATGCCGATCGTGCATCGCAAGAACTCCGACTTCGCCGCCTTCATCGGCGCGCAGTCGCTGCAGAAGCCCTTCGAATACGACGATCCCGACGCAACCGCGAACGCCAACCTGGCCGCGCGCCTGCCGTATCTCTTCGCCTGCTGCCGCTTCGCGCATTACCTGAAGTGCATCGTGCGTGACAAGGTCGGTTCGTTCAAGGAGCGCGAGGACATGCAGCGCTGGCTGCAGAAGTGGATCATGAATTACGTGGATGGGGATCCGGCCCACTCCTCCGAGCAGACCAAGGCCCGTAAGCCGCTGGCGGCGGCAGAGGTGGTGGTCGAGGAGGTGGAAGGCAACCCGGGCTACTACACGTCGAAGTTCTTCCTGCGGCCGCACTATCAGCTCGAGGGGCTGACGGTGTCGCTCAGGTTGGTGTCCAAGCTGCCATCGGCCAAGGCGGCGTAAGGACCAGGGGCGCGGCGCGGGCCCCGGTTCCGCCGCGCTCGTTCGCTCGTGTGCCCTTGATATGGGAGAGTCATCATGGCTGTAGATATGTTCATCAAGATCGGCGACATCCAAGGCGAGTCGGCCGACGGCAAGCACGCAAAGGAGATCGACGTCCTGTCCTGGAGTTGGGGCATGTCCCAGTCGGGGACGACCCACACCGGGGGCGGCGGCGGATCGGGGAAGGTCTCGGTGCAGGACATCAACTTCGTCAAGTTCGTCGACGCGTCCACCCACGCCCTGATCAAGGCCTGCTGCGACGGCAGCCACTTCAAGGAAGCCAAACTCACGGTGCGCAAGGCCGGAAAGGAGGCGCTCGAGTACATCAAGCTGACCATGAAGGAAGTGATCGTCACCTCGGTGGCGACCGGCGGGAGTGGTGGCGAGGACCGGCTGACCGAGAGCATCTCGCTCAACTTCGCCGAGTTCAAGCTCGAGTACACCCCGCAGAAGGAGGACGGCACCGGCGACTCGGCCAAGGAAGTCGCCTGGAACATCGCGAAGAACCAGCCGGCCTGATGCGGCGGCCGGTGGCCCGGGGGCGCTGCTGCGGCCCCCGGGCTTCCTGATCTTGTGGTCGATGGGCGGGGATCCGAGCATGGCCAAGAGCGACATGTTCCTCAAGGTGGAGGGCGCCCGGTCGGGAACGATCAAGGGCGAATCCGAGGATGCGGAACGCAAGGGCGAGATCGACGTACTCTCGTGGTCCTGGGGCATGCGCGCCCAGACCGAGATGGGCGGCGGAGGAAGCCTGGCGAAGGCGTCGATGCGCGAGTTCCTGATCAGCAAGCAGGTCGACAGCGCCTCGACTCCGTTGATGGCGGCGCTGCGCAACAACGACCTGATCAAGAAGGCCACGCTTACCGTGCGCAAGGCCGGCAAGGCGCCGCTGGATTACTACATCGTGGTGATGGAGCAGGGCCGGATCACCTCGCTCGACGTGGAATCGGTGGGCGAGGAGCACCCCGAGCTCGTCGAACGGCTCAGCTTCTCCTTCCAGAAGATCAGTATCGAATATGTACCGCAGGGGCCGGACGGGCTGGGAATGGGCTCGATGTTGTTCGAGGCCGAGACGATCTGAGCGCGCCTGCCTTCATCCACGCTGACGGGGCGTACCCCGGGAGGTCGAATGATTACCGATGCCGAGAATGCGGTCCGGGCAGGCGATCTTCCGCTTGCACTCGATCGACTCCAGGACGCCATCCGTGCCAAGCCCGAGGATGCTCGCCTGCGCGTGTTCCTGTTCCAGTTGCTGTGCGTGCTCGGGCGCTGGGAGCGGGCGCTGAGCCAGCTCGAGGTGTGCGCCGAGATGGACGCCGCCGCGATCGCGATGCGCGAGACCTACCGCGACGCGATCGGCTGTGAGCGTGTGCGCGCCGATGTCTTCGCCGGGATCCGCTCGCCGATGCTGTTCGGTGAGCCCGAGACCTGGATCGCGCTGCTGATCGAATCCCTGCTGCGTGCGGGGCGGGGCGAGGAGGAGGCCGGCGAGCGGCTGCGCCAGCAGGCCTTCGAGCTCGCCCCCACCACCAGCGGCAGCGTGGATGGCAAGGCCTTCGCGTGGATCGCCGACTGCGACATGCGCCTCGGTCCGGTGCTCGAGGCCATCGTGAATGGGCGCTACTACTGGATCCCGTTCTGTCGCCTGGCGCGCATCGACTTCGAAGAGCCGACCGATCTGCGCGACGCCGTCTGGTTGCCCGCCCATCTTCGCTTCATCAACGGGGGCGAGGCCGTCGCGCTGATCCCGGTGCGTTATCCGGGTTCGGAGTCGGCCGACGAGGGGCTCGTCGCGCTCGCACGCAAGTCGGTGTGGAGCGAGTGCCGGCCCGGTGTGTTCTGCGGTCTGGGGCAGCGTGTGCTGGCGACCGACAGCGGAGAATACCCGCTGCTCGACATCCGGCAGGTGCGCCTCGGCGAGGACGCGGAGGCCGTGGCGGACCATGGCTGACAGCGTCCCGAAGGATCGATTGCAGCCCGCCTTGCTCGACCGCCTGACCGACGACGAACCCGATCATCGGCTCGAACCGCGCGCGGAGCGCTTGATCTCGCGCCAGCGCATGCGCCAGAGCGTGCTGCGCGATCTGGGCTGGTTGTTCAACGCCACCCGCATGGCCGATGCGGAGGACTGGCCGGGAATGCCGTTGGCGCTGCGCTCGGTGGTCAATTTCGGGCTGCCGGCGCTGGCCGGCGAGACCGCCTCGACGCTCGACGTGATGCAGCTCGAGCGCGCGATGCGCCAGGCGATCCTCGAGTTCGAGCCGCGTATCGATCCTGCCAGCCTGAAGCTGCGCGCCCTGGCCGAACAGATCGCCCTCGATCGCCACAACCGCATCGAGGTGGAGATCCGCGGCAGCCTGTGGGCGCAGCCGACGCCGATCGAGCTGCTGCTGCGCACCAACGTCGATCTCGAGACCGGCCAGATCGAGATCCAGGACCTCGGGCGCTGAATCATGGATCCGCGCCTGCTGCGCTACTACGACCAGGAGCTGCGCCATGTGCGCGAGATGGGGGCCGAGTTCGCCGCGCAGTTCCCCAAGGTGGCTGCGCGGCTGGGCATGCACGGCATCGAGGTCGCGGACCCCTACGTCGAGCGCCTGCTCGAGGGCTTCGCCTTCCTCGCCGCGCGCGTGCAGCTCAAGCTCGATGCCGAGTTCCCGCGCTTCACGCAGCGCATGCTGGAGATCGTCTATCCGCAGTTTCTCGCGCCCACGCCGGCGATGGTGATCGCGCAGTTCCAGCCCGACATCCAGGATGCCAACCTGGCGCGCGGCTTCCGTATCCCGCGTGGCAGCACCATGCACGGTACGGTCGCACGCGGCGAGACGACCGCGTGCGAGTTCCGCACCGCGCACGAGGTCTGCCTGCTGCCGCTGGAGGTGGTCGCGGCCAGCTACTTCTCCTTCGCACCCGACCTGCCCTTGCAGCAACTGCCCGGCGGGCGTCGGGTCAAGGGCGGGTTGCGCATCCGCTTGCGCAGCGGTGCGGGGCTGGGGATCGCCGATCTGGACCTCGCCCGCCTGCCGATCTATCTTGGCGGCGGCGACGAGGTGGCGCTCAAGCTCTACGAGCTCGCCCTAGGGGCTTGCGTCGGCATGCTCGTGCAGCCGCCGGGGGAGGGGGCGTCGGCGTGCCGGTTCGTGCCGGCGGGCGAGGTGCGTGCCCTCGGCTTCGAGGATGACGAGGCCCTGCTGCCGGTCAATCTGCGCGGATTCCAGGGCTATCGGCTGTTCCACGAGTACGCTGCCTTTCCCCAGCGCTTCTGCTTCATCGACCTGCACGGCCTCGGCGCACCCGCGCGCGAGTGCAGTGGCAGCGAGCTGGAGATCGTGCTGCTGTTCTCGCGCGGCGACCCCACGCTCGAGGGCGTGGTCGACGCCGCCAACGTGAGGCTGTTCTGCGCACCGGCCATCAACCTGCTCGAGCGCAACGCCGACCGCATCCACGTCGGGGACGGCGGCCACGACTACCACGTCGTCGTCGATCGCACCCGCCCGATCGATTTCGAGGTCCATGCGATCGAGTCGGTGACCGGCTTCGGCAGCGGCGGCGTGCAGGCGCAACGCGAGTTCCTGCCGCTTTATGCGGCCTTCCACCACGAGTCGGCACAGCATGCGGCGTATTTTTGCCAGCAGCGCGAACCGCGGCTGCTCACCGAGGAGCAGAAGCGCCGCGGGACGCGCACGAGCTACGTGGGCAGCGAGGTGTTCATCTCCCTGGTCGACCCCGAGGAGGCCCCCTACGCCGACGAGCTGCGACAGCTTTCCGTGCGGGTGCTGTGCACCAACCGCGACCTGCCGCTGCAGATGCCGATCGGGCTGGGCAAGACCGACTTCACCCTGGATTCCGCCGCGCCGGTGACCGCGGTGCGTGTGCTCAAGGGCCCGACGCGGCCGGTTTCGGCGCTGCGCGAGGGCAGCGTGGCCTGGCAGTTCATCAGCCACCTGTCGCTCAACTACCTCTCGCTCTCGCACGGCGACGCCGGCGACGCGGCCGCCGCCATGCGAGAGATGCTCGAACTTTACGCGCTCGCGGGCGACGGCGCGGTCGTGCGTCAGGTCGAAGGCCTGCGCGCGCTGCGGGTCAAGCCCGTGGTGCGGCGCTTCCCGCTGCCCGGCCCGGTGAGCTTCGGCCGTGGGCTGGAGGTCGAGCTCGAGATCGACGAGATGGCCTTCCAGGGCGGGAGCGCCTTCCTGTTCGGCGCGGTGATGGAGCGTTTTCTCGGACGCTACGTGTCGATCAACTCCTTCGTCGAAACGGTGCTGCGTGCGAGTGGCCGCGGCGAGATCATGCGCTGGGTGCCGCGATGCGGGAACCGGCCGATCGTCTAGCCTTTCTGCGCGCGCTCGAGCAGAAGCCGTACGCGTACGACTTCTACCAGACCCTGCGCCGCATCGAATGCCTGTTCGCGGACAAGCCCAGGCTGGGGCAGGCGCTGCGCCCGGCCGACGAGCCCTTGCGCCTGGCGCAGGAGGCGTCCATGTCCTTCGCGCCCGCGCCGATCTCGGCCTTCCGGCCCGCCGAGGACGCCCGCCCGCCCAGGCTGGTGCAGCGCATCTTCGGCCTGCTCGGCCCCAACGGGCCCTTGCCGCTGCATCTCACCGAATACGCCCGTGAGCGTCAGCTGCATCACGGCGACGCGACCTTCGCGAGCTTCCTGGACCTCTTCCACCACCGCCTGCTGGCGTTGTTCTATCGCGCCTGGGCGCAGGCGCAGCCGGACGTGTCGCTCGACCGTCCGGCACAGGATCGCTTCGCGATGTATGTGGGCGCGCTGCTGGGCATCGGCCCGGATCGCCTGCGCCGGCGCGATGCAGCCGGGGATCGGGTCAAGCTCTTCCATTCCGGCCTGTTCGCCCGCCAGGTGCGCAATGGCGACGGTCTGCAGGCGATCCTGACGGACTATTTCGGCGTGGCGGCGCAGGTTGAGGCCTTCGCAGGCCACTGGATGAGGCTGCCCGAGGCGGAGCGCACGCGCCTGGGCAGCGGCGATGCGGGCGCACGGCTCGGCTTCGGGGTGGTGCTGGGCGGGCGGGTGTGGGATCGCCAGCACAAGTTCCGCGTTCGTCTCGGTCCGATGGGGCTCGCGGACTACGAGGCCTTCCTGCCCGGGGGGCGGTCCCTGCCGCGCTTGCTCGCGCTGGTGCGCCAGTACCTGTGCTTCGAGCTCGACTGGGACGTGCGCCTGGTGTTGCAGCGCGCGCAGGTGCCGGCGCTTCGCCTGGGAGGCGGACAGCGCCTGGGATGGACGAGCTGGCTCGGCAGGCCGCGCGGCGAGGACGATCCCGCCCCGCTCGCGCTGCATGCCGAGGACGCGCTCGCACGCCGCGCGCGCGAGGCGAATTGAGTAGGCCATTGCAAGGAGAAGGGGAATGAGCGAGATCAGCCGGATGGCGTTGTTCGGAAAGCTGAACCGGGTGGCCTACAAGGCGATCGAGGGTGCGACCGTGTTCTGCAAGCTGCGCGGCAACCCCTATGTCGAACTCGAGCACTGGGTGATGCAGATCGTGCAGGCGCAAGACAGCGACTGGCACCGCATCATCAAGCACTACCAGGTCGACATGGCCGTGCTCGCGCGCGACCTCACCAGCGCGCTCGACCGCCTGCCGCGCGGTGCGACCTCGATCACCGACCTGTCGGAGAACATCACCAACGCGATCGAGCGCGGCTGGGTCTACGGTTCGCTGATGTTCAGCGACAACGCGGTGCGCACGGGCTACCTGCTGCTCGGCATGCTCAAGACGACCTACCTGCGCAACGCCCTGTACGCGATCTCGCGCCAGTTCGAGCGCATCCGCGCGGAGGACCTGTCCGAGGCGCTGGTGCAGGTCGTCAGCGGCTCGCCCGAGGACTTGCTCGGCGAAGCGAGCGGCTCCACCGCCGAGCCTGGCGAGGCCAGCGGCGCGATGGCGCCGGCCGCGCTCGGCAAGCAGGAGGCCCTGCACAAGTTCGCTATCGACCTCACCGAGAAGGCGCGCAAGGGCGAGGTCGATCCGGTGCGCGGCCGCGACGAGGAGATCCGCCAGATCGTCGACATCCTGATGCGCCGGCGCCAGAACAACCCGATCATCACCGGCGAGGCCGGCGTCGGCAAGACGGCGGTGGTGGAGGGCTTCGCCCAGCGCATCGTGCAGGGCGACGTGCCGCCGCTGCTCCAGGGCGTCAAGCTCCTCACGCTGGACATCGGCCTGCTGCAGGCCGGGGCGAGCATGAAGGGCGAGTTCGAGCAGCGCCTGCGCCAGGTCATCGACGAGGTGCAGGCCAGCCCGAAGCCGATCATCCTGTTCATCGACGAGATCCACACCCTGATCGGCGCCGGCGGCACGGCCGGCACGGGCGACGCCGCCAACCTGCTCAAGCCCGCGCTCGCCCGCGGCAACCTGCGCACGATCGGCGCCACCACCTGGGCCGAGTACAAGAAGTACATCGAGAAGGACCCGGCGCTGACGCGGCGCTTCCAGATGATCCAGGTGCAGGAGCCCGACGAGGCCAAGGCCACCCTGATGCTGCGCGGCGTGGCGACGGTGCTCGAGAAGCACCACCGCGTGCAGCTGCTCGACGAGGCCATGGAGGCCGCGGTGAGGCTCTCGCACCGCTACATCCCCGCGCGCCAGCTGCCCGACAAGGCCGTGAGCCTGCTCGACACCGCCTGCGCCCGGGTGGCGGTGAGCCAGCACGCGACACCGGCCGAGGTCGAGGACTGCCGGCGCCGCATCGAGGCGCTGGACACCGAGCTCGAGATCATCGGGCGCGAGGAGCTGGTCGGCATCGAGGTCGGCGGCCGCCGCACCGACGCCGAGGCGCGCCGGGGGCAGGAGCTGGCGCGCCTGGGCGAGCTGGATGCGCGCTGGAAGGATGAGAAGGGCCTGGTCGACCAGATCCTGGAGTTGCGCGCGAAGTTGAGGGCTGAGGGCGGGCGCGTGGATCGCCCGGTGGTCGCCGCGGAGGCGGCCGCGCCGGAGCCTGGCGCGAGCGTGGCGCCCTCCGGCGAAGCCGTCGAGGGGACTGGGGAAGCTGCGCCCGTTGTGGCGGCGCAGCCTGCCGGTGTGGCGG
>NZ_AMXF01000044.1 GCF_000310225.1 Thauera phenylacetica B4P
CGCGCTGCAACTGGCCGCGGGCGGCCTGCCCGACGCCCCGGGCGCGCAGGTCGCCCTGCACGAGCTCGTGCTCGACTGCGCCTGCGACGGCGAGGCGGTGCAGGTCCTCGCCGCGCGCTGCAGCGTCGGTGCCCCCCCGCTGCTGCGCGTGGCGCGCCCGCTCCACAAGATCGACCGCCTGCTCCACCCCGAGCGCATCGGCATCGTCGGCGCCTCGGCGAGCGGCATGAACTTCGGCCGCATCATCCTGCGCAACCTGCTCGGCAGCGGCTGCCCGCCCGAGCGCCTGTGCGTGATCCGCCCCGGCGGCGGCGAGATCGACGGCGTCGCCTGCATCGAGAACCTCGCCGCGATCGAGGGCAAGCTCGACCTGCTGATCGTCGCGGTCGCCGCCGACGCGGTCTATCCGCTGGTCGACGAGATCATCGCGGCCTCCACCGTCGAGGCCGTCATGCTGATCCCGGGCGGCCTCGGCGAGACCGCGAAGAGCCGCGAGCCGGCCGCCGCGCTGGCGGCGCGCATCAACGCGGCGCACGCGCACGGCGACGGCGGGCCGATCTTCCTCGGCGCCAACTGCCTGGGCGTGGTCTCGCATCCAGGACGCTACGACTCCTGGTTCATCCCGCTCGAGCGCCTGCCCAAGCCGCCGAAGGCACCCGAACGCCGCGCGGTCATGCTGAGCCAGAGCGGCGCCTTCATGATCACCCGGCTCTCGCACAACCCCTGGCTCGACCCGCGCTACATGATCGCGATGGGCAACCAGACCGACCTCACCCACGGCGACCTGCTGTCCTGGTTCGCCACCCGCGACGACGTCGACAGCATCGGCATCTACGTCGAGGGCTTCCGCGACCTCGACGGCCTGGCCTTCGCACGCGCGGTGCGGCGCGCGGTGCTCGCCGGCAAGCAGGTCGTGGTGTACAAGTCCGGCCGCAGCGAAGCCGGCCAGGCCGGCGTGATGGGCCACACCGCCTCGATCGCCGGCGAGCCGGTGCTGTTCGCCTCGGTGCTCGCCCAGGCCGGCGCCACCGTCACCGACGACGTCGAGCTCTTCGACGATCTCTTCTACATGGCCGGCACCCTGCACGCCAAGCGCATCGGCGGCGACCGCCTCGCCGCTGCCAGCGGCGCCGGCTTCGAAGCGGTCAGCGCCGCGGACGCCAGCGTCGGCGAGACCTTCGCGATGCGCATGGCCACGCTCTCGGCCGACACCATCGCCCGCATCGAGGCGGTGCTGGCCGAGAAGAAGCTCGCCGCCCTCGTCGAGGTGCGCAACCCGCTCGACATGAACCCGGGCGCCGACGACGACGCCCACGTGCGCATCACCGCGGCGATGGCGGACGACCCCGGGGTCGACGCGGTCGTGGTCGGCCTCGACCCCACCGCCCCCATGGTGCGCGCGCTCGAACAGAGCCGCCTGCGCCCCGGCTACGACCTCGCCGACCCCGAGAGCACGGTGCACACGCTGCCGCCGCTGGTGGCGCGCACCGACAAGCCGATCGTCGCGGTGGTCGACGCCGGCCGCCTCTACGACGCCATGGCCGCCGGCCTGATGGACCATGGTGTGTGCGTGTTCCGCAACGTCGCGCGCGGCACCCGCGCGCTGGTCTGCCACGTCGAGGCGCGCCTCGAGGCCGAGCGCCTGCGCAGGCATTTCGGGCGCGGTTGAGCGCGCGACCGCATGCCCCCCGCCTTCGAGCCAAGCCTTCCACCCAGCCCTTCAACCCACCAACACACCCCCTGAAACGGAGAAAGACGATGAGCGAAACCCTTCAAGCCGGCCTCAGCCTCACCCGCAAGTACGATATCGACACCGCGCGCACGATCGCCTTCATGGGCGACGAGTGCCGCGTCTATTCCACCCCCGCGCTGCTCTACGACATCGAGGTGTGCTGCCGCGACCTGCTGCTCGAGCACATCGGCGAAGGCAAGGACTCGGTCGGCACCCGCGTCGAGCTCGACCACGTCGGCGCCACCCTGCTCGGCATGTGGATCGAGATCACCGTGAAGCTGGTCGAGGTCGCCGGCCCGGCGGTGGTGTTCGAGTTCAGCGCGCGCGACGCCCTCGAGGAGGTCGCCCGCGGCCGCCACAACCGCTTCGTGGTCGGCGTCGACAAGACCCGCCAGCGCCTGCTCGGCAAGCTCGCCAAGGCACAGGCGGCCTGAGCGAAGCCGCATTCGCGCCTGCCGGCGCTCCTACAGAAACCGGCGCGGCTCCTTCCGATGTAGGAGCGGCGGCAGCCGCGAATGGGCGGTGCGGTGGCGACGGGCGATCTCGCGGTTCGACACGCCGCATTCGCGCCTGCCGGCGCTCCTACAGAAAACGGGCGCGGCTCCTTCCGATGTAGGAGCGGCGGCAGCCGCGAATGGGCGGTGCGGGGGCGACAGGCGATGTCGCGGATCGACACGCTGCATTCGCGCCTGCCGGCGCTCCTACAGAAACCGGCGCGGCTCCTTCCAATGTAGGAGCGGCGGCAGCCGCGAATGGGCGGTGCGGTGGCGACAGGCGATGTCGCGGATCGACACGCTGCATTCGCGCCTGCCGGCGCTCCTACATGAACCATCGCGGCTTCGGGCCCCCTGTGGAGCGGCGGCAGCCGCGAATGGGCGGTGAGGGGACGACGGGCGATCTCGCGGTTCGACACGCTGCATTCGCGCCTGCCGGCGCTCCTACATGAACCGTCACGACTTGCGGGCCCCTGTAGGAGCGGCGGCAGCCGCGAATGGGCGGTGGGGTGGCGACGGGCGATGTCGCGGATCGACACGCGGCATTCGCGCCTGCCGGCGCTCCTGCATGAACCGGCGCGGGGTGCGCGGCGGGAGCGTAGGTGTCAGTCGCGCACCAGGCCGGCGCGGGAAAAGCGCACCACGCCGCCGTTGGCGGTCGCCACCGCGGCGGTCAGCGACAGGCGATCCGCCCGCCGCGCGAGCTCGAAGCTCGCGCCCCCGTCGCGACTGTCCAGGCTGACGCCGTCGAGACCGACCGCGTGCACGCGACCATCGAAGGCGATGAGATCCGTCACCGAGCTCTGCGAGCCGGTGTCGACGCGCTGCCAGCTGCCGGCGCCGTCGGTGCTGCGATAGACGCTGCCGCGCAGGCCGCCGACGATCAGCGTGCCGTCGGCGAGCGCCGTGCCGCTCCAGAAGGTCCCGCGATACCCGGTCGGGTGATAGCTCCAGCTGTCGCCCCCGTCGAGCGAGCGCAACACCAGGCCGCGCTCGCCGGCGATGAAGAGCCGACCCTGCGCATCGCCGAACACGCTCATCAGGTTGGCGTCGGCGCGCGTGTCGCCCGGGGGTGGCGGCAGTTCCGCCTCTTCCCAGGTCCGGCCGCCGTCGCGCGTGCGCAGCATGAGCGACCACAGCCCGACCGCGACCCCGTTGCGTGCGTCGGTGAACGCGACCGCGAACAGCGGCCGGTCCTCGATGGGGTCGATGCGCTGCACGCTCCAGGTCTCGCCGCCGTCGGCGCTGTGCAGGATTACTCCGAGATGCCCCACCGCCCAGCCCTGGCGCGCGTCGGCGAAGCTCACCGCGGTCAGGGTCGCGTCGACCGGCACCGTGCCGGCCTGGCGCCAGTGCGCGCCCTCGTCGTCGGAGAGCAGCACCACCCCGCGCTCCCCCACCGCGACCAGGCGGGTGCCCGCGCGGGTCGCGTCGAGGATCATGCTGCGCTCGGCGAAGGGCGAGCGCACCGCGGACCGCGGCACGAAGGCGGCGGGATCGGTCGCCGCGCCCTGGGCGCGCGCAGCGCCAGCCGCAAGCACGAGGCTCGCGGAGACTGTCGCGGAGAGCGTCGAGGAAAAGAAGGGCGAAAAGCAGGTCGCGATGCAGGTCGCGGAAAGCAGCGCGCGCAGGCGGCGCGGCGTCGACAAAGGGATCATTTCCACTCCGCACTCAATGCGCCAGGATGCCCGGCGCGCGCACCGGGCCCTTGCGCGGGAAAAGGCGCTCCATCCACACCGCGAAGGCCGGCAGCGCGGTCATCGCCATCACCATGTTCACCATGAACATGAAGGCGAGCAGCTTGCCCATGTCGGCCTGGAACTTGAGCTCCGAGAACATCCAGGTCGCCACGCCCGCCGCGAGCGTGATCGCGGTGAAGATGGTGGCGGTGCCGACCTCGAGGATGGAGTGCTCGAGCGCCTTGACGATGTTCTCCCCGTTGGCGAGGTGCAGTTGCAGGCGGTTGTAGATGTAGTAGGCGTAATCGACGCCGATGCCGACGGCGAGCACCATCACCGGCAGGGTCGCCACGGTGAGGCCGATCTCGAGCTCCTTCATGAACCAGTAGCCGATGAAGGTGCCCACGGTCAGCGGCAGGCAGCACGCGATCACGGCGCGGAAGTCGCGGTACATCAGCGCCACCAGCACCATGATCGCCGCGTATACATACAGCATCATCGGCAGCTCGGACTTGTGCACCTCCTCGTTCACCGCCGCCTGCACGCCGGCGTTGCCCGAGGCCAGCCGGATCGCCAGCCCGGGCTCGCGATCGCGCTCGCGGAAGGCCTTCACCGCGTCGATCACGCGGTTGATCGTGGTCGCCTTGTGGTCGGACAGGAACAGGTGCACCGCGGTCATGCTGCAGTCCTTGTTCATGAAGCCGCGCACGCGCCCGATCTCGGTGGCGAGCGCGGCGTAGTTGCCGGGGTCGCCGGGCACCACCGACATCTTCGGGTTGCCCTCGTTGTAGCCCTCGTTGTAGGTGCGCAGCTGGCCGGAGAAGGACAGCGCCGACAGCACGCCGGGCACGTACTGCATCTCGGCGACGAAGCGGTCCTGGTAGCGCCCCACCGCGACGTCGTCGCAGGCGTCGGGCGGCGCCTCGAAGATGACCGTGAGCCAGTCGAGGCCGGTGTCGTAGCTGCTGGCGATCGACACCGCGTCGCGGTTGAAGCGCGCCTCCGCGCGCAGCTCGGGCGCGCCCGGCTGCACCGTGCCGATGACGCGGTCGTGGCTCTGCCACACCGCCACCGCGAACACCGCCAGCGTCAGCGCGATCACGATCGCCGCGTTGCGCGGCTCGGCCACGCGCGCCAGCGTGCGCAGCCAGGCCGAGCGCTTCTCGCGCTTGAGCACGGCCTTGTCGGCGTATTCCTTGGTGAAGCTAAACAGCGAGGCCGCCAGCGGCAGCATCACCAGGTTGGTGACGATCTTGTAGCCGACGCCGAGCGAGGCGGTGATCGCGAGCTCGCGCACCATCGGGATCGGGATCAGGATCAGCGTGATGAAGGACACGAAGGCGGTGACCAGCGCCAGCGTGCCGGGGATCAGCAGGCCGGTGAAGCTGGCGCGCGCGGCCTCGTCGCTCGACTTGCCGTGGGAGAGCTCGCGCACGATGAAGTTGATCTGCTGCACGCCGTGCGAGACGCCGATCGCGAACACCAGGAAGGGCACCAGCACGGCGAGCGGGTCGAGCCCGTAGCCGAGCAGCTTGAGGGTACCGAACTGCCACACTAGCGAGGTCAGCGAGCACACGATCGGCAGCAGGGTGAAGCGCGCCGAGTGGCAGTACCAATACACCGCGAGCGCGGTCAGCAGCAGCGCGATCGCGCAGAACTCGAGCACCGCCGAGGCGCCGTCGGCGATGTCGCCGATCTGCTTGGCGAAGCCGATGATCTGCACCTCGAACTGCGCGTCCTCGAACTTCGCGCGCAGCGCCTCGAGGATGCGGTTGTAGGCGACATAGTCGAGCGCCTTGCCCTCGCGGTCGCGCTCGTGCAGCTCGGCGACGATCATCGCGCTGGTCTGGTCGCGCGCCACCAGGGTGCCGATGAAGCCGCCCTGGCTGGCCGCGCGCTGGATGCCGGCGATGACCTCGGGCGTGAGGTCGCGCGGCATGATGGTGCCCGAGATCAGCGGATCGGCGCGAAAGCCGTCCTCGGTGATCTCGTTCACGAAGGAGTTGGGCGTCCACAGCGACTGCACGCCGAGGCGGTCGACATTGGGCAGGAAGCTGACCGCCTGGGTGACCTCGTACAGGCGCTCCAGCCCGGCCTGCGTCCAGATGTCGCCGCTGCGTGCCTTGACGACGAAGTTCAGGCGGTTGGCGCCGAGCACGTCGTCGCGATACTTGTCGAAGGTCTGGATGTACTCGTGACCGATCGGCATCTGCTTCTCGAAGCCGGCGTCCATGCGCAGCTGCAGGGCGTAGTAGCCCATCAGCCCGGTAAACAACATGAGCACGACCAGGATGGTGCCCCGGAAGCGGAAGCACACCGCCTCGAGCAGGCGCAGGTAGCGGGTCAGGAAGGTGTCGACCTCGCTGACGCTGAAGGGATTGAGCATGGGCGGGCGCTGGCGGTCGGGGTTGGGGAGGCGGCGGGCCGGGGGCAGTGGGCCGGGGGCGACGGTCGCCGCCCCCGGGGCTGCGCGTCAGAAGTTGCGCGAGATGAAGCCGCCTACGAAGTCGCGGTCCTTGTAGGGCGCGCTGAAGCTGTAGTCGCCGCCCCAGAACCGGGTGTAGTTGATGCCGGCCTGCCAGGTCATCGGGTTGCGGTTGAACAGCACGTAGAAGTTGGCCGACTTCGCCCCCTCCATCCAGTTGGCCATGAAGTTGGGCGTGTTGCCATTGACCGCGTGCGAGAAGAACACGCCCGGGATCACCTGCCAGCCCGGGATCAGCGTGCTGTCGTAGGTCAGGCTGAAGTCGAACATGTAGCCCCAGGACAGCTTGTCACCGACGCCGCTGTCGTGCGTCCACGCGCCGGCGGCGGGGAGTTGCTGGTAGGTCACGCCGTTGCGGGTGCGCACGTAGGCCTTGTCCTTGCTCACCCCCGGGTAGGCGATCGCCACCGCCTCGCCGAGGAAGGTGCCGGTCTGCGCGCCCATCAGGTCGAGGAACCAGCCGTGGTCGCCGGGCGTCAGGCTGAGGATGCCGGTGAGGTGGAACTGGTAGCGCTCCTCGTCGATCGAGCCGTCGCACTGGTCGGGTGACCCGAAGCCGATGTCCTGGCAGGCCCCGAGCGAAACCGCATCCTCCGGCCGATACGACAACTCGGCGCCCACCGCCCAGTTGCCCACCGAGGTGTTGGCGCTGATGCCGTAGAGCTCGCGATCCGCCTCGAAGTACATGCGCGTCCCGGTAACCCCCTGGCTCCAGTACTGCACGTTGGGCGTCTTGTCGTGGAAGCGCTGGTAGTAGAGGCCGAGATCGACGTCCCAGCCCTCGGGGCGGTATTTCAGCGAGACGCCAAACTGGCCGGAATCACCGGGCTCGTCATCCTCCAGAACCGGAAAGGCGGTGCCGCCGTCGATCATCTCGGCGCGTTTCGCCGCCAGCGTCGCCGGCGTCACCCGACCGCCTGCGGCGAGGATCTGGCTCGCCGGGTCCGGAGCGAAATAGAGCAGGTTGTCCCGCCCCTTGTCGAACGTGTCCGCCATCGAGAAGTAGGTCCCCGCCGGCGGAAAGCTGTAGGGCTTCCACTGGAACTGGTAATAGGCCTCGACGTTGAGCCCGCTGCCGAGGTTGGCGGCGACCGACAGCGCCGGCGAGGGCAGGAAGGCCTCCTTCAGCTGCACGCCGGGCGAGGACAGGCGCTGCAGGTCCATCGCCACGTTGGAGTTGATGCCGCCGATCATGAACAGGCTCTCGCCCCAGCTCACCACCTGGTTGCCGAAGCGCATGCGGCCGCGGCGCTCGCCGATGTCGAATTCCTTGCTCACCCACAGGTCGTACAGGCGCACGTACTGGCCGACCGCCTGCTTGGCGTCACCATCGAGCGGGGTGCGTGCGGTGTCGTCGGCGACGAAGTCGTACAGCCAGCCCACCCGGCCCATGAACTTCCACTCGTCGGGGAAGCTCAGCAGCAGCTCGTGCGAGCCCTTGAGGTGGGTGGTGAAGAGGTCGCCCTTGTCGTAGTTGAGGTTGCCGTCGTCGCCGTTGGCCCACACCGCGGTATTGGCATCGGTCCCGCAGGCCGTGGAAACGTCGCCGTGGTGGCTGCACTCGCGGCCCTCCACGCGCTGGCCGAAGCCCGCGGTCAGCGTGGAATCGAGCGAACCGCGCACCGAGCCGGCCTCGAACTGGAAGGCGTGCGCCGCCGGTGCGCACAGGCCGGCCACCGCCAGCCCCAGCGCCAGTTTCTTCAGGTGAGTCGTCATGATCGTTCTCCGCAGGACGCCCCGCCCGGGCCGGAGGCCGGCCCGGCGTGCACGCCCGGGTGATGGTCGGGAAGAAAGAGGAAGGAGCGGGCTCAGCGGTCGCTGATCGCGCGCAGGTTATCCGGGGTGTAGAAGGCGTCCTTGTACTTCGGCTCATCGGCCTCCACCGCCCACACCATGTCCTTGCCGGCGCCCATGCCGGCCTGGTCGTAGAGCACGCGGCCGGAGACGAGGTCGTACTGCACGAAGGCCGGGTTGTCGCAGGCGCCGGTCTCGGCCACCGGGATCAGGAAGCTCTCGCGCACCTTCCACAGCTTGCCCTGGGCGTCGTAGTCCTCGGCGCCCATCAGCGCCCAGGAGTCCTCGTCGAAGTAGAAGCGGCGCTTGGGTGCGACGTGGCGCACGCCGTCCTTGGCGGTGGCCTCGACGACCCACACCCGGTGCAGCTCGTAGCGGGTGGACTTGGGATCGACGCCGTCGGGGGTCACCACCTTGCGGCGGTCGGCATTCGGGTCGTACATGCCGAAGCTGCCGTAGCCGATGAACATCTCCTTCTTGCCCACCAGCTTCCAGTCGAAGCGGTCCGGCGTGCCGTTGAACACGCGCGGCTCGTCGAGGGTGTACTGGTTCTCGAAGCCGACCTGCGGGGCGTCGTAGGAGTAGCTCGGCATGCGGCGTACGCGGCGCTGGCCGGGGAAGTAGTAGAAGGTGTCGCTGGTCTTGTTCAGGTAGGAGGTGATCACCAGCGCCTGGCCGGCGAGCGCGGTCGGCGAGGTGTAGTTGAAGTAGGTGTGGTATTCCACCGGCGGCAGCTCGCTCAGCTTGAACGAGCCCTTCTTGCCCCAGGGGTAGTAGTAGGTCTGCGTGGAGCCGGCCTCGATCCAGTCGCTGCCGCCGCTGCGCGGCGACAGCATCACCCACAGCGCCTTCATGTCGAGGGCGACGCCGGCGTACTTCATCTTGGCGTTCCACAGCACCTCGATCCCGCTCTGCGGCAGCGGGAAGGGGATGCCCGGCACGGTGGCCTCGGCCAGGCTCCAGCCGTCGGCACCGATCTTCGCCGTGCCCACGTTGGCCTTGGTGTTGGCCTGCACGAAGTCGGGCGCAGAACAGTAGCGGCGGCTCGGGTACACCTCGAGCTTGTAGTTCTTGAACGCCTTGATCACCGCGACCTGGCCCTCGGTGAGCTTGCCGGCGTATTGATCCACATTGGCGGCGTCGATCGTGAACAGCGGCTTGTCGCCCTTGTGCTTGAAGTAGTCGGCGCGCGGCTTGCCGTAGCTCCAGCCCGGCTCGAGCGCCCCGCCGTCCGTCCAGGCGGGGATGCTGCCGTCGGCGTTGCCCGCGCGTTCGCCACCGAGCGGGGTCAGCGTGGTGCCCAGGCTAGCCGCGTCGGCAGCCAGGGCGGTGTGGCTGGCCAGCAGGGCGCAGGCGAGCGCAGTCAGCTTGCAGAACCTCATGAGTGTCTCCTCCACATTTCTGATTTTGTCCGCACCGGCAGGCGATCCGCGAGGACGCCGCCGCTGCGCAGCGGCCAACCCGGCCCGCCTTCCCGCCAGCCTTGCAGGCCTATGGTGTCTGGAGCATAGCGACGCGGTGTAAACCGCATTTCCGCGAAATGTGCCGATTTGTGCGCAGTTGTAGCCCCCCCTCGGCCCGGCGGGCCGAGGGGGCGCCCAAAGCAACTACATCGCGCCCATCACATAGGTCTCGGCGACCACCCGCCAACCCTTCGGGCCCTCCCTCCAGACGAAGAGCGCGCGCACCTGGTAGTCCGACGCCGACGCGTCGACCGGCGAGCACCGATAGGTCACGAACGAATAGGCGAGGCCCTCCGAGCGGTCGCGTGCCGCGTCCGGAACCAGGGTGCAGCTTCGGGTGGTGCGGACGATCTCGTCGATCACCGGCAGCAGCGCCTGCCGCCCGCGCACCGTGGCGGGGCTGCCCTCGCCTGCCAGCACGATCGAATCGTCGTACAGGGCCTCGAACCATGCCGCGCCATCTCGTGCCTCGATCGCCGCCTCCACCGCGCGATAGCGCGCCGCGAGCAGGTCGTCGAACGCCTGATCCGGTCCCGCGGCGCCCCCGCTCGCGGAGATCGCGAGCGCCAGTCCGCCAAGTGCCATGCTTGTCCAAGGCTTCATCCCATTCATTCGAATCCTCCCTGGCCCGCGCGGGCCGTTCATGTCCGGAACACTGCCCGCCTTCATCAGCGCAGCGTCTTCAGGTACTCGATCACCGCCCGGCGCTGGGCCGGGTCCTTCAGGCCTGCATAGGCCATCTTGGTCCCGGGCGCGTAGGTCTGCGGATCGGCGAGCCAACGGTCCAGCTCCGCCTCCGACCACACCCCCTGAAGCTTCCGTAGTGCGCGCGAAAAGACGAAGCCCGGAGTGCCCGCGATCGGCTGCCCGAAGCGGCCGTGCAGATTGGGGCCCACGCCGTGGGGCTGCCCTGCAGCGGCGGGGTGGCAGGCGGCGCACTGGACGAAGGCGGACTCGCCGCGGTCGGCGGCAAGCGCCGACGGGGAGTGGGCGAGCGCGCTCAGCATCGCGACCACGGCCCGCAGCGGGAAGGCGCTGCTCGTCATGCCGGCCGCCATCACGCCCGCCCCCGCAGCTCGGCCGCCACCGCCTGCCCGACCTGCAGGCCGGACTCGATCGCGCCGTCGATGAAGCCGCGCCAGCCGGTGGCGATGTCCGCCCCGGCGAAGAACACCCGGCCCTCGCGGGCACGCAGGTCCTCCAGGTGCTTGCCGAACTGCCCGGGACGCAGCGTGCACCAGGTGCCGCGGGAATACGGATCCAGCCCCCAGTCGTAGCCCAGCACCTGCTCGACCGAGAGGTGGGGCAGGAAGCGGCGCACGAAGGGCTCGACCGCCTTCGGATCGTTGAGATCGACCTTGCCGTCGAGCGGCGGTCCGAAGGCGACCAGCACGCCACCGTCCTCGCCCGGCTGGTCGGTGAAGACCATCGTGAACAGCTCGGTCTCGGGCGCGAAGAAGATCAGCGTCTCCAGCCGCCCCTTTACCTTCAGGTAGAGCTTGTGCCCCTTGCCCGCATGGTGCTCCTTCGCCATCGCAGTCTTGCCGGGCCGCAGCGGCGGCGAGAACTCGATCTGGCCGGCCGTGTTCACCGGCACCGCAACGACGGCGTAGCGGGCGGAGATGCGCTCGTCCGCTTCGGTCACCAGGCTCACGCCCGCGGCGTCCTGGCTCAGCTCCGCCACCGCGGTCGACAGGCGCACGTCGAAGCCGCCGTCCTCGGCCATGCGCTCGATCAGCGCCGCGGTGCCGTCCTTGAGCTTGTAGCGCGCGCAGCTGTAGAGCAGCCGCGCCGCATCGCCATCGACCAGCGACCACCAGCGCAACATCTCGGTGTAGGCGCCGGTCGCGATCGGGCCATGGCAGTTGGTGGCCATCATCGCGTTCATCAGGTCGCGCTGCGCCGGACTCATCTCCATTGCCGCCATGCGGTCGGCGATCGAGAGATGATCGAGCTTGCGCCCGGCGGCCGACAGGCCCGCCATGAACGGTCGCTCGAAGACCTCGCCCGCCTCCGCATGGAAGCGCTTCAGCGCATCCTCGAGCAGCGCCCAGTTCTCCATCACCGGGATCTCCAGCACCTTGCCCTCCGACATCCACAGCACGCGGTCGGGGTGGGCCACGCCCGGCGTCTCGGCGATCTCCATGCCGTAGCGCATGACCTCGGCCCACACGTGAGGCTGGGTGTAGTGGATCCAGGTGCCACCCAGTTCCACCTTGCGTTCGCCGAACTTCGAGTAGAAGGTGCGCCCGCCGAGACGATTACGCGCCTCGAGCAGCAGCACTCTGGCGCCGCGATGGGCGAGCTCGCGCGCGGCGGTGACCCCGGCGAAGCCGCCGCCCACCACCACCACGTCGTAGCCGGGCTTCGCGGGCGCTGCGGCGCCGGCGCCCGCCGGCAACACCGAAGCGGCCGCAGCCGTCGATGCCAGCTTCAGGAAGCGCCGACGTGCACTGCCGTCGGCGCCCGCGGCCGACGCCGCACAGGTCTTGTCTTCCATCGTCTCCGATCTCCTCCGTCGCCGCTGTCCGTACTCGGGAGCGAGGGCCCGCGGCGTATCGCGCTCGCACCACCTGGCCGAGTCGTGATGTGGAGATTAGGAAGACCGATGCACCGGACGGTATCCGCAATCGGCAAGGAAACGCCGATGCAGCGCAGCAAACACTCAGCCGAGGCCGTGCTGCGTGCTCAGGCCTTGGCGTCGACGCGTCTCCGAGGGCAGTTCGCCGAACAGGGCCCGGTAATACCCCGCGAACCGCGGCATGTGCCAGAAGCCCCAACGCGCCGCGATCGCGGCGATGGGTTCCTCGGGGCAGCCGACGGGGATATGGAGTTCCCGCCGCACCGCGTTCAGCCGCACATTGCGCAGAAACTGCACCGCCCCCATCCCGGTGAGGTCCTCGAATGCGTACTGCAGCGAGCGCCGCGACACACCCAGGCTGCGGCAGACGTCGGCAACATGGAACGGGTCGCTCGGACTTGCGAGCGCCCCCTCGCGCACCTTGCGCACGATCCATGCCTTCACGCTCGGACGCAGGTCCGGAGTCGGCCGCCCCGAGGCCGGATTCAGCGTGTCGAGCATCAAGGACAAGACGCAGTCGCGCATCGCCGCCCTGCTCGCAGGGATCTCCAGCAATTCGGGCTGGCCGCGGACCGCGGCGACGATCTCGAGCAGCGCCCGGCGCAGCATCTCGGCTCGCCCCGGCTGCTGCCGGATGAACGGGCGTCGCAACTGCGCCTCCGTCGTCCGCGGCGAGTCGGTGCCGGCAAATCCGCGCAGCAGGGTCTCGGACACTGTCGCCGATACGATATCCATGCGCTCACGGGAGAAGATCTCGAAATCCCCGCCACCCGGGAGCCACGACACCGCCCCGCCGTGCAGGGGAACGCCGCAATACATGCCGGATCCGCCGCCCGCCACCGGAATGCCGAGCGACACCATGCCCGCCCGATTGCTGCCTGCGGTCCACACCGAACGATTGCCCGTTTCCCACAGGATCTCGAGGCCGTCGTCGATCCACAACTCCTCCACCCCGCCCTCGAAGCAGCCCGGTGCGAGTTGCTCGTACACCGCGTCCCACGCCATCAGCCGCTTCCCGAACTCGCTTGCATCGGCCACGCGCATCGACGCTCGGCCGCCAGGCAGCGCAAGGGCCGCAACAGACACATCAGCAAGGCAACGCGGTGGCGACGAATGGATAGACACCCGGGGTTCGACACTTAACCGCAATTTTCGCCCCTTTTCGGAAAGTGCCTCCAGCGCCGGCGCGGGTTTGACGGCCGCAATTGCAAAAGCGCTGTGGTGGCACGTTTGTAACAGACAACCTCAAGCTTGACGCGAACTTGTAGGTGGTTAAAGTGGCGGCATCATGCACGTCAAGCTCACCACCTCCGGCGGTCGCCGCTACGTCCGGCTCGTCGAATCCTACGGCGACGAGGCTGGGCGGGTAAAGAAGCGCACCGTCGCCACGCTCGGCCGCGCCGAGCAGGTCGATGGGTCGCTCGACGCGGTGATCAACGGTCTGCTGAAGATCACTGGCCGCGCGCCGATGGGCGCCAAACCGCCGGCGCCCACGGTGTCGTTCGAGTCCGCGCGCGCGCGCTCGGTAACGTATGGGCGCTGACCGAGCTGTGGAAGTCGCTCGGCGTCTCGGGGCTGCGCCGGGTGTTCCGGCGCACGCGCCGCACCACGGACGTGGAAGCGTTGATCCGGCTGATGGTGCTCAACCGCCTGTGCGACCCCGAATCCAAGCTCGGCGTGCTGCGCTGGGTACAGACCGTGGCGCTGCCCGACTTCGGGCCGAAGGCGGTCACGCACCAGCAGTTGCTGCGCAGCCTCGATGCGCTGATGGATCACCAGGACGAGGTCGATGCCGTGGTCGCCGGGCTGCTGCGCCCGCTGATCGACCAGGATCTGTCGGTGGTCTTCTACGACCTCACCACGATCCGCAGCGAGGGGCTTAGCCAGCAGGCTGGCGACGTGCGCCAGTACGGCATGGCCAAGGAGGGACTGATCGCCCGCCAGTTCATGCTCGGCGTGGTGCAGACCGCCGAGGGGCTACCGATCTACCACGAGGTGTTCGACGGCAACACGGCCGAGACGCGTACCTTGCTGCCCACACTCTCCAAGGTGCTCGAGCGCTTCCCGTCGGTGCAGCGCCTGGTGCTGGTGGCTGACCGGGGACTGCTCAGCCTGGACAATCTGGAGGCGCTGAAGGCCGTGCGCCTGGCCAGCGGCAAGCCGCTCGAGTTCATCGTCGCGGTGCCGGGCCGGCGCTACAACGAATTCATCGACCTGCTCGAACCCTTCCACGAACAGCAGTGCGCCACCGCCACCCAGGAAGTGATCTCGGAGCAGGCCTGGAACGACCTGCGGCTGGTGGTCGCGCACGACCCGGTGACGGCCGCCACGAAGACCGAACAACGCAACGAACGCATCGACGCACTGATCCGCCAGGCAGACCAATGGAGCGGCAAGCTCACCGAACAAGACGAAGGTGTGAAGCACCGGGGGCGCAAGCTCTCGGACAGCGGCGCCAAGGCGCGCCTCTACCATGCGGTCAGCGAAGCGCACCTGTCGCGCATCATCAAGGTGGATCTGGGCGAGGAGCTCTTCAGCTACCACATCGACGAGAAGGCGAAGCGTCTTGCCGAAATGATGGACGGCAAGCTGCTGCTGGTGACCAACGCCGAGGGTCTGTCCGCGCAGAGCGTGATTCAGCGCTACAAGTCGCTCGCCGACATCGAGCGCGGCTTCAAGGTGCTCAAGTCCGAGATCGAGATCGGCCCGGTGTATCACCGCCTGCCCGAGCGAATCCGCGCGCACGCGTCGATCTGCTTCATGGCGCTGATCCTGCACCGGGTGATGCGCAGCCGACTCAAGGCCGCTGACGCGGGTTACACCCCCGAGCGTGCGCTCGAGCAGTTGCAGCGCATCCAGCATCACCGGGTGCGCCTGAACGGCGGCGAGCCGGTCGCGGGGGTGTCGACGCCCAGCACGGAGCAAAACGAGGTGCTTCATGCATTAGGAATCGAAAAGCCAGCGGCGCCGGAGCAGTTGGCGCTGTTGTAGTGGCATTTTTGAAAGTGCGCTCTAGCAAAAACAAGCACTTGCGAGCGTAACTGTCGAACTCGGGAGACACGCGCAGACACATCCGAAGTGGGCAAAGCACAGGTGGATGGGAGGGATCTCGGGCCCCGGGCACGCTCGGGCCAGGCGGCGTCCCTCGGACGACGACTCCTCGATTCGGCTTCCAGAGTACGTCAATAGACTGCTTGCGCGAAACCGGAGGCAGTGCTGACGCCGAGCACGCTTCCCGCATGACTACCAAGGTATCCTGCACATCAGGGATAAGCACCCGGCGACCTGATATCTGGTCGGAGTTCTGACAAGCACCGCAGTTCCACCATTCGAGCCGACGTACCTCAATGGAACGCACCATGGTCGAGAGCAAACGCGAAGAGGAAGACACCGGCGAAAGAATGCTGTCTCGGTTCGCCGATCATTTCGCGACCTGCGCCGGAACCATCATTTCCAACACGGGATGGGTAAGCTATGTCATCGGCCCGGAACTGAGGATCAAGCATTTCCTCATATGCAACACGAACGGCGCCGAGCGCGCAGATTACGAGGCCAACTTCGCCCACCTCGACCCGCTCTCTCCAATGCACTGCATTGCTCGGCAGCGCTTCGTCGCCTGCCTGCACGACGAGCTTTCGACACATTCTCCCGACCATCTGGCATACAGACAGGGCTTTATGCAGCCGCATCGCATCGTCGATGCCCTCGAGATGATTCTGCGTTCGGAATCCGGCATTTGCGTGGGCATTTCATTGATCCGCCACCATCGCGCGCCAGAGTTCTCAGCGCTCGAACAGAGGCAAGCCGACGCTTTGCGGGGTCTCGGCGACTTCATGCTTTCGAGACTATTGCCCACCCGGCTAACCGGGGTCGACTTCATTTGTGAAAGATTCCCGGCAATCACTCCACGAGAGGCCACTCTGATGCAACTTGTATTGATGGGACTGAGCAACAAGCAGATATGCCGCGAGCTTTCAATATCCCTGCCCACTGTAAAGAGCCATCTATTTAACGTCTTTCGCAAGACGAACGTCCATAGTCGAACCGAACTGATTGCTAGACTTCTTCGCTAGCCAGCCCGACAGGCGGACCCTATTCCTGTTCGCCTACGTGCCCCGACCACGGCTCGGGTGCCAGAAGCCGTCGTTTCATCACCAGTCGAACCCATATCGCGCTCATCAAACCGACAACCCCGAGAACAAGACCAGTCATGATCAGAACGCTAGCCGGGTTGTGAATGATGACGTAGCCCATCCCGCCAATTCCAAGCATCGGAAGCACGGGAAAGAATGGTGTGCGGAACGGCCTGGCTGCCATCGGGTATCGGATGCGGAGAATGATCACGTCCAGATGTGCGACGATATATGCCAAGAGCCATGAGGTCGACGCCGATACAACCAGAGTCATGATCGTGGTCGGCTCGTCTCCCAGCAGGACAAGAGGTGCCCCACAAATCAAGGCCATGAAGATTATGGCGACCCAAGGGGTGCCATACGTCGGATGCAACTTACCCAGAATCCGAAACGCTTGGCCGTCATGCGCCATGCCGTAGAGCATTCGCGACACGCCGGCCAGAACACCATTGATCAGACCGATAGTCGCCGCAGTCGCAAAAACCATCAAGACCATCGAGCCGGCGCGCCCGAACACGGCCTTCGCATACTCCAGATGCGGAAATGGGCTATCGACAAGCGTCGCCCTGCTCAGGAAATGCACAGCACCGAACGCGTAGCACCCGTAGAGCCCCGCAAGCATGATGATGCCAACGACCATCGATCGCGGAATGTTCCGCTCCGGGGCCTTCGTTTCCTTCATCATCGGACACACGAACTCCGCGGCGACGAAGCACCAGAAGAAGAGCGCGACGCCAGTCGGGAAGATGTCTCCCGGAAATGCGCCGGCTTCGACACCCTTTTGATGAGCCGTCGCCCAGAACCCTGGCTGGACCCAGATCACCGCGACTCCACTCGCAATCATGATGGCGACCTTGATCGCCGTGGACGAGTTCTGCAGGACGGCAAAGACATCGGTACCACGTATGTTCAGAACGGCCAAGGCACCAAGGAGCATCAGCGCAACTACGCTACGAGGTATGTCCAGGTCGAAGACCTCGCGAACGATGTTGTCGAACAGAAGCAACTCCGCGGACAAGCCGAACATGTTCACCACCACGTAGCCGGAAAACGTGGCGAGCAATGCGGGGAAGTGGCCCATGGCGATCTCCGTGTATCTGCTCAGCCCGCCCGAGGACGGCATCATGAGCGAAAGCTCGGAGAAGGAGGCGGCGTAGGTGATCGCCAGGATGACAGCGGTAACGAAGGCACCGACGATGATCAGGAGCGATTCGCCCCCGATGAGGCCGACCCCCTGCAGAACGCCGACAAGCCCGACTTGGGACACGGCTATGCCAACGATCAGGGCAACCAAGGTGTGCAGCCCCAGCACTCTGGGTAACTGCGGTGTTTCCCTCGCATCGACAGCCGGCATCTCGTTCATCGCACGTCCCTCATTCTTGCACGCTTGCCGCATGGATCTCGACCGCTCTCTACCTCGCCCGACGATGAACCGTGCCGTCTCCCTTACCGAACCGCGACATGCACGTTTCGAACGTAGGCTCCGACCGAGAAGTTGCGCGTTGCACGGCATTCATTCGACTCGTAGCCGAATATTTTTCCAGTCGTTTTCATGGCGACAAGATCGATGCAAATGATGCCAAGCGTGGGCACAACCTTCTCTCTCCAGACAAACAAGTAGAGTCCCTCGCTCAACTTGAAGAAATGGCATGCATCCGTATCGCAAAGCCCCACCTCCGAGCCCTCCAGGCAATGCCATGAATAGAATTTTTCATTCAGGTAGAGATGCTCATAGAGTTCCGTCGCACTGTAGCGGTATTCAACTCGCTTACCCACAAGGTCCTTGGTCGAAGCTGGAAACGACCGATCGGGAGAGATCTCTGAATCTATCGTGCCACGAATGAAATCAGCCCTTACTGCTGTCAATTCGAGTCTCGCGTCGATCCGATCAAGCAACGATAGCGACGCATCTTCCCTGCTTGGCAGTTGACCAATGGCCGCAAGAAATACACCACTCTCGATCATCAATACCAGGCTGACACTGGTCGCGCGCTCCGAACGCTTCACGAAGTCCACGAAATAGATGCCGGCACGCGGCCGCGTTGCGACGTAGCTCTCCGTGTCCGACATGAGCGCCGCGTCGCCTTTCAGAATCTCCCACGACAACTCGCGATCCGTGATGAAGTGGTGACGGATAACCCACCCATTCTCGAAATGGAGCGTCAAACTCGTATCCGCGAGATCATCAACCGGCGGAAGGCAGTTGTTATCGGGGGCAAAGGCATCACCAAGGGCACCGACGGGAATCCAATCCTGATTCATTTTCTGTTTCTCCAGATAGCGGCTGACCAGCAGGCGTGGATTTGATTATCCAACACCGCGAATTCATGTCCATCAACCGAAAGTATGAGGCCGTCCAACGACGCAACCGAATGGGGAAGCAAGACCGGGTGCCCGACGAGTGGCCGGGCGAAACATCAAGCCCGCATGCGGAATCCGAGGCCAGGAAATGACCCGCGCACGCACGTAACGCGTCATAACTCCCGATTGCCCAGCTGGGCAATCGAGTATGCGCGACCGAACAGCCGGAGGGCGGAAGTGAATAGACACGGCAGTGAAAGCACATCCCGAGTGCCCGATTCGTGCCGAACCTGCCCGGAGCGCGCCGGCGCAAGGAGGTCACGCCATTGCCCTGCGACCGTTGGCGCTGAGCTCGTCCGCCTGTGCGGGTCGGCCTGCTACAATCCGGGACCCGTTTAACCGGACTCGAGCAACCGATGGGTGCTGGCAACGATAACCTGACTGTGCCGACCTCTGCGGAGAGCATCACCTTCGGCATGCTTCCCGAGCTGATCGGCTACCGCCTGCGCATCGCGCAGATCGGCATCTTCCGCGACTTCTGCACGAGCGTGGACGAACCCGAGATCACCCCCACGCTGTTCGGCGCGCTGGTACTGATCGACGCCAACCCGGGCATGAAGCAAACCCAGCTTGCCGACGCGATCCAGCTCGACCGCTCGAGCGTGGTATCGGTGCTCGACAAGCTCGAGGCGCGTGGGTTGGTCGAGCGCGTGCGTGCTCCGGAAAACCGGCGCGCCAACGCGCTGCACCTGACGACCGAGGGTCGTCGCATCCTCGACAGCCTGATCCCGCAGGTCCGCGCCCACGAGGAACGTGTGCTACGGAACCTCGATCCTGCAGAGCGCGCGCAGCTGCAGAAGCTGCTCGGCCGCCTGGTGTTGGCGGCCGGCTGAGACGTACGGCTGGGGAATACGGGCCCACGGCTCAGCGGGTCCAGGGCTCAGCGCGCCTTGCGCACCGACACGGTGTAGTCCCCGACCCCGCTGGCCCGATTCCAGTGGCGCACCTGCACGAAGTAGTCGCCTTCGACCAGATCCGTCGCGATGCGCGCATTGCTGCCCAGGCCGGAGTCGTCGTCCTCGGCGATCAGCGCGGTCGGCGAATCGGGGCCGAAGAGCTTCATATACACATCGGTCGGGCCGCGCGTATCGACGATGTAGCGCCCGGGCTGCGTCACCCGGAAGCGGAACACGTCCTCCTCGCCGAACTTGCCGATGCTGGCGGCGGTGCGCCTGCGGGCATTGACCTTGAGTTCGGTCACCTCGCCCGTCACCCCGGGCTTGGCGCGCGGATACATCTTCGCGCCGGCGATGAACTGCTTGTCGAGCTCGGACAGCACCTCGTTGCGCGAGGTCGCCACGCCGTTGACGGTCCATTCGGCGGGGAAGAAATACAGCATCACCGACTTGGGGTCGAAGTCGGTGCCATTGACCTGGTTGGCGGCGTACTTGCGCAGGATGTTGTGCCGGGTCTGGCTCTCGTTCCAGTAGTTGGGCGGCCCCGCCATCGCGCGGATCACCGCCTGCTCGTTCCACTGGATGCCGCCGGCGGGGTTCTGGTGCTCGTGCGCCAGCCCGATCGCATGGCCGAACTCGTGGGCGGCGGTGCCACCATCGAGGAAGCCGAGGTTCATGGTCGGCTCGTTGACCGGGATGCTCTTCGCGTCGGTGCCGATGTAGCTCCACGCCCCGTCGTTGTCGTCGAAGCTGATACGGATCTCGGCCGCGGGAGCGTCGTCGAACACGAACTGCAGGTTGGCGTGGGCGGTCCACCAGGCGGCCTGCTCCTGCACCTTCTTCTTCTGCTGCGCGGTCCCGCCCATGAAGCGCACATGCAGGGTGGAACCGTTGATCCAGGTCTTGCCGATCGGCGATAGCCCGCGCGCCTGGCCCGGCCGATCGGGCACGGTGGTCTGGAAGCGCATCAGGTCACGAGGCAGCACGCGGTCGAAACACACCTTGGGCGTTCGGGTCATGGCGGAGTCCTCCCAGATGTAGCCGCAGCCCGTCACAGCGGGCAGCGTTCACGCAATCCGGCCGCCGCAGCGGCCGGCTCCTGCTGAACATATAGTACGGAGCTGCGCCAGGCGCCAGCCGAACCGGGTGTCGCTAGGGGCGCCGCCAGGCCACGCGCACGTCCGCGGTAGACATGTCGCCAGGGAGCTGGATCATGCCGATCTTCTCCAGCGTCCCGCTGTCGTGGATGCTGATCGTGCTGCCGGCCCCGCCCACGTAGACACGCGAGGCGTCGCGCGACAGTTGCAGGCTGTAGTAGGTGTGGTCCAGCTCCACCACCTTCAGCGTCTCGCGCTTCGCGATGTCGTGCTTGGACAGCGTATTGAAGGCGCCGTACAGGATGTTGCGATCGCGCGGGTCGGCCACCAGCGAGAAGATCACGAACTCGAAGGGAAAGATCTCGCGCGTCTCGGCCTTGCCGGTGGCCAGGTCCACCCGGCTCATGCCCCACCACCACTCGGCGCTCGCCATGTCCTGCTTGTCGTCGGCGAACTTCGCGGTCACATAGGGCATCACGTACTCGTTCAGGTGCTCGCCCTGCGAGTGCATCGCGAACGCGTCCGGCGTCAGCCAGCCCGGACCGCGCTCCCAGCTCGCCAGCGCCGAGACCGTGCGCACGGCGCCACTGCGCACGTCGATCGCTTCCACGTCGGCACCGCCCAGGATGACCTCACCGCCCGCGGTGGCGGCGATCTTGGTGATGCGGCGCTTGACCGGGAAGCTGCGCACCGGCTTGGCATCCAGCCCGTCGGCGATGCGATACACCGCGAGCCGCGGCTGCAGCACCTCGAAGCGGTCGGCACCGCGGCGCACCGGGTTCTGCACGGTGTAGAGCTCGCTGCCGTCGGCGCTCACCGCGAGCGACTGCACGGTCTTGACGGTGACATCGCCTTCCGACTGCCGGGCGGAGAACACCAGCTTGCAGGTGTCGAGCTCGAAGCCGTAGACGTCCTCCCACAGGTTGCCGAGCACGAAGGCGTGGCGACCGTCGGGTGCCGGCACCAGCGCGCCCGAGCCGAACTTGCCGGGGAGCTCGCAGCTGCGCGCGATGCGGTCGGTCTTCATGTCGATGACGTGGAGCAGGCCGGGGCGGGAGACCGTGAGCAGGTACTCGGTGTCGGCCGTCGCGGATTTCTGCGCCGGGGTCGCGCACGCGGTCGCCAGCGCCGCGGCGGCGAGCACGCCGGCCACACGCAGGCCGCGCAGTTTGGGGATGAGGCTCATGAGGATCGCTCCCATTCAGATCTTGTCCTCGAAGATACCGTCCAGCTTGCGCCAGTCCCTGGTCGCATCGGCCTTGCCGTCGCCCCAGTCGGGGTAGTGGCTCATGGTGTCGGGCACCTGCGCCGGCCACCAGCACGAGTCGGCGCAGCCGTAGAGGTCGGCCTCCATCGGCTGGCACAGCGAGGTGGCGCCGCCGAAGGCGTCGATCTCCCAGCCCGGGTCGGTGGTCGCGGTGCAGCCGACCACCGTCTGCATGGCAACGACCTCCTCGATCGCCTCGGGCTTGCCCTGCGCGGCGTCCAGGCGCTGCGCCTTCTTGTTGAGCGACTTCAGGTGCTTCATGCGGTCCTCCGCGGGGAAACGTGTGCGGCGAAAAAGCCGGGATTCTCGGTGACGATGCGCGCGTAGGTCTCGATGCCGAAGTCGATCCAGTCGCGCAGCAGCTCGCAGTAGTGGTAGGAAGGCGCGGCGGCGTCGCCGTACTTCGCGTAGCTCTCGTGGTAGCAGCCGCCGGAGCAGAGGTTGCGGATGCGGCAGGTCGCGCAGCCGGTGCCGCTGCGGTCGAGGCGGCGCCCGAGGAAGGCGCCGAGGCGGGCGCGGTCGATGCCGGCGTCGACATCGCCGAAGGTGGGCAGCGCGGAGCCGGTGAAGCGGTGGCAGAGGTTGAGCCCGCCCTTGCCGTCGACCGCGAGCAGCCCGACCCCCGCACCACAGGGCAGCATCTTCTTGTTACCCTCATGCAGGTCGGTCAGCAGCTGGTGCAGGTTACCGAAGCCGAGGCTGCGATTGCGCAGCGCCGCGTCGAGATAGCGCCGCCCGAGCGCCTTCAGGCCGTCGAACACCTCGGCGAGCTCCTCGCCGTCGAGGTTGAAGGCCTGGATGTCGCCCGAGGTCACCGGGCCGAAGCCCACCTCGTCGAACCCGACCTCGTGGTGCAGGTGCTCGAAGATCGGCACCACGCCGGTGATGCCGCGGGTGAGGGTGACGCGGCAGCCGACCGGGCGCGCGCGATAGCGCGCCAGCAGCAGGTCGACCTTGCGCCGCACCACGTCGTAGGTGCCGTCGCCGCCGAAGGTGCGCCGGTTGCGGTCATGCACCGCGGGCGGCCCGTCCATCGACACGGTGACGCCCACCCGGTGCGCGTCCAGCCAGTCGATGATCTCGGCGCTGAGCAGGGTGGCGTTGGTGGTGAGGGTGAAATCCACGCGCGCGCCGGCCTCGGCGAAGCGGCGCTCGGCGAAGTCGACCACCGTGCGGATCAGCCCCATGTTCGACAGGGGCTCGCCGCCGAAGAAGACGATGGTGTATTTCGGCTTGCCCGGCGACTCGGCGAGCATCATCTCGATCGCCTTGGTCGCGGTCTCCAGGCTCATGCGCAGGCCCTTCGCCGGCGAGCTGAGGTCTTCCTTGTAGCAATAGGTGCAGCTCAGGTTGCAGCCCGTATTGACGTTGAGCACCAGGGTGTCGAGCGGAAAGCGCGTCACCTCGCCCACAGGCGGGTTGATGCGGCCGTCCTCGCCCTCCTCGGCCAGCACCTGGAGCTGGCGCAGCTCGTCCACGGTCTCGCGCACGGCGAGCGCGTCGTGGCGACCGCCGAGGCGCTCGACGAGGCTCGCGGCCTCGAGCGTGGCGTACTCGTCGAACAGCGCGAGCACGTCGCGCGCGGCGCCGTCGAGTTCGAACAGGCTGCTGCTCGGCACATGGAACAGCATCTGCCGGCCCGCGCTGTCGACGCGGTGCAGGTTGGGCCGGATCAGGGTCAGCGTCGTCATCGGATTTGCCCCGCATTCAATCGAGCGCACGGTGCACGAAGTCGGGCACGGCGACGTCGAGCTTGCCGCGTCCCTCGACCGTCGCGCCCGCCCCCCCGACCGTGGCGACCACATTCACCCGGCCGGTGTTGCCGAGGGACTTCGGCCGCGCAGGATTCGGTCCCGCGTCGCCCGGGACGAACACGCCGTCGGCACCGATATGACCGACGAAATCCGCATCGTGCGCCTTCTCGGCCTCCTCGTCGGCCGCTTCGATCGACCAGCGTGCGGGGAGGTAACCGAGGCGCAGGTCGTCGGCAGTGCCGGCCTTGCCGTCACGACCGGCCGCCCAGCCGACGGCGCGGTAGGCGACGCCCACCTTCTCCATCTGCGCGTCGCCCGGCCCGCCCACGCGCGCGATCGCATTGGCCGGCTCGACCTCGACGCGCGCGACACGATCGTACACCGCGAGCAGGCCCTTGCCGCGCGCCGTGCCGACCGCCACGTCGTTCAACCCGTCGCGGCCTTCGGCGCGTGCACGCACGACCACCCGGTCGGCGCTGCGCGAGACCACCTCGAGCACACGCACCCCCTTGCCGAGCGACACCGCACCCGACAGGCCGCTGCCGACCACGGCCAGCTCGGCCGTCTCGCCGCGGCGCAGCTGCGCGGGCATCACCGCCATCACCAGCGGCGCAGCGCCCTCGCGCAGCGCGCTCAGCTCGCCGCCCATGCGGCGCGAATCGGCGAAGTGCTGGCGCCCCTGCATGCGCTCGCCGCGCGCGTCGGCGGCCATCACCTGGCGCAGCGCGATGCCGTCGATGTCGACGCTGCCGCGCCATTCGTAGCCGGTATAGACGGTGGCCACGCCGCGACCCGAGAGCGGCGCGCCGTCGGCGTAGCGGCCCTCGATCGCGAGCTCGAAGCGGTCCTCGCCCGCCGCGGTCGCGCGCATGCGCCCTTCGAACGCGCCCTTGCCGGGCAGGTAGCCGGTGATCCGCCAGCTGCCGCCGAGCGCGACCCGCGGCGCGGCCTGCCATGCCTTCCAGGCGCGCGCATCGAGCGCGAAGTCTTTCGCCAGCGCGGGGGCGATCTCGTTCACCGCGAGCTGGAACCACTGCCGGTCGCGCGCCAGCGAGTGGAACTCGAGCGTCGGGTTGAGGCCGATGTGCGTGTGCATCAGCAGCTTCCACTCATCCTCGCTGCGCCGCTGCAGCGCGAAGCGGGCGCCGGAGTGGCAGCGCGCGCACAGGTCGCGGTAGCGCTCGTCGACGGCCTCGACGCGGTTGTTGTCGTGCTCGAGCAGGTAGCGCCAGCCCGCGGTCTCGGCCGGCGCCAGCCCGCGCGTGTCGGCCAGGTACTTGATCAGGCGGCGCTTGTCCTCGGGCGGGATCCTGGCGCCGTGCTGCTCCTGCATCCGCGTGATCGTCATCTGCCAGCCCTCGGGGCTCTTGCGCTGGCCCTCGACGCGCGAAATGCTGCCGCCCTGCGCGCTGTGGCAGGACAGGCAGTTGGCGGCCAGCAGCGCCGCGCCGTCCGCCGCCTCCGCCCGCTGCGGCGCGCCGACCGCGGCCACCAGGGCGAGCAGCCCCGC
>NZ_AMXF01000045.1 GCF_000310225.1 Thauera phenylacetica B4P
CCGCGATGGCGCCGACGCGCAGTCCGTGCTCGAGCGCCTCGCGGCGGCCGCGTGCGGCGGCGAGCGCGAGGCGGGCGATCGACTCGCGCTGCAGGCGGCGCATCGCCTCGCGCCCGCGGTTGCGTTCGGTGACGACGGTGCGCAGGTCGCGCATGACCCGGTACATCTGGCGGTAAGGGTCGCCCGAGCGTCGCGCGCGCGTGGAGTCGTCGCAGCCGGTGGCAGGCGCGGCGGGGCTCGCGGTGCCGGCCGGGACGCTGTCTTCGCCGAGTTCGATCGGCTCCGGGGCGGCGAGCGGGCCCGGGCTGCCGTGCGTGCGCGGGCTCACGACGCGGTCCCCTCGCCGGCGTGGTGGGCGCGGCGGGTCATCAGGCGGGCGAGATCGCTCGCGTAGCGCTGGGCCTGGGCGATGTCGGCCTCGGCCGAGGTGAACGGGCTGGTGCTGGTGGGCAGCTCGATCGAGGCGGTGACGAAGCCGTCGAGCTCCTGCTCGAGCGCGAGGCGGCCGTGGTGCATCTCGATGATGTGGCGCGCCAGGGGCAGCCCCAGGCCGAGTCCGGGCGCGCGGGCGGCCGCCTCGGCGCCGCGCATCAGCGGCTGCATCAGGCGTTTGCGCAGCAAGGGCGAGCGCAGGCCGCGCCCACGGTTGCGCAGGGTGATGCGGACGAAGGCGGCCGAGGCGCTCACGGCGAGGGTGATGTCGATGCCGTTGTCGGAGTGCTCGAGGGCGTTGTCGATGCAGGCGTCGAAGGCGAGGCCCAGCCAGTGCGCGCTGCCATAGATCACCGGCAAGCCACCCGGCACCGGCTCCAGGCTCAGGCGCTGGCCGCGCACCTGCGCGGCCGTCTCGTGTCGCGCGAGCACGCGCGGCAGCCAGTCGGCGAGCTCGATGCGGTCCTCGGCGGCGAGCGGACGACCGCCGCCGAGCTGCGCCAGGCGCACGAGGTCGAGCAGCTGCTGCACCAGCCGCTGCCCATCCGCCAGCGTGCGCTCGTGCGCCTGGAGGCCGGACGGCGCTTGGCCCGGCTGGCGGGAGGCGTCCTCCAGCACGCCCGCGAAGTCCGCCGTGAAGCGCTGCAGTGGCTCCAGCAGGCTCTGCTCGACGAGGCTGCCGAGGTTGGCGATGGTGGTCTCGAACAGGCTGGCCTGGGTCATGTTGCGCAGCACCAGCACCAGGTCCTTGCCCGCGGGGCTGCGCACGACGTGGCCCGCCAGCCGGTCCGGCGCGGCGATCTGTGCCGGGTGGGCGAGCTCGCTCTCGAACGCATGCGGCAGCGACACGTGGCCGGCGAGCGCCTGGTCCACCACCGCAGCGATGGCGACGTGGGGGATGGGCCCGCCGACGCGCAAGGGCAGCAGCTCGAGCATCCCCTCGTTGGCGAAGCGCAGCCGGCCGTCGGGGGCGATGATGGCCAGGCCGTCGGAGAGGCGGTTGAACAGGATCTGGATGGCAGGGGTCATCGGAAGTGATTCATCGGAAGTGATGAATATGTTTTTAAATCTAGAAAAATGATAAAAAAACTATAATAAATAGTTTGTGCAATCTGTCACGTTCTTTCGTCGGTCATTCAACTAGGATCGGCGCCGGATCGAATGACGAGAAAATCTGGAGTGAGGCTTGGCACGAGAGGAATCGCCGGGGCGGGGAGGAGCGGGTTTGGCGTCGCATGACGGGGGAGAGCGCTGGCCGGACGGGGCGGACGCGGCGCGCTGGCCGTTGGCGCTGATCGTCGTGCTCGCGTTCGCGCTGGTGGCGACCCTGTGGGCGGCGGTGCTGTTCAAGGTGAACGCCGAGGAGCGTGCCGAGCTCGCCGCGATCGAGCGCCGCACGACCAATCTCGCGCGTGTTTTCGAGGAACACACCGTGCGCACGCTCGCCAGCGTGGATCAGGCGCTGCTGTTCGTGAAGTTCCAGTACGAGAAGGTGGGCCCGGCGCTCGACATCGCCTCGGCGGTGGAGCAGGGCATGATCGTCAGCACCCTCTTCAACCAGGTCGGGGTGATCGACGCGCAGGGCATCTACAGCCTGTCCAACCTGCCCGGATTCAAGCGCGTGGACCTCGCCGATCGCGAGCATTTCCGCGTCCATGTCGACGCGGATTCGCGCAACTTCTTCGTCAGCAAGCCGGTGCTCGGGCGCGCGAGCGGCAAGTGGTCGGTGCAGCTCACGCGCCGCATCAACCGCGCCGACGGCAGCTTCGGCGGGGTGGCGGTGATCTCGCTCGATCCCTTCTACTTCACCACCTTCTACAGCGACCTCGATCTCGGTCGCCACGGCGTGGTCACCCTGGTCGGGTTGGACGGCATCGTGCGCGCCAGGCGGGCCGGCGACGTTACCGACGTGGGGCAGGACATCCGCAGCGGGGCCTTGTTTACCGAACTCGCCAAGGCACCGCAGGGGCACTATCACTCCAGCAGCGCCATCGATGGCCGCGTCCGCATGGTCAGTTATCGCTCCCTCCCCGGGCTGCCGCTGGTTGTTCTGGTAGGTGTCGATGCCGACGAAGCGATGAGCGATTTTCGCGTGCGTCGCGGCGGCTATTTCGCCTTCGCCGCCGGCATGAGCCTGGTCATCGGGGCCTTCTGCGCGCTCGCGCTGTGGCTGCTGCAGCGCCAGCGTCGCATCTCGATGCGGCTGCACGAGATGAAGCAGCGCGCCGAATCGGCGAACCGGCTGAAGTCCGAGTTCCTCGCCTCGGTGTCGCACGAGCTGCGCACCCCGCTCAATGGCGTGATCGGCTATTCCGAGCTGTTGATGGAGCTGGCGCGGGACGAGGAGCAGCGCGGCTACGCCCGAGTGATCTTCGACAGCTCCGGGCATCTGCTCGAGCTGCTCAACTCCATCCTCGACCTCGCGCGCGTCGAGGCGGGGCAGATGGCGATCCGCTCCGCTCCCGAGGATGTGGCCGAGTTGGTCGGCCAGGTCTGCGCGAACTACCAGCCGGTGGCCCAGGCCAAGGGCGTGACGCTGGAGTGCGAGGCGCCGGTGGGCGTGACGCTGGAGTGCGATCGCACGCGCGTGGTGCAGGTGCTGAACAATCTGGTGCACAACGCACTCAAATTCACCGACCGTGGGCAGGTGAGCCTGCATGCCCGAGTGACGCCGACGCAGTGCGTGTTCGAGGTGGCCGACACCGGCTGCGGCATCGCACCCGACCAGCTCGAGGCGATCTTCGAGCGCTTCCGCCAGGTGCATGACTTCGAGACGCGCGCGCATGGCGGGACCGGGCTCGGGCTGGCCCTGTGCAAGGAGCTGGCGGAGCTGATGGGCGGCGAGATCGAGGTGCGCTCGACCCCGGGCGAGGGCAGCGTGTTCAGCGTCAGGCTGCCGCGCTCGCCGAAGGAGAAGGAATGATGAAAGTGCTGATCGTGGACGATAACCCGATCAATCGCCTGTTGCCGATCGCCTGGCTCAAGCGCCTGGGGTGCGAGACCGAGGAGAGCGCGGGCGGCACGGATGCCCTCGCCAAGCTCGCGACGGGCGGCTTCGACGTGGTGCTGCTCGATCTCAGCATGCCGGAGATGTCCGGGACCGAGATCTGCCGCAGGACGCGGGCGATGCCCGGCGGCGGCAGGATCCGCATCATCGCCTACACCGCGCATGCGGCGCCGGAGGCCTTCGAGTCGTTTCGCAGCGCGGGCTTCGACGACGTGCTGGTCAAGCCGGTGACGCGCGAGACGCTGCTGGGGGCTTTCAGCGCACTCGAAGGCTTCGAAGGCATTGGCGGAGCCGGGCCTGCGGGCTGAGGCCGCCCGGCTTCCGTTCGGGGCGGCTCGAGGACGCGGCGCGCGTCAGCCGCCGCGCTCCGTGACGGCCGCACGCAGCGCGCGGAAGCTGTCGTCCTCGCTCTGGCCGGAGGTGTCGACCACGCGGTCGGCGCGCATGTACTGCGATTCGCGCGCGGAGAGGATGCGGCGCAGGTCTTCCATCGCCTCGGCGCTGCCGGCCATGGGGCGCAGGTCGCCCTGGGCGCTCACGCGCTGCATGTGTTCGTCGGGCGAGGCGCGCAGCCAGATGGTGAGACAGCGCGACAGCAGCAGGTCGTAGGTCTCGGTCTGCGAGACGATGCCGCCGCCCGCGGCGAGCACCGTGTGCTCGCCGCTGTCGAGCGCGCGCCGCAGGCAACGCTGCTCGATGCGGCGATAGCCCGACTGGCCGTAGAGGGCGAAGATCTCGCCCATGGGCATGCCCGTGTCGCGCTCGATCTCGGCGTCGAGCTCGACGAAACGAAAGCCGAGCTCGGTTGCGAGCCTGCGGCCCAGCGTGGTCTTGCCGGCGCCGCGCAGTCCGATCAGGGCGATCCGGTTGCGGCGCGCGGCCTCTTCCTGGCCGTAGTCGCGCATCAGCCTGAAGATCACGTCCTCCAGCCGGTGCCGCGGCAACTGCTCGAGGATGCGCCGCACCAGGCGCTGCTCCACCGACTCCTCGGCACCCAGGTCCAGCAGCTCCGGCAGGGACAGGCCCAACGCAGCAGCGATATGGCGCAGCAGCACGATCGAGACGTTTCCCTCGCCAGCCTCCAGGTGGGCGAGGTGGCGCTCGGAGACCCCCGCCTCGCGCGCCAGCTGCTTGCGCGTCTGGCCACGGCGGTCGCGCGTCTCGCGCACGCGCTTGCCAAGCGCGAGCAGGAATTCGCCGTCGCTGCGCGCGTCGGGCCGCATCTCTGGGGGTGCGACGAGCGCCGGTGTTTCGGATGCTGCGAGGGTGTGGTTTTCGTCGTTCATGACGGGGCGTGGGTTGCGGATCCGTGTGTATATGGTGCCGCGGGCGATCCGCTGTCAAGCGCTCGGCATCGGCGGCTCGGACATCGTCTGCAGGTCTGGAGATCAAGCATAGAGCGAAATGCAATATATTGCACCTTAGACTATTTCTAAAGTATTGAATTATCGGCTTTTTTGGTGCGGTGCAGGGTTGACAGCGCCCGAGTTGGGGGTATTCTGTTGCATGTCTCGCCGAAAGATGCACTTTAGTGCACATGTCCGGGTGGCTCTCCCGCTTGCCCGGACAGCAGCGGTCGGCGATCGCCTCAAGGTTTTTCCGTACCCTTCCGCTCCGTGTGCATGCCGGTCGGGATGGTCCGGGGTCAGGATGGAGACAGGACGATGCACACCCTCAGCACGGCAGATCACGGCTGCACGCCGCCCCGGATCGAGATTCCGGACCCCTACAATGCGGCCGACGACCTGCTCGGTCGCAACCTCGTCGCCGGACGGGGCGGCAAGGTCGCCTACATCGACGATGCGGGCGAGTACACCTACGACCAGCTCGTCGCGCGCGCCAACCGCTGTGGCAATGCCTTGCGCGGCACCCTGGGCCTGGCGCGCGGCGACCGCGTGTTGATGTGTGTGCTCGATTGCATCGATTTTCCGGCGATGTTCCTCGGCGCCATCAAGGCCGGGGTGGTGCCGATCGCGGTGAACACGCTGCTCACCGAGCGCGACTACGAGTACATGGTCTCCGACAGCGGTGCGCGCGTGGCGGTGGTGTCGCAGGCGCTGCTGCCCAATTTCGCAGCTCTGGTCAATCGCGTTCCGACGCTCGAGCGCCTGATCGTCGCCGGCGGCAGCGACGACGACGGGCTGGAGACCCTGATCTCCGCACAGTCCGATCAGCTCGAGGCCGCAACGACGCATGCGAGCGATCCCTGTTTCTGGCTCTACTCCTCCGGCTCCACCGGTGCGCCCAAGGGCACGGTGCACATCCACGCCAACCTGATCCACACCGCCGAGCTGTACGGCCAGGAGGTGCTGGGCATCCGCGAGCAGGACGTGGTGTTCTCGGCGGCGAAGCTCTTCTTCGCCTATGGCCTCGGCAACGGCCTCACCTTCCCGCTCTCGGTCGGCGCCACCGCCATCCTCATGGCGGAGCGGCCCACGCCGGACGCGGTGTTCAAGCGCCTGCGCGAGCACCAGCCCGACATCTTCTACGGCGTGCCCACGCTCTATGCCGGCATGCTCGCGCACACTGGCTGTCCGACCGCGGGCGAGCTGAAGCGGCTGCGTGCGTGCACCTCGGCGGGCGAGGCGCTGCCCGAGGGCGTGGGGCGGCGCTGGAAGGAGCGCCTCGGGGTCGACATCCTCGACGGCATCGGCTCCACCGAGATGCTGCACATCTTCCTGTCCAACCGCGCCGGCGACGTGCAGTACGGCACCAGCGGCACGCCGGTGCCGGGCTATCGCGTGCGTCTGGTGGATGAAGGCGGCGATGAAGTCACCGCGGCCGAGGAGCCGGGCGAGCTGCAGATCTCCGGGCCGACCTCCGCGGTGCAGTACTGGAACCAGCCCGAGAAGAGCCGCGCCACCTTCCTCCCGGGCTGGACGCGCAGCGGCGACAAGTACTACCGCAACCGCGACGGCTACTACGTGTATTCGGGGCGCAGCGACGACATGCTCAAGGTGAGCGGCATCTACGTGTCGCCGATCGAGGTCGAGTCCGCGCTGATCGCCCACGAGGCGGTGCTCGAGGCGGCGGTGGTGGGCATCGAGGACGAGGAGCACCTGATCAAGCCGAAGGCCTTCGTCGTGCTCAAGCCCGGCTACGGTCCGGGCGAGGCGATGCGGCTGGAGCTGCAGGCGCACGTCAAGGGCATGCTCGCACCCTACAAGTATCCGCGCTGGATCGAATTCGTCGAGGACCTGCCCAAGACCGCCACGGGCAAGATCCAGCGCTTCAAGCTGCGCGGCGTCTAGCGCTTCGGTGGCGCCCGGGGGCGCCGCCCGGGTTCACACCACTAGAAGAGAGGAGACGGACATGGTCGGAAAGGACAGGAAGCTGCGCGTCACGGTGAGCGCGCTCGGGCTCGGCCTGGGCATGTTGCTCGCGCAGGGTGCGGCGGAGGCGGCGGACAAGGTCAAGGTGGGGCTCATGCTGCCCTACACCGGCACCTACGCCTCGCTCGGCAACGCGATCACCAACGGTTTCAAGCAGTACGTGGCGGAGCAGGGCGGCAAGCTCGGCGGCCGCGAGGTCGAGTACTTCGTCGTCGATGACGAGTCCGATCCGGCCAAGGCGACCGAGAACGCCAACAAGCTGGTCAAGCGCGACAACGTCGACGTGCTGGTGGGCACCGTGCATTCGGGCGTGGCGCTGGCGATGGCAAAGGTCGCGCGCGACTCCAAGACCCTGATGATCATCCCCAACGCGGGTGCCGACGAGCTCACCGGGCCCCTGTGCGCGCCCAATGTGTTCCGTGCGTCGTTCTCGGCCTGGCAGCCGGCGTACGCGATGGGCAAGGTGGTCGCCGAGCGCGGCCACAAGAACGTCGTCGCGGTGAGCTGGAAGTACTCCTTCGGCGAGCAGTCGGTCGCCGGTTTCAAGGAGGCCTTCGAGCAGGCGGGCGGCAAGGTCGTCAAGGAGCTCTTCCTGCCCTTCCCGAACGTCGAGTTCCAGCCCTTCCTGACCGAGATCGCCAACCTCAAGCCGGACGCGGTCTTCGTGTTCTTCGCCGGCGCTGGCGCGGCCAAGTTCGTCAAGGACTACGAGGCCGCCGGCCTGAAGACGAACTTCCCGCTCTACGGCTCGGGCTTCCTCACCGACGGCACGCTGGAGGCCATGGGCGGGGCGGGCGAGGGCGTGCTGACCACGCTGCACTACGCCGACGGGCTCGACAACGCGCGCGAGAAATCCTTCCGCAGCGGCTACGTCGCGGCCTACAAGGCGCAACCCGACGTCTATGCGGTGCAGGGCTACGACAGCGCGCAGCTGCTCGCCGCGGGCCTGTCGGGCGCGCCCGCCGGCGCCTTCGACAAGGAGGCGGTGATGAAAGCGATGAGCGCCGCGGCCATCGATAGCCCGCGCGGCGCCTTCACCCTGTCCAAGGCCAACAACCCGGTGCAGGACATCTACCTGCGCAAGGTGGAGGGCGGCCAGAACAAGGTGGTCGGGGTCGCCGCACCCAAGCTCGCCGATCCGGCACGCGGCTGCAAATTGATGAAGTGATTCCGTCGGGCGCGCGCGGTGGCGAGCCTGCCGCCCCCGCGCCGCAGCCCGAGTTCATCCGTCTGTCCATCGCATCCCGGCGTGTCGCGCATGTCTGGGAGGGAAGGGTTCAACCATGGATATCACCTCGTTCCTGATCCAGATCCTGAACGCGCTCCAGTACGGCCTGCTGCTCTTCCTGGTGGCGAGCGGCCTGACCCTGGTGTTCGGCATCATGGGCATCATCAACCTGGCGCACGGCAGCTTCTACATGATCGGCGCCTACCTCGCGTTCGCGCTCACCAGCCTGACCGGCAACCTGATGCTGGCGATCGTGCTCGGCATCCCGCTCGCCTTCGGCTTCGGGGCGCTGCTCGAGAAGCTGCTCTTCGTGCATCTGTACAAGCGCGATCACCTGCAGCAGGTGCTGCTGACCTACGGCCTGATCCTGATCTTCGAGGAGTTGCGCAGCCTCACGGTGGGCGACGACGTCCACGGCGTGGCGATCCCCGACCTGTTCTCGGCCTCGATCGCGCTCTCCGACAACCTCTCTTATCCGGTGTACCGACTGGTGATCTCGGTGGTGTGCATCGCGCTCGCCGCCGGCCTGTGGTGGCTGATGCAGCGCACCCGGCTGGGCATGATGATCCGCGCCGGCTCCTTCAACCGGGAGATGGTGCAGTCGCTCGGGGTGAACATCGACATGCTCTACCGCACCGTGTTCGCGCTCGGCGTTGCGCTGGCCGCACTCGCCGGCATGCTCGCGGCGCCGATCTCCTCCGTGTATCCGGGCATGGGCGGCAGCGTGCTGATCATCTCCTTCGTGATCGTCGTGATCGGCGGCATCGGCTCGGTGTGGGGGGCGCTGGTCGCGGCTCTGCTGGTGGGCTTCGCGGACACGTTCGGCAAGGTGCTGATGCCCGAACTCGCCGGGTTGACGGTCTATCTGCTGATGGCGGTCGTGCTCCTGTGGCGCCCCGAAGGCATCTTCAGGAAGGGGTGAGGCGATGAATTCCGCAGTCGTGACCTTGTTCAAGCTCGCCGTGCTGGCGGGGCTGGTGCTGTTTCCGGCGATCGGATCCAGCTTCTACGTCGAACTGGTGGCGAAGATCCTGATAATGGCGATCTTCGCGATGAGCCTCGCGCTGCTGGTCGGCTTCACCGGCTTGGTGAGCCTGGGCCACGCGGCCTATTTCGGCATCGCGGCCTACACGGTGGCGCTGGTCGCACCCGAGTACGAGGCCGCAAACCTGTGGTTCGTGCTCACGGCCTCGGTGCTGGCGGCGGGGGCTGCGGCCTTCTTCATCGGGCTGTTCGTGCTGCGCACCAAGGGCATCTATTTCATCATGGTGACGCTGGCCTTCGCACAGATGGCCTACTACATCTTCCACGACACCGCGCTCGGACGCAGCTCGGATGGCATCTACCTGAACGTCAAGCCGGATGCGAGCCTCTTTGGCTGGGCGCCGTTCAGCCTCGACGAGCCGCTGCACCTGTACTACTTCATCCTCGCCGCGATGGTGGCGGTGTTCGTGCTGCTGGCCTATGTGTTGCGCTCGCCCTTCGGGCGCGTGCTCGCCGGCATCCACAGCAACGAGCACCGCATGAAGTCGCTCGGCTATTCGACCTTCCGCTACAAGCTGGCGGCCTTCACGCTGGCGGGTGCGCTGGCGGGGGTGGCAGGCTTCCTGTATGCGGTGCTGTTCGGTTTCGTGACGCCGGAGTACCTGTCCTGGCACCAGTCGGGCAACGTGCTGATGATGGTGATCCTGGGCGGTCTCGGCAGCCTGGCGGGAGCGGTCGCGGGCGCCTTCGCCTTCATCGGGCTGCAGGAGATGTTCTCGGACTGGACCAAGCACTGGCAGTTGCTGATGGGCCTGGTGATCGTCGCCGCGGTGCTGTTCATGCCGACCGGACTGGCTGGCCTGCCGCGACGCATCTTCCGGACGGTCAACTGGGGAGAAGACGATGAGTGAGGCGATGCTGGTGGCGGACCGCCTGACCCGCCATTTCGGCGGACTGACCGCCAACCTCGAGGTGTGCATCACGCTCGCACGCGGCGAGCTGCATGCGCTGCTAGGGCCCAACGGCGCGGGCAAGTCGACCTGCATCAACATGCTCTCGGGCGACCTGCCGCCGTCCGCGGGGCGCATCCTGCTCGAGGGGCAGGACGTTACCGGGCTGGATTCGGCGGCGCGCTCGCACCGCGGCATCGGCCGCAGCTACCAGCGCACCAACATCTTTCCGCAATTCACCGTGCTGGAGAACTGCCGGCTCGCCGCGCAGTCGCGCAGGCCGCGGCCGTGGCGGATCTTCACCGACGCGATGAAGACGAGCGACACCGTCGAGCGCGCGCGCGCGGCGATCGTCGAGGCCGGGCTGGGCGGGCGCGAGCAGCGCAAGGCGGGCCTGCTCTCGCACGGCGAGCAGCGCCAGCTCGAGATCGCCATGGTGCTGGCCACCGACGCGCGCGTGCTGCTGCTCGACGAGCCGCTCGCCGGCATGGGCTCGGAAGAGTCCGGGCAGATGGTCGAGCTGCTGCGCAAGCTCAAGCAGAACCGCGCGATCCTGCTGGTCGAGCACGACATGGACGCGGTGTTCGCGGTGGCCGACACGATCACCGTGATGGTCGAGGGCTCGGTGCTCGAATCCGGGCCGCCCGAGCAGATCCGCAACAGCGAGGACGTCCAGGCGGCCTATCTCGGGGAGGAGGAACATGGCTGAGATGCTGCTCGAAGCGCGTGACCTGCACACCTACTACGGGTCGAGCCACATCCTGCACGGGGTGAGCTTCTCCATCCGCAGGGGCGAGGCGCTCGGCCTGATGGGGCGCAACGGCATGGGCAAGACCACGCTGCTGCGCACCATGCTCGGCCTGGTGCGACCGCGCCACGGCACGGTGCGCGTGAATGGCGACGACATGACGCGCGCCAAGCCGCACCGCATCGCGCTCGCCGGCGTGGCCTACGTGCCCGAGGGGCGCGGCATCTTCCCCAACCTGAGCGTGCGCGAGAACCTCGTGATGGCGGCGCGTGCGGGCGTGGACGGGCAGCGCGAGTGGACCTTCGAGCGCGTCATGGAGACCTTTCCGCGCCTGGGCGAGCGCATCGATAACGGCGGCGGCCAGCTCTCCGGCGGCGAGCAGCAGATGCTCACGATCGGGCGTGCGTTGATGACCAACCCCGACCTGCTGATCCTCGACGAGGCCACCGAGGGCCTGGCGCCGCTGATGGTCAAGGAGATCTGGAAGGTCATCCGGACCATCCGCGACACCGGCATCGCCACCGTGGTGGTGGACAAGAACCACTCGGCGGTGACCGCGCTGACCAACCGCTCGGTGATCCTCGTCAAGGGCGAGGTGGTGTTCGACGGACCGAGCGAGCAGGTGCGCCAGGACCCGGCGCTGATCCGCAAGCACCTCGGGGTGTGATGCATCGGCGGGCGGGCTGGGCCCTGCCCGCCCATCGGACAACGCAGGCAGTGGTGCAGCGTCCGCTGCGACCCCTCCTCAATCGTCCGGCAGCACTGCCGTGACCTCGATCTCCACCTTGGCGCCATCCTCGACGAAGCCCGCCACCTGCACCGCGCTCATCGCGGGGTAGTGGTGGCCGACCAGGTCGCGATAGACCGCGCCGATCTCCTCGAGGCGGGCGTTGTACTCGGTGGCGTTGCCCAGGTACCAGGTCATGCGCACGATGTCGGTCGAGCGCGCGCCGCCGGCGTCCAGGATGGCGAGCACGTTGCGCAGCGCCTGGCGGATCTGCTCGACCAGGTCCTCGCTGCGGAAGACCTCGTCCGCGTCCCAGCCCACCTGGCCGGCGACGAACAGCATCCGGCCGCTCGCGACCACCCCATTGGCGTAGCCCTTCGGTCGTTTCCAGCCTGCGGGTTGAAGAATCTGCATGTCTGTCTCCTCGAGTGCGGTGTCGGCCCTGCGTTCGCGATCGGCGCCCGCAGAGCACGTCATGTCAAATAGTGCATGCTGAAGATGTATTGTGCAATAAAATGCAGAAGTTTGCCGGCCTCTGCGGGCACGAGCCCGCCTGTCGCCGCACGGTGACCCATAGCGCAGGTCTTATAGAGGACTTTTGTTTCGCGCCCTTGACCCACGCCGCGATCGAAAGCATCCTTCAACGGTTATGCGCTCGCGAATGCGGGCGCGTTCCTCGACAACCCCCGAGCCAGTGAGTGCGAAAGATGACCGAACGAGTGAGTTGCCAGCGTCTGCAGGTCGCAGCGAACCTGAAGCGTTTCATTGAAGAAGAGGCCCTGCCGGGCAGCGGTGTGGATGCCGCCGCCTTCTGGTCCGGGTTCGATGCGCTGGTACACGATCTCGCGCCCAAGAACGCCGCACTGCTCGCCGAGCGCGACCGCATCCAGGCCGAGGTCGATGCCTGGCATCGCGCCCACCCCGGCCCGATTGCCGACATGGCCGCCTACAAGGCCTTCCTGTCCTCGATCGGCTACCTGCAGCCGGTGCCTGCCGGCGCCAAGGCCACCACCACCAACGTCGACGACGAGCTCGCCGTGCAGGCCGGCCCGCAGCTGGTGGTGCCGGTGATGAACGCGCGCTACGCGCTCAACGCCGCCAACGCGCGCTGGGGCTCGCTGTACGACGCGCTCTACGGCACCGACGCCATCGCGCAGAAGGACGGCGCCGAGCTCACCAAGGGCTACAACCCGGTGCGCGGCGCCAAGGTCATCGCCTTCGGCCGCAACGTGCTCGACCAGGCCGCGCCGCTCGCCGGCGCCTCGCACGCCGACGCCGCGGGCTACGCGGTCGAGGGTGGCAAGCTGGTCGTGAAGCTGCAGAACGGCTCGACCACCGGCCTGCAGCAGGCAGGGAAGTTCGTCGGCTTCCAGGGCGATGCCGCCGCGCCGTCGGCCGTGCTGCTGAAGAACAACGGCCTGCACATCGAGGTCCAGATCGACCGCAACGGTGCCATCGGCAAGACCGACGCGGCCGGCGTGAACGATCTGCTGATGGAAGCCGCGCTGTCGACCATCATGGACTGCGAGGACTCGGTCGCCGCGGTGGACGCCGACGACAAGGTCGTGGCCTACCGCAACTGGCTGGGCCTGATGGCCGGCACGCTGGAAGATACCTTCGACAAGGGCGGCAAGCCGATGACCCGCCGCCTGAACGCCGACCGCGAATACACGGGCGCCGATGGCAAGCCGGTCAGGCTGCACGGCCGCGCGCTGCTCTTCGTGCGCAACGTCGGCCACCTGATGACCAACCCGGCCATCCTGTGGGGCGAAGGAAAGGAGATCCCCGAGGGCGTCATGGACGCGGTGGTCACCACGCTGATCGCCAAGCGCGACCTCGAGCGTCGTGGCAACTCGCGCAAGGGCTCCATCTACATCGTCAAGCCCAAGATGCACGGCCCGGCCGAGATCGGCTTCGCCGACGAGCTGTTCACCCGTGTCGAGCAGCTGCTCGGCCTGCCGGCCAACACGGTCAAGCTCGGCATCATGGACGAGGAGCGCCGCACCAGCGTCAACCTGCGCGCCTGCATCGCCGCCGCGCCGGCGCGCGTGGCCTTCATCAACACCGGCTTCCTCGATCGCACCGGCGACGAGATGCACACCTCGATGGAGGCCGGCCCGGTGATGCGCAAGGGCGACATCAAGAACAGCAAGTGGATCGCCGCCTATGAGCGCCGCAACGTGCTGATCGGCCTGGCTGCCGGCCTGCGCGGCCGCGCCCAGATCGGCAAGGGCATGTGGGCCATGCCCGACCTGATGGCCGCGATGCTCGAGCAGAAGATCGGCCACCCCAAGTCCGGCGCCAACACCGCCTGGGTGCCGTCGCCGACCGCCGCCACGCTGCACGCGCTGCACTACCACCAGGTCAACGTGGCCGCGGTGCAGCAGGACATCGAGAAGCTCGACCTCGACAAGGAAGCCGAGGCGCTGCTCGACGACCTGCTCACCATCCCGGTGGTGGCGAAGGCCGAGTGGAGCGAGAGCGAGCGCCAGCAGGAGCTCGACAACAACTGCCAGGGCATCCTCGGCTACGTCGTGCGCTGGGTGGAGCAGGGCGTGGGCTGCTCGAAGGTGCCCGACATCAACGACATCGGCCTGATGGAGGACCGCGCCACGCTGCGCATCTCCAGCCAGCACATCGCCAACTGGCTGCGCCACGGCGTGGTGCCCGCCGAGCAGGTCGAGGCCACGCTCAAGCGCATGGCTGCGGTAGTGGATGGCCAGAACGCGGGCGACCCGCTGTACCGCCCGATGGCGCCGGACTTCGACGACTCGGTAGCCTACCAGGCCGCGCGCGCGCTGATCTTCGAAGGCTGCGCCCAGCCCAGCGGCTACACCGAGCCGCTGCTGCACCGCTACCGCCAGCAGTTCAAGGCAAAGATCGGCGCCTGACCGGCACCGTCTTCGCGGCTGCCGCCGCTCCTACAGGGCGGCTCAAGCGCGACGGTTCATGTAGGAGCGCCGGCAGGCGCGAATGCAGCGGCCGAGGTCCGCTCACGCGCATCGCTTGCCGGACCGCCGTCTTCGCGGCTGCCGCCGCTCCTACAGGGCGGCTCAAGCGCGACGGTTCATGTAGGAGCGCCGGCAGGCGCGAATGCGGCGGTCGAAGTCCGCTCACGCGCATCGCTGCCGGATCGCCGTGTTCGCGGCTGCCGCCGCTCCTACAGGGCGGCTCAGGCGCGACGGTTCATGTAGGAGCGCCGGCAGGCGCGAATGCAGCGGTCGAAGTCCGCTCACGCGCATCGCTGCCGGATCGCCGTGTTTGCGGCTGCCGCCGCTCCTACAGGGCGGCTCAAGCGCGACGGTTCATGTAGGAGCGCCGGCAGGCGCGAATGCAGCCGCGCAGCGGGCGATATGGTCGAAAAGGCTTAAAACGCATCCGCACGGCTGCGGATTGCCTTCCGCAGCAATCTCTCCGTAGCAACGACAAGGGCGCCGATCGGCGCCCTTGTCGTCATGGAATTACGTGTGCGCCCAGGCGCTCACCACAGCTGCCACCATGGCCGGTCGTCCTCCGGGCCGCCGCGGAAATACACGCTGTCGGGGAAGTTCTTGCGCATGACGCGGTCGGCGTCGTCGCGCAGCTGCGCCATGCCGAGCTTGTCGTAGCTCATCACCATCAGGAACAGCGCCTCCTCGATCGCCGGCGCCTGCGGGAAGTTGTTCACCGCCGTCTGCGCGCGGTTGATCGAGGCGACGTAGGCGCCGCGGTTGTAGTAGTAGCGCGAGACGTGCACCTCGTGCGAGGCGAGCGAGTTGATCAGGTACTGCATGCGCGCCCGCGAGTCGTCCGCGTAGCGGCTCTCGGGGAAGCGCTCGACCAGCTCGCGGAAGCTGTCGAAGGCCTCGCGCGCGCCCTTGGGGTCGCGCTCGGAGAGGTCCTGGCGCGACAGGCCGGCGAGCAGGCCGAGGTCTTCGTTGAAGTTGACCAGGCCCTTGAGGTAGTAGGCGTAGTCGACGTTCGGGTGGTTGGGGTGCAGCTTGATGAAGCGGTCGGCCGCGGCGAGCGCGAGCGCCTGCTCGCCCTGCTTGTAGTACGCGTAGGCCACCTCGAGCTGGGCCTGCTGGGCGAAGCGGCCGTAGGGGTAGCGTGCCTCGAGCTTCTCGAACAGCGTCACCGCGCGCTCGTAGCCGCCCTCGCTCATCGAGGCCTTGGCCTCGGAGTACAGCTTCTGCGCGTTCCAGCCCGCGGTCTCGTCGACCTGCTCGGGCAGGAGGCCGCAGCCGCCGAGCAGCAAGGCGCCGATCAGCGCGGCTTTTGCCGTTAAACTTCCGGGGGTGAACCTGGCCATCGAAGACACTCGCGTGAATGAACGCACCGATTATATCCCAGCCGCCCTCGCGGCCGACGTCCTCTCCGATCTTCCCGCCGACGACGCCGATGCGTGCGAGGCGCTGACGATTCCCGTCGAGCTGGGCGGGTTGCGCCTGGACCAGGCGCTCGCACGGCTGTTCCCCCAGCACTCGCGCAGCCGCCTGCAGGGCTGGCTCAAGGCGGGCTGGATCCGTGTCGACGGCGCGAGCCCGGACGCGCGTCGCAAGGTGTGCGGCGGCGAGTGCGTGGAGATCGACGCGCCGCCACCGCCCGAGCTCGCCGCCGAGCTGCCCGAGGACCTCCCGCTCGCGGTGGTGTGCGAGGACGAGGACCTGCTGGTGATCGACAAGCCCGTCGGGCTGGTCGTGCATCCGGGCAGCGGCAACTGGAGCGGGACGCTGCTCAACGCCTTGCTGTTCCGCAACCCCGGACTCGCCGGGGTGCCGCGCGCCGGCATCGTGCACCGCCTCGACAAGGACACCAGCGGGCTGATGGTGGTGGCGAAGACGCTCGCCGCGCAGACCGAGCTCGTGCGCCAGCTCCAGGCGCGCACCGTCGGCCGCCACTACCGCGCGCTGGTGCAGGGCGAGCTGAGCGCCGGCGGCACCGTGGATGCGCCGATCGGGCGCCATCCCACGCAGCGCACGCGCATGGCGGTGGTCGGTGGCGGCCGTCCGGCGCTCACGCATTATCGGGTCATCGAGCGTTTTCCCCGGGCGACCCTGGTCGAGTGCCGCCTGGAGACCGGGCGCACCCACCAGATCCGCGTCCACATGGCGCACATCGGCCATCCCCTGGTCGGCGATCCGCTCTATGGTGCGCGCCGCTGCGGCGATGTGCGCCTCGACGGGTTTCCGCGCCAGGCTCTGCACGCCTTCCGGCTCGGCCTCGTGCATCCGCGCAGCGGCGAGGCGATGCGCTGGGAGGTGCCGATGGCGGCCGATTTCGCCGCGCTGCTGGACGAACTGCGCGGGGGGCCGCGATGAGCCTGCCGCCGCCCGGCTACCAGCTATTCGCCCCCGGCCTGCTGCGTCCGGACTGGCACCTGCCGCCCGGGGTGCAGGCGCTGGTGAGCACCCGCGAGGGCGGTGCGAGCCTGCCCCCGTGGGCGAGCTTCAACCTCGGCAGCCACGTCGGCGACGATGCGCGCGCGGTGGCGGCCAACCGCGCGCGCCTGTGCGCGGCGATCGGCGCCCAGCCGGTGTGGCTGGAGCAGGTGCATGGCTGCGTAGTGGCCGACGCCGATGGCGCCGTCGGCGTGCCCGAGGCCGACGCGGCGGTCGCGCGCATCCCCGGGCGGGCCTGCGCGGTGATGACCGCCGACTGCCTTCCGGTGCTGTTCTGCGACGACGAAGGCGGCGTGGTCGCCGCCGCCCACGCGGGCTGGCGCGGCCTGGCTGCCGGGGTGCTGGAGCGCACCGTGGAGCGCATGGGCGTCGCGCCCGGGCGGGTGCGCGCCTGGCTCGGGCCGGCGATCGGACCGGCGGCCTTCGAGGTCGGCGACGAGGTGCGCGCAGCCTTCGTCGCTGCCGATGCCGGCGCAGCCGCCGCCTTCGTGGCAGGGGCGGCGCCGGGCAAATGGCTGGCCGATCTCTTCAGGCTCGCCCACCGCCGCCTCGAGGCCGCGGGCGTGCGCCGGATCGACGGCGGCGGGGTGTGCACCGTGGCCGATCCGACGCATTTCTACTCCTACCGCCGCGACGGGACGACCGGGCGTTTCGCCTCGCTGATCTGGCTGGATGCGGCGCGTTCGACCGGGCCGGCGTGAGCGCAGCGTCCCGCCGATTCGTCTCGCATGGTCGCGTTGGGGCTTGCGGCTATTGATCGGCGTCAGTTTCGGCTCTATCGTTGCGTTCGAGTGCTTCACGCTCCTGCTCCAGGCGACGACGTCGGCGGGCCGGGGTGCCGAACAGCCACAGGAACAAGGCCAGGGGCGCGAGCCCCCAGAACACGAAGGTCAGTACGGCGGCAACGATCGTGTCCTCCGCCGCGGCGACGAGGATGACGACGTAGAGCCAGGCGATCGGTATCAGGTACATGGGTGGATTCTAGCGCGCGCCGGGGGCCGGTGCCGGAGGATCCCGGACAAGACAGGACACCGCGATCCCGACCCGAAGCGGGCGGGCGCGGCCTCAGGAGAAAGGGATGTCGGATTCGACGGACAAGCAGGTGCCGCCGGGCATGCAGGCGATCCTCGCCGCCGGGCAGGCGATGGCGCAGGGCTTCTTCGACGCGCTCGCGCGCCAGCATGTGGCGATGCAGGACTCCTCGGGGGCGGCGGCGCAGAAGCTGCCGATGCCCGAGACGGAGGTGATGGCCTCGCTGCACAAGGCCTTCGCCGAGAAGCACACCGAGCTGTGGTCGTCCATGCTCTCGCGCACCTCGGGCGCGGCAGGCCCCGCGGTGGTGCAGCCGGAGCCGGGCGACAAGCGCTTCGCCGCGCCCGAATGGTCCGAGAGCCCGGTGTTCGACTACATGCGCCAGGCCTACCTGCTCAACGCCGGTTTCCTGCGCCAGATGGCGGACGCGATGCCGATCGCAGACGGCCGCGCCAAGGCGCGCATGCAGTTCCTCACCCGCCAGTACATCGACGCGCTGTCGCCGAGCAACTTCGCGGCGACTAACCCCGAGTTCATCAAGACCGCGGTCGAGACCAAGGGCGAGAGCATCGCGCGCGGCATCCAGAACCTGCTCGGCGACCTCGAGAAGGGGCGCATCTCGATGACCGACGACGCGGCCTTCGAGATCGGCCGCAACCTCGCGCTCACCCCGGGCTCGGTGGTGTATGAGAACGAGCTGATGCAGCTGATCCAGTACGCGCCGCTGACCGAGAAGGTCGCGCAGACGCCGCTGCTGATCGTGCCGCCGTGCATCAACAAGTTCTACGTCATGGACCTGCAGCCCGAGAACTCCCTCGTGCGCTTCGTCGTCGAGCAGGGCTTCACGGCCTTCCTGGTGTCGTGGAAGAACCCGCGTCCGGATACCGGCGGGCACTACACCTGGGACGACTATCTCGACAAGGGGCCGCTTGCGGCGCTCGAGGTGGTGCGGGCGATCACCCGCGTCAAGAAGCCCAACGTGCTCGGTTTCTGCGTCGGCGGCACCATCCTCACCTCGGCGCTCGCGGTGTCGCGTGCGCGCGGCGAGGAGCCGGTGGCCAGCCTCACGCTGATGACCACGCTGCTCGATTTCTCCGACGCCGGCGAGCTCGGCTGCCTGGTGGACGAGGCGAGCGTCGCGGCGCGCGAGGCTGCGATCGGCAAGGGTGGCGTGCTCAAGGGGCAGGAACTCGCCAACGTGTTCTCCTTCCTGCGCGCCAACGACCTGGTGTGGCAGTACGTGGTGGGCAACTACCTCAAGGGCAACAAGCCGGTCGCCTTCGACCTGCTGTACTGGAACTCGGACTCCACCAACCTTCCGGGGCCGTTCCTGACCTGGTACCTGCGCAACATGTACCTCGAGAACAACCTGCGCGTGCCGGGCAAGCTGAAGATGCTCGGCCAGAAGGTGGACCTCGGCAAGGTCGATGTGCCTGCCTACCTGATGGCGGCGCGAGAGGATCACATCGTGCCGTGGAAGAGCGCCTATCTGGCGCGCAATCTGCTCGGCGGCGACACCACCTTCGTGCTGGGGGCAAGCGGCCACATCGCCGGCGCGATCAACCCGGCCTCCAAGAACCGTCGCAGCTACTGGACGGCCGATCAGCGTCCGGCCGATCCGGACGAGTGGTTCGAGGCCGCGGTCGAGCACAAGGGCAGCTGGTGGCTGCACTGGGCCGAGTGGCTGCGCGGGCATGGCGGCAAGGAGATCGCCGCGCGCGGACGCCTGGGCAGCACCAAGTACGAGCCGATCGAGCCGGCGCCGGGGCGCTACGTCAAGGAGCGTTCCTGACGCGGCAGGAGACGATTTTCAGCGTTCGACGGCAGCGGATCGGGCGGTCGCTGCCGTCGTGTTCAAGGTCCGTCCAGCACGACTAAAGTACCCCGCATAGGGAGAGGAGAAGAAGATGGCAAGAGTTGCACTGGTAACCGGTGGCATGGGTGGTCTCGGCGAGGCGATCTGCATCAAGCTGGCCGCGCTCGGCTACAAGGTGGTGACGACCCATTCCCCGGGCAACAGCAAGGCCCAGGAGTGGCTGCAGACCATGAACAACATGGGCTACGGCTTCAAGGCCGTTCCTTGCGACGTGGCGGATTTCGACTCGTGCAAGGCCTGCGTCGAGCAGGTGATCAAGGAGGTCGGCCCGGTCGACGTGCTGGTCAATAACGCCGGCATCACGCGCGACATGACCTTCAAGAAGATGACCAAGGCCGACTGGGATGCGGTCATCAGTACCAACCTCGACTCGGCCTTCAACATGACCAAGCAGGTCATGGACGGCATGCTCGAGCGCAAGTGGGGCCGCGTGATCAACGTGTCCTCGGTCAACGGCCAGAAGGGCGCCTTCGGCCAGACCAACTACGCCGCCGCCAAGGCCGGCATGCACGGTTTCACCAAGGCGCTGGCGCTGGAAGTGGCGCGCAACGGCGTCACCGTCAACACCATCTCGCCGGGCTACATCGGCACCAAGATGGTGATGGCGATTCCGCAGGAGATCCTCGACTCCAAGATCCTGCCGCAGATCCCGGTGTCCCGCCTCGGCAAGCCGGAAGAGATCGCCGGCCTGGTGGCCTACCTGTCCTCGGACGAGGCGGCCTTCGTGACCGGCGCCAACATCTCGATCAACGGCGGCCAGCACATGTTCTGATCCGTCGGCGGCCGCTTCCGGCTCCGCAGCATGGCGCGCCCCGGTGGGGCGCGCCATTTTTTTGTGCGCGCCGCGGCCGGGAAGGTCGCTATTGCATCGCAACATGAGTTGTGAAACAGGGGCTATAATCCGCGCGTGAGGTGGCTGATGCGCTGCCGCATCCACGACCGAAGCGCATGCCGGCTATCCCGGTCCGCAGGCGGCCTCGGTTTCTACAAATGCTCCTGAAGGATTTCAAGATGTCCAAGAAAATCGCTCTTGTCACCGGCGCCATGGGTGGCCTCGGTACGGCGATCTGCCAGTCGCTCGCCAAGGACGGCTTCAAGGTCGTGGCCAACTGCCTGCCGAACTTCGAGCAAAAGGACGCCTGGCTGTCCGCCCAGCGCGACCTCGGCTTCGACTTCGGCGCCGCCGAAGGCGACGTGTCGAACTACGAGTCTTGCGCGGCGATGGTCGCCAAGGTCGAGTCCGACATCGGCCCGATCGACGTGCTGGTGAACAACGCCGGCATCACCCGCGACAAGTTCTTCCCCAAGATGGAGAAGGGCCAGTGGGATGCGGTGATCAACACCAACCTGAACAGCCTGTTCAACGTCACCCACCACGTCTCCGCCAAGATGGCCGAGCGCGGCTGGGGTCGCATCATCAACATCTCGTCGGTCAACGGCGTCAAGGGCCAGGCCGGCCAGACCAACTACTCGGCTGCCAAGGCCGGTGTGCTGGGCTTCACGAAGGCGCTTGCCGGCGAGCTCGCCACCAAGGGCGTGACCGTCAACGCGATCGCCCCGGGCTATGTTGGCACCGAGATGGTCATGGCGATCCGCGAGGACATCCGCCAGGGCATCATCGACAGCGTGCCGATGAAGCGCCTCGGCCGTCCGGACGAGATCGGCGACCTGTGCGCCTACCTCGCCTCCGACAAGGCTGCCTACATCACGGGCGCGACCATCAACATCAACGGTGGCCTGCACATGTGCTGATGTTGCGCCGTGTCATGCGCGAAAACACGCAACCCCGTCGAAAGACGGGGTTTTTTCGTGGTTTCGATGTCGCAGCGCGATATAATTTTTTCGCACAGAGCGAAGACACCGCCGCCGAGGAGACGGAGAAATGCCGGAACAGCAGCGTCTGATCAAGAAGTACCCGAACCGCCGTCTGTACGACACGCGGACCAGTTCTTACATCACCCTGGCCGACGTCAAGGACTTGGTGCTGAATCACGAGCATTTCCAGGTGTTGGATGCGAAGTCTGGCGAGGACCTGACGCGCAGCATCCTGCTCCAGATCATCCTCGAGGAAGAGGCCGGTGGCGCGCCGATGTTCACCAGTGACCTGCTCGCGCACATGATCCGCTTCTACGGCAACGCCATGCAGGGCATGATGGGCAAGTACCTCGAGAGCAACATCAAGGCCTTCACCGAGATGCAGGTCAAGCTCCAGGACCAGGCGCGCGCGATCTACGGCGAGAACAGCCCGGTGGGCCAGGACCTGTGGGCGCAGTTCCTCAACTTCCAGGGGCCTGCGCTGCAGAGCATGATGGGCGCCTACGTCGACCAGTCGAAGAAGATGTTCGAGCAGATGCAGACCCAGCTCGAGAGCCAGACGCGCAACATGTTCACCGGCTTCCAGTTCCCCGGCTACGTCCGCCCCGAGGACGAGCCCGCCGCGCCCAAGGGCGACGGCAAGAAGTAAGCGGCACCGCGTGCCGCCAAGGCCGCAGCCGCCCCGACCCGACAGGTTCCTTGCATGACCACCTTCAAGACCCCCGATCTGCCGCGTGTCGGCTTCGTCTCCCTCGGCTGCCCCAAGGCGACCGTCGACTCCGAGCACATCCTGACCCGGCTGCGCGCGGAGGGCTATTCGATCTCGGGCAGCTACGACGACGCTGACCTGGTCGTCGTGAATACCTGCGGCTTCATCGACGCCGCGGTCGAGGAGTCGCTCGACGCGATCGGCGAGGCGCTCGCCGAGAACGGCAAGGTGATCGTCACCGGCTGCCTGGGCGCCAAGGACGACGTGATCCTCGCCGCGCATCCGCAGGTGCTCGCGGTCACCGGCCCGCACGCCACCGAGGAGGTCATGCACGCGGTGCATCGCCACCTGCCCAAGCCGCACGACCCCTTCACCGACCTCGTGCCGCCGCAGGGCATCCGGCTCACGCCGCAGCACTACGCCTACCTCAAGATCTCCGAGGGCTGCAACCACCGCTGCAGCTTCTGCATCATCCCGTCGATGCGCGGCGACCTGGTCAGCCGGCCGATCCACGAGGTCATGCGCGAGGCCGAGGCGCTCGCCGACGCGGGCGTCAAGGAGCTGCTGGTGATCTCGCAGGACACCTCGGCCTACGGCGTGGACGTCAAGTATCGCACCGGCTTCTGGGGCGGGCGGCCGGTCAAGACGCGCCTGCTCGATCTCGCCAAGGCGCTCGGCGAGCTCGGCATCTGGATCCGGATGCACTACGTGTACCCGTATCCGAGCGTGGACGACCTGATCCCGCTGATGGCCGAAGGCAAGATCCTGCCTTACCTCGACGTGCCCTTCCAGCACGCCAGCCCGCGCATCCTCAAGGCCATGAAGCGCCCGGCCAACGCCGAGAACGTGCTCGAGCGCGTGCGCAAGTGGCGCAGCATCTGCCCGGACCTGACCATCCGCTCGACCTTCATCACCGGCTTCCCCGGCGAGACCGAGGAAGACTTCGAGCTGCTGCTGAACTTCCTCGAGGAGGCCCAGCTCGACCGCGTCGGCGCCTTCGCCTATTCGCCGGTCGAGGGTGCGACGGCGAACGAGCTGCCCGGCGCGGTGCCGGACGAGGTGCGCGAGGAGCGCCGTGCGCGCCTGATGGACTTCCAGGAAGACATCTCCACCCAGCGCCTCGAGGCCAAGATCGATCGCGAGATGACCGTGCTGGTCGACGAGGTCGACGAGGTCGACGAGGAGGGCGCGCTCGCGCGCTCGCCGGGCGACGCGCCCGAGATCGACGGCCTGGTGATCATCCCCGAGGGCGACGGCCTCGCGCCGGGCGACTTCGTGCGGGTGCGCATCACCGACTGCGATGTGCACGACCTCTACGCCGAGCGCATCGAGTAAGGCCGGCGTCGCCGCGCCGGAGCCCTCTCCGTGGTGAGCGGTGCGGGCGCGGTCGGCCTTGCCTGCGCCGAGCCTTCCGCCGCCGGCCCGGTGATCGGGCTGGCGCTCGGCAGCGGCGCCGCGCGCGGCTGGGCGCACCTTGGCGTGCTGCAGGAGCTGGCGCGCGAAGGCGTGGTGCCGCAGATCATCACCGGCTGCTCGATCGGCGCCTTCGTCGGCGCCGCCGCGGCCTCGGGCGACCTCGACAAGCTGGTGCGCTGGGCCGAGACCCTGAAATGGCAGGACGTGGTGTCGCTGCTCGACGTGTCCTTGCGTGGCGGCCTGATCAAGGGCCAGAAGCTGATCGATTTCTTCGAGCGCAACTTCATCGACCGCGACTTCACCGAGCTCGACCACCGCTTCGCCTGCGTCGCCACCGAGCTCTCCACCGGGCGCGAGATCTGGCTGCACGAGGGCAGCGTGTCGGCCGCGGTGCGCGCCTCGATCGCGCTCCCCGGGCTGATGACCCCGGTGCTGCACCAGGGCCGCATGCTGGTCGATGGCGGCCTGGTCAATCCGGTGCCGGTGTCGCTGTGCCGGGCGATGGGCGCCGACGTGGTGATCGCGGTGGACCTCGGCTCGGACATGGTGGGGCGCGCCATCCGGCGCTCGGCGGTCGAGCCCGCGCCGGTCGAGGAGACCGAGGCCGGCTGGACCGAGCGCCTGCTGGCGCGCTTCGGCTTTGCCAGCGAAGCCGAGCCCGGGGTGGCCGCGCGTCCCCTGGCCGGCGACGACAACCTCCCCTCGCTGGTCTCGGTGATCAGCTCCAGCATCAACATCATGCAGGTGCGCATCGCGCGCAGCCGCCTCGCCGGCGAGCCGGCCGACCTGCTGGTGTCGCCGCGGGTGAGCCAGCTCGGCCTGATGGACTACCATCGCGCCGACGAGGCCATCGCCGAGGGCGTCGCGGCGGTGGCGCGGGTGCGGCCGCTGTTGCGCGAGCTGCTCGGCGGCACCATCGAACGAGGATCGGATGAGCGATGAACTGAACGCGCGCCTGCGCGCGATCGTCGGCGCGGCGAACGTGCTCGAGGCCGAGGCCGACATGGCCCCCTTCCTGAGCGACTGGCGCGGGCGCTACCACGGCCGCGCGCGCGCGGTGGTGCGTCCGCGCGACACCGCCGAGGTGGCCGCGGTGGTCGCCGC
>NZ_AMXF01000046.1 GCF_000310225.1 Thauera phenylacetica B4P
GGCCGACACCGAGGCGCACGCTCCGGCGCCGCGCTCCGGCGGCCGCGAACGTGGCGCCGAGCGCAGCAGCGAACGTGGCGCCGAGCGCAGTGGCGAGCGCAGTGGCGAGCGCAGCGGCGAACGCAGTGGCGAAGGTCGTCGCGAACCGGCGCGCGAACGCGAAGGCCTGCGCGCCGGCCCCCGCCGCGGGCGCTCCACCATCGCCGCCGACGGCTTCGACTTCTCCAAGCCCTACGAGCCGGTCAATCCGCCCATCGTCGTCGCCGAGCACACCCAGCCCACCGCGGCGGCGGCAGGCAAGCCCGACCCGCTGCGCCGCCACCAGCGCCCGATCGCGGTGCTGCTCGGCGGCCTCGGGCGCAAATAAGGGCCGCTCGCGGCCCCTATTCGCCGCACGGCGGGACGCAGGCATCGGCTATGCTGTGATCTCACTCGCAGGCCTCCCAACACGGGGTGCCTGCACCGACCCTCCCCGCACCGCCACGCCGTCGTGAACCCTTCCGGACGCCTGCCGGGCCTGCCACCCTCCCCCGGCCCCTCCCCTGCCGAACTCTTCGTTGCGGACCTTTCGGAGGGTGCAGAGGCCGGCGTCTACCTCGCCCTGCTCGAGCTGCTCGACGAGGGCCTGCTCATCACTGGCGACGAGGTCGTGCTCGACGCCAACAGCGCGGCCTGCCGCCTGCTCGGCCGCGACTACCGCGACGTCGCCGGGCGTCCGCTCGCCAACCTCTTCCCCGACGGCCAGGCCTTCCTCGCCGCGCGCGCGCGCCTGCTGATCGAGGGCGAGCGCCGCGGCCGCCTCGACTTCGCCCTCCCCGATGGCGGCCTGCGCACGCTCGAGTTCAACTGCGCGCCACGGCTGCGGCCCGGCATCCACGCCATCATCCTCAGCGCGCCCGCGGCCAGCGCGGACGACCGAACGGGCGGCCCCGACCTCGCAGCGCCGCACCCGGCGGCAGGCGGCGCGCGCACCTTCGACGACGCGCCGTCGATGTCGATGTACCTGACCAGCCACGACCCGCTCACCGGCCTGGCCAACCGCCGCATGCTCGAGGCGCGCTTCGGCGACTGCGCGGTGCGCGCCGCCGGCCGTCACGGCAGCATCGCGATCCTGCGCCTCGACCTCGACGGCTTCGCCGCGGTCAATCGCAGCCTGGGCGAGAGCGCCGGCGACGAAACCCTGCGCCGCATCGCGCGACGGCTCGCAGCGACGGCCGGCCCCGAGGCCCTGGTGGCGCGCGAGCGCAGCGACAGCTTCATCGTGCTGCTGCCCGAGCCGGATCTCCCGGGCAGCGCCGAGCAGTTCGCCGACCGCCTGCTGCGCGCGGTCGCCGAACCCTTCGAGCTCGGCGGCGGGCCGCAGCGCATCACCGCCAGCGCCGGCCTCGCCCTCTATCCGCAGGACGGGCGCAACCTCGACACCCTGCTGCGCAACGCCAAGGGCGCGCTCGAGCAGGCGCGCCGGCTCGGCGGCAACTGCTGCAGCGCCTTCCACACCCGGCTCGACGGCCCCGGCTTCGACAGCAGCCAGCTCGAACGCGGCCTGCGCCACGCCTTGCAGGCCGACGAGCTGACCCTGCACTTCCAGCCGCTGGTCGATGCGCGCTCCGGCCGCACCCGTGCCGGCGAGGCCTTGCTGCGCTGGCGCCACCCCGAGTTCGGCCTGCTGCCCTACCGCCAGTTCATGAATGCCGTCGGCGATCCCCGCCTGCTCGCCGACGTCGGCGACTGGGTGCTGGCCACGGCCTGCCACCACGCCGCCGACTGGCCGCCGGCGCACGACGGCACGCGCCTGCGTCTCACGGTGAATGTCTCGGTGGAACAGCTGATGCGCGGCGACTTTGCCGCCCGCGTCGCCGCCGCGCTGCGCACGTCCGGGCTGAAGGCCGATCGGCTGGAGCTCGACCTCGACGAGAAGGTGCTCGCGCTCGACAGCCCGACGCTCGCCGCCACGCTCGAACGCATCGCCGCAACCGGCGTGCGCCTGTCGATCGACGACTTCGGCCGCGGCCTGTCGTCCATCCCGCGCCTGCGCCGCTTCCCGCTCGCCGCCCTCAAGCTCGACCCCGAGCTGGTGCGCGGTGTCGGCCGCAGCGAGGACAGCGAGGCCATCGTCGAGGCGATCGGCGCGCTCGCCGGCACGCTCGGGCTGGAGATCTACGCGCGCGGCGTCGAGAACCGCGGCCAGCAGGCCTTCCTGTGCGCGCTCGACTGCCACCTGCAGCAAGGCCCGCTGTTCGGGCGGCCGCTGGCGGCGCGGGAGTTCGCGGCCGCGATCGCGGTGGCAACCGGCGGCGGCGACCGCATCCGACGAAACCTGTGAAGATTCGCGCCTGCCGGCGCTCCTACATGAACCGTCGCGATCCGGAGGGGTTGTAGGAGCTGCGGCAGCTGCGAACCCGGCGGCTCCGACATGCGCGGCGCGCGTTCCACCGCCGCATTCGCGCCTGCCGGCGCTCCTACAAGGGCGTAGCGGTCCGGGCGGGTTGTAGGAGCTGCGGCAGCTGCGAACCTGGCGGCTCCGACGGGCGCAGCGCGCGTTCCACCGCCGCATTCGCGCCTGCCGGCGCTCCTACATGAACCGTCGCGGTCGGGATGGGATGTAGGAGCTGCGGCAGCTGCGAACTGGGCGGCTCCGACATGCGCGGCGCGCGTTCCACCGCCGCATTCGCGCCTGCCGGCGCTCCTACAAGGGCGTCGCGGTCCGGGCGGGTTGTAGGAGCTGCGGCAGCTGCGAACCCAGCGGCTCCGACAGGCACGGCGCGCATTCCACCGCCGCATTCGCGCCTGCCGGCGCTCCTACAAGGGCGTAGCGGTCCGGGCGGGTTGTAGGAGCTGCGGCAGCTGCGAACCCGGCGGCTCCGTCGGGCGCGGCGCGCGTTTCACCGCCGCATTCGCGCCTGCCGGCGCTCCTACATGAACCATCGCGGTTCGGATGGGATGTAGGAGCTGCGGCAGCTGCGAACCCGGCGTCTCCGGCAGACGCCGCGCGCGTTTCACCGCCGCATTCGCGCCTGCCGGCGCTCCTACATGAACCATCACGGTCGGGTGGGATCTAGGCGCTGCGGGCGCTGCGAATTTTCCGAGCCGGGCTCAACGCTCGGCTCGGGTGCAACGCCTCAAAGACGCCGACGACGCGCGAGCAGGCCACCGATGCCGGCGAGACCGAGCAGCGCGAGGATGCCGGGCTCGGGAACGGTCTGACGACGCTCGCCAACCACCTCAAACGACAAGTCGACGTCGTCTTCGGACCAACCCTGAGCATCGCTGTAGTAACTGACCGAGTCGCCGTTATTGCCCGCTGTCCAATGCCACTCGGAATTGGCGTCTTCGTAGCCGATCGCAAGGTAATGTGTCCCACCACCGAGTCCGAGCGCGCTTCCGAGCGTCAACTCGAATCGGCGGAGCGCCCGTTGATCGCTGTCCGTAGCGCTCGCCGACGCGCTCGCGACGGTGCCACCCAAGGCGGAGGCCGAAAGCAGCCCATTTAGCGTGGACGCGACCCGCACCGAGAAGCTACCGCCGCCCGCTGCCTCCGTCCCCCACCACGCGATCGAAGTCACGTCCACCGCGCCACCGAGCGAGAACGAATCCGCGTTGATCAAGCCGCCATCGAAGGTCGACAGGAAACTCTCCCCCCCGGCGGAAAACGGCTGCGACACCAGCACGGCCGCGCTCGCGAGCGGCGCCGTGGCGATGAGCCCTGCCGCACACAGGCTGCGCATCAGCGGTCCACCCAAATTGCCTGCATTCATCTCTGTCCCCTCTGTTTTGAAAACCGACGTATTGCAGTAGCGAAAACCGTGCCATTCATTGAAGGCCATTGTTTTCAGCTACTTGCAATACGTCAGCAAGTGCCCTGTAAAAAGTTCCGACAGTTCAGCCCCCGATCGGGTCGGCCACCCCTACCAGCGGCACCTGGAAATCGACCTCGATCCAGTCGACCAGGAACTCGCTGCCGTGCGCCTGCCCTGCGGAATCGGTGTAGATCGCAGTGGCGAAATCACCACCCGCATCGGCATACGCGCCGAACACGAAGTCGCTGCCGTTGTAGGCCCCCGCGCTGAGCTCGATGGTGCTGAAGCCAGCGGCGGCATCCAGGGTCACGGTCTTGCTTCCGGTCGTCGAGTCCGCGACGAAGCCCGTCTCGGCGACGACATTGCCGCTTGAATCCAGCAGGCGCAGGCGTCCGGCCTCGAAGTGCATCGAGCCGTCGTCGCTGGCGAAGAAGCGCGACAGGTCGACCGTCACGCTGTTTGCCTGCGCGGCGAGATCGAAGCGTAGCGCCTCGGTACCATCGATTTCCTGGCGCACGCTGCTGGTCGCCGCAACCTGTCCGCTGACGCCGAGATCCCCGTTGTAGATGTCACCACCGGACAACACGGCACTGTTGAGCGTGTTGAACTGCACCGCAGTCCAGGTCGGCGCCGCCGCATCCGCGTCATCGGTATGGCGAATGCCATGCAGTAGCGGATCGCTCCACGCAGTCGCGAACTGGGTGGAACTCGTCACCCGCGCAGGCGCGTCGCCGATGCGTTCCGTCTGCACCACGCTCTCGACGTTGATCGTGAGCTCGCCGGTGCGCGTGGTGATGCCGTCGCTCACCGTGTAGGTCAGCACCTCGGTGCCGACGAAGGCCGCGTTCGGGGTGTAGGTGAAGGAACCGTCGGTCAACGCGTTGAGCGAACCGTTGGCCGGGGCCTCGATGTTCAGCACCCGCAGCACGTCGCCGTCGGCGTCCGTGTCGTTGGCGAGCAGGCCCGCCGCCACACCCACTGTGAGCACCTCACCCGCGTGGACCGTGTAGGTCTCGTCGTTGACCACCGGGGCCTCGTTCTCGACCACGATCGTGAGCTCGCCGGTGCGCGTGGTGATGCCGTCGCTCACCGTGTAGGTCAGCACCTCGGTGCCGACGAAGGCCGCGTTCGGGGTGTAGGCGAAGGAACCGTCGGTCAACGCGTTGAGCGAACCGTTGGCCGGGGCCTCGATGTTCAGCACCCGCAGCACGTCGCCGTCGGCGTCCGTGTCGTTGGCGAGCAGGCCCGCCGCCACACCCACTGTGAGCACCTCACCCGCGTGGACCGTGTAGGTCTCGTCGTTGACCACCGGTGCCTCGTTCTCGACCTCGATCGTCACCGTACCGGTGCGCGTGGTGATGCCGTCGCTCACCGTGTAGGTCAGCACCTCGGTGCCGACGAAGGCCGCGTTCGGGGTGTAGGTGAAGGAACCGTCGGTCAACGCGTTGAGCGAACCGTTGGCCGGGGCCTCGATGTTCAGCACCCGCAGCACGTCGCCGTCGGCGTCCGTGTCGTTGGCGAGCAGGCCCGCCGCCGCACCCACCGCCAGCACCTCGCCGGCGTGGACCGAGTAGGTCTCGTCATTGACCACCGGCGCCTCGTTCTCGACCACGATCGTGAGCTCGCCGGTGCGCGTGGTGGTGCCGTCGCTGACCGTGTAGGTCAGCACCTCGGTGCCGACGAAGCCGGCGTTCGGGGTGTAGGTGAAGGAGCCGTCGGTCACCACAGTCAGCGAACCGTTGGCCGGGGCCTCGTAGTTCATCACCTGCAGCGGATCACCGTCGGCGTCCGAGTCGTTGGCGAGCAGACCCGCCGCCGCATTCACCGCCAGCACGTCGCCGGCATGGACCGTGTAGGTCTCGTCCTGCACCGTCGGCGGCGTGTTGCCACCACCACCGGCGGTGACCGTCACCGGAAGGCTGCCTGCGGCCGCGTGCAATCCATCGTCGTCGCGCAGCGCCACGCTGATCTGGTAGACGCCGGGATCGGCGAAGACATGACTGACGTCGCCGGCCGCAGCGTAGGACTCGACGTTGCCGTCGCCCCAGTCGACCACGTACTCGACCACCGTGTCGGTTCCCGGGTCGGTCACCGCTCCGAGCGTGAGGGTGTAGCCGATGTCTTCGACCACGGTCGGCGCACCCGAGAGCGCGACCGTCGGCGCGACGTTATTCACCGTCACCGTCTTGGTCGTGGTCGAGCTGCCGCCGTCCTCGTCGGACACCATCACCGTGATCGTGCGGTCGCTGGCGTCGATCGGGCCGTCGTCGTCGTCGGCGAAGACGTGCTCCACGTTGCCGCCGAGCGCGGCGAGCTCCGCAGCGCTCAGCACCTGGACGGGCGAACCGTCACCCCAGTCGATGCTGTAGCTCAGCGTGTCGGCGCTGCCGGCCGGGTCGCTGCCCGCCAGGCCCAGCACGTAGGACGCGCCCTCGTCGCTCGCGTCCGCGCCACCGAGCACCGCGCTCGGTGCGGCGTTCTCCACCGTCACCGCCCGGGTGCCGAGCACGTGTTCGCCGTCCTCGTCGGTCGCGCGCACCGTGATCAGGAACGGCGTGCCACCGAGGCCGCCATCGCCATAGACGTGGCCGAAGCTGCCCGCGGCCACCGCCCATTCGGCAGGCGTGAAGCTGTCGACACTGCCGTCGCCCCAGTCGATCGAGTAGCCGGACACGCTGTCCGTACCCGGATCGACCACCGCGCCCACGCTCAGCGCGTAGCTGGTGGCCTCCGCGACCGTGGCCGCGCCAGAGAGCGCGGCGACCGGCGCGACGTTGTTCACCGTCACCGTCTTGGTCGTGATCGAGCTGCCGCCGTCCTCGTCGCTTACCGTCACCGTGATCGCGCGGTCGGTGGCATTGGCCAGGCCGTCCTCGTCATCCGCGAAGACATGGCCCACGTTGCCGCCGAGCGCAGCGAGCTGCGCAGCGCTCAGCACCTGGACGGGCGAACCGTCACCCCAGTCGATGCTGTAGCTCAGCGTGTCGGCGCTGCCCGCCGGGTCGCTGCCCGCCAGGCCCAGCACGTAGGACGCGCCCTCGTCGCTCGCGTCCGCGCCAGCCAGCACCGCGCTCGGCGCGGCGTTCTCCACCGTCACCGCCTGGGTGCCGAGCACATGCTCGCCGTCCTCGTCGGTCGCGCGCACCGTGATCTGGAGCGGCGTGCCACCGAGGCCGCCGTCGCCATAGACATGGCCGAAGCTGCCCGCAGCCACCGCCCATTCAGCGGGCGTGAAGCTGTCGACGCTGCCGTCGCCCCAGTCGATCGAGTAGCCGGACACGCTGTCCGTGCCCGGATCGACCACCGCGCCCACGCTCAGCGTATAGCTCGCGGCCTCGACGACCGTGCCCGCACCGCTCACCGCGGCGACCGGCGCGACGTTGGAGACCTCGAGCACCAGCTCCTCGGTGTCGCTGTCCGCACCGCTGGTGTCGGTGACCGTGATGGTGGCCTGCAGCGTCGCGGCGCCGTCCGCCGCCGCGCGGCTGAGGACGAAGCCCGTGCTGGTCGTGGTCCCGCTCTGGACCACGCCGTCGTTCCAGAGGACGTCGTAGCTCCAGCCGTCGCCGCCGCTGTCCTCGCCGTCGGTGAACACGATGTTGCGGGCGAAGGTCTCCCCCTCCGCCACCGCACCCGGTGCCTGGCCTGCGATCGTCACGGTATCGGCCGGCGCGGCCACCGTGAGGGCGATCGTCGCCACGTCGGCGAAGCGGCCATCCTCGTCGGTGAGGCTGACGCGGATCGTCGGCGTGCCGGCGCTGGCGTAGGTGTGGTTGAGCTCGCCCAGCGTGCCGACCTGGGTCACCGTGCCGTCGCCCCAATCGACCTCGATGCCGTCCGCCAGCAGGGTGTCGGCGCCCGGATCGAAGTAGTTGGACAGGTCGAGTGTGTAGGCCAGACCGGCGGTCGCCGTGGTGGCGCCGGTGGCGTCGATCGTCGGCGCCACGTTATTCACCGTCACGGTCTTGGTCGTGGTCGAGCTGCCGCCGTCCTCGTCGCTCACCATCACCGTGATCGTGCGGTCGCTGGCGTTGACCGGGCCGTCGTCGTCATCCGCGAACACGTGCGCCACGTTGCCGCCGAGCATGGCGAGCTGCAAGGCGCTCAGCACCTGGACGGGCGAACCGTCACCCCAGTCGATGCTGTAGGACAAGGTGTCGGCACTGCCCGCCGGGTCGCTGCCCGCCAGACCCAGCACGTAGGACGCGCCCTCGTCGGTCGCGTCCGCGCCACCGAGCACCGCGGTCGGCGCGGCGTTCTCCACCGTCACCGCCTGGGTGCCGAGCACGTGTTCGCCGTCCTCGTCGGTCGCGCGCACCGTGACCAGGACCGGCGTGCCACCGAGGCCGCCATCGCCATAGACGTGGCTGAAGCTGCCCGCCGCGGCCGCCCATTGGGACGGCGTGAAGCTGTCGACGCTGCCGTCGCCCCAGTCGATCGAGTAGCCGGACACGCTGTCCGTGCCCGGATCGACCACCGCGCCCACGCTCAGCGTGTAGCTCGCGGCCTCCGCGACCGTGGCCGCACCCGACACCGCCGCGACCGGCGCGACGTTGTTCACCGTCACCGTCTTGGTCGTGATCGAGCTGCCGCCGTCCTCGTCGCTCACCGTCACCGTGATCGTGCGGTCGGTGGCATTGGCCAGGCCGTCCTCGTCATCCGCGAAGACATGGTCCACGTTGCCGCCGAGCGCAGCGAGCTGCGCGGCGCTCAGCACCTGCACAGGCGAACCGTCGCCCCAGTCGATGCTGTAGCTCAGCGTGTCGGCGCTGCCCGCCGGATCGCTGCCGAGCAGGTTCAGTTCGTAGGACGCGCCCTCGCCCGTCTGGTCGGCGCCGGTCAGCGCCACCGCGGGCGCCACGTTGTTGACCGTGACCGTGTGTGTGCCGGCATTCGCATGCTGGCCGTCCTCGTCGGTCACCAGCACCGTGATCGTGCGGTTGGTGGTGCCGTCGGCATACACGTGGGTGTAGTCGCCGAGGCTGTTCACCACCTCGACCGCGCCGTCGCCCCAGCTGATCGTGTAGCTCGTGGGCGTGTCCTGCCCGGGGTCGGTGACCGCGCCCAGGTTCAGCGTGAAGGTGGAACCTTCATCCACCGTGAGGTTGCCGCTGAGCGCGATCGTCGGCGCGACGTTGTTCACCGTGAGCGCCTTGGTCTGCGTCCAGGTGCCGTCCTCGTCGGTGGCGTTCACCGTGATCGTGCGTGCCGTGCCGCCGGCGGCGCCGTCGGCATAGACGTGGGTCACGCTGCCACCGGCCGCGGCCAGGGCGGCCGCGGTCAGCGCCTGCGCCGGACCGCCATCGCCCCAGTCGATCGTGTAGCTGGCGATGGTGTCGGCGCCCGGGTCGCTGTGCGAGATGGCCAGGGTATACAACGCCCCTTCGGCCACGCTGCCGCCGCCGGTGAGGTTCAGCGTCGGGGCCACGTTGTTCACCGTGACCTCGAAGCTGTCGCTGCCCGACTGCGCGCCGTCGTCGTCCACCGTCACCGTGACGGTGTAGGTGGCGTCGCCGTCGGCGTAGGTGTGCCCGACGCCGAGCGCGGACGGGTTGAAGGTCCGGCCGCTGCTGGTGTTGCCGTCGCCCCAGTCGATGGTGTAGAGGCGGCCGGCCGGGTCGGTGTCGGTCGGATCGGCGAAGCTGATCGAGGGCACGAAGAACTGGCCTTCGTTCACCGTCAGGTCCGCGCCCGCATTCACCGTCAGCACCTCGGCAGGTGCGCTGACCTGGACGAGCTGTGTATCGACCCCCGCGTGGGTGCCGTCCTCGTCCACCAGCGTCACCGAGATCGTGCGGTCGCCCGTGCTCGTGTAGGTGTGGACGAGCTCGCGGTTGGCCGGCAGGTCGCCGGCGGCGATCACCTGCACCGGCGTGCCGTCGCCCCAGTCGATGCGGTACTCGCTGACGGTGTCGTCGCCCAGGTCATAGACGCTGCCCAGCGTCAGCGTGTAGGGCAGGTTCTGCTCGACCGTGGCGTTGCCGAACAGCGTCAGGTCGGGCGCCACGTTGGACACCACGACCTCGAAGCTGTCGGTCTCGATGCTGTTGCCCTGCCCGGCCTGGTCGTTCGCGGTCACGGTCACGGTGTAGCTGCCGTCGTCCGGGAAGTAGTGCCAGATGTTGAACACCGCATCGCTGGTCGAATACTGCGTCGGCGCCGAGCCGTCGCCCCAGTCCACCGTGATCAGGTGGGTGTCGGGGTCGGGGTCGCCGAGCGTGATCGCGTGGTTGAACCGGGTGCCCTCGGCCGCGGTGTCGTCGGCGCCGGCCTGCAGCGCGGGCGCGTCATTGACGTTGGCGAGGTTGATGATCGAGAACACCGGGTTGGGCGCGTAGGCGACGCCGTCGCTGCCGGTCCAGGCGAACTGGTCGAGGCCGAAGTAATCCACGTCGCCCTGATAGCTGAGCTTGCCGGCCTGCAGCTCGGCGAGGCTCACCTCCTGGCCCGGGAACACCGCCACGCCATCCACCTTCAGGGTGCCCTCGGCCGGCAGCGTGGTGATGCGGATCGCCGCCAGGTTCTGGCCCTCGGCATCGCTGAAGCTGTCGATGAAGAGCTGGGCGTCGAGCACGATCACCGCCTCTTCCTGGCCGTTGACCGTGAAGGGCGAGATCTGGGGCGCGGTGTTGCTGAAGCGCTGCAGGCGGATCTCGTAGGTGTCGTTGCCGCCGTCGGGCAGGCCGTCGCCGTTGCCGTCGCTCGAGTACACATAGGACGACCAGGCCACCACGAAGCCGCCGTCGGCCATCGCGGTGATCGCCGGCTGGTGCTGCACGTAGGGCACGTAGCTGTTGACCAGGGTCTCGCCATCGACCTGGCGTCCGGCGGCGTCGTACTGCTGCAGGAAGACGTCGTAGGTGTTGGCCGCGGCGCCGTACTGGTCGGTCCAGCTCACCACCCAGCCGCCGTTGGCCAGGCCGGTGACGGCCGGCTCGTACTGATTGCTCGAGGTCGTCGTGTTGACGCGGAACTCGGTGCCCACGGTGGTGCCGTCGGCGGCGTAGCGCTGCGCATACACGCCGGCGCTGCTCAGATCCTGGCCGTCGGAGCGCCACACCGCGATCCAGCCGCCATCCTCGAGGGCGGCCACATCGGGCTCGGACTGGCTGCCGTCGGTGTAGGTGTTGGCGCGGAAGGCGGTGCCCACCGCATTGCCGCTCGCGTCGAAGCGCTGGCCGAAGACGCCGTCGCTGCTGCCGTCGGTGCTCGAGTCGGTCCACACCACCACGAAGCCGCCATCCTCCAGCCAGGCGATCGCGGGTTCCGACTGATAGACGAAGGTCTCACCGAGCGGCGGGTTTGCGCGCGTTTCGGCGCCGAGCTTGGCACCGCTCGCATCCAGGCGCTGGAAGAAGATGTCCGCGTACTCGGCGTTGGACGCGCTGTAGCCATCGTGGTACCACGCGACCACGAACCCTCCATCGGCGCTCGCGGCGACATCGGGCTGGTACTGGCTGCTGGTGGTCAGCGTGTTGACCAGCGTCTCCCCACCCACAGCCGCGCCGACACCGTCGAAGACTTGCGCATACACGCCGGCGCCGCTGCCATCCTGACTGTCGGAGCGCCACACCACCGCGAAACCGCCCGCCGACAGGCCGACGACCTGCGGCTCGTACTGCGCGCCGGTCGTGGTCGTGTTGACGCGGAATTCGCCGCCCACCGCGTTGTCGTCGGCGTCGTAGCGCTGGCCATACACCCCGTAGCTGCTGCCGTCCGCCCCGCCCTCGTCGGTCCACACCACCACGTAGCCGCCGTCGGCCAGGTGGGCGATCGCCGGATGAGTCTGCTGGCCGGCCACCGTGGTGTTCACCTCGTGCTCGAGGCCGAGCGGCACCGCACCATCGACCTCGGGCGTCACGTTGATGGTGACGAACTTCGCATCGCTCGCCCCGCCGTCACCGTCGGTCACGCGGATCGAGATCGTGCGGCTGGCGAAGGGGTTGCTCGAGGTGTTCTGGTAGGTGAGGTTCTCGATCACCGACTCGACCGCCGGCACCGTGGCGTCGGCATTGAACGCCACCACCAGCTTGCCGTGGTTGCTGCCGTCGGCGACGATGGTGCCGATCAGCACGCCCGAGTAATAGACGTTCAGCCCCGACACGCGCACCTGGGTCGGGCCGTCGCCCTCGGAGCGGATGCCGAGCTGGTCCTGGTTCTCCAGCCCTTCCATGCCGAGCTGGTCCTGGCCGCCGTAGCCGCTGATGTAGTCGACCTCCAGGCGGCCGCCGTCGAAGTTGGCCGAATCCGCATCGACCAGGCCCACTCCGGGGTCGATCAGCTGCGGCGCGAGGTTGACCGCGTTTTCGCGGAAGCTCACCGACTCGGCCACGTCCACCAGCTCCGGATTGGCCTGGCGGCTGAAGTCCGCCGGGTCGCCGAACACGCGCTGGAAGATGCCATAGCTGTTGGCGTCGGCATCGTCCTGGTAGTCGGTCCAGCTCACCACGAAGTTGCCGTTCGACAGCGCCAGCACCACCGGATCCTGGGCCCAGTTGGCGTCCTTCGCATCCACCCGGGTCTGGCCATCTACCGGCAGGCCGGCGGCATCGTACTGCTGCAGCCAGATCTCGCCGCCCGCGGCCCACGCGATGACGTAGCCGCCGTTGCCCAAGCCGGCGACCGAGGGCGCCTGCTCGCTGTCGGTTGTCGTCGTGTTGACGCGGAACTCGTCGCCGACCGGATTGCCGCCGGCGTCGTAGCGCTGCGCGAACACGCCGGTCGTGCTGCCGCCATCCTGGTAGTACGAGGTCCACGCCACCACGAAGCCGCCGTCGGCGAGCGCGGCGATGCTGGGTTCGTACTGGTAGTACGGAGTGTAGGTGTTGATCTGGAACTCGGCGCCGAGCGCGCTGCCGTCGGCAGCGAAGCGCTGGCCGAAGACCCCGGCATAGCCGCCGTCACCGTCCGAGTTGCCATCCGAGCGCCAGGTGACCACGAAGCTGCCGTCGGCGAGCACGGTGATGGCGGGTTCGTACTGGGAGTTGTCTTCGAAACCGGTGCTGGTGTTGGCGCGCGTCTCGGCGCCGAGCGGCTGGCCGTTGGCGTCGAAGCGCTGGAAGAAGACGTCACCGTAGCGCCCGTCCTGGTACGCATCGGACCGCCAAGCCACCACAAAACCGCCACCGAGGCTGGCGACGACGGGCTGATATTGGGCGCCACTGGTATTCGCATTCACCAGGAAGGCCTCGCCCATCTGCAGCCCGTCGGCGTCGTAACGCTGGCCGAACACGCCGTAGCTGCTGCCGTCGGCGCCGCCGCGGTCGGTCCACACCACGACGAAGCCGCCGCTGCCCAGGCTCGCGATCGCAGGCTCGACCTGGTCGTACGGCGTGTAGTCGTTCACCTGGAACTGGTTGCCCACCGCCACGCCCTGCGCGTCGTAGCGCTGGCCAAAGACGCCGTAGCCCCAGCCGTCCTGGCCCTGCGAAGTCCACACCGTGACGTAGCCGCCGTCGGCCAGCCGCGCCATCGCCGGCTGGCTCTGCTCGTTCGGCGTCCAGGTGTTGACCACCTCCTCCTCGAAGAGCGGGCGGGCGCCGTCGTACTCGGGCGTCACCGCGATCGTGACCAGGCGCGGGGCGCTCGCGCCGCCGGCGCCGTCGCTCACCTGGATCGACACCGTACGGGTGGCGACCGGGTTGGACACGCTGTTGGCGTAGGTCAGGTTCTCGATCACCGCCTCCACCGCCTGGGCGGTCGCGCTGGCGTTGAAGGTCACGACGAGGTCGCGGCCGTCCTGGCCGTCCGAGGCGACGGTGCCGATCGCCACTCCACCGTAGCTCACCGTGGTCCCGGAGACGCCGACCTGGCCGGCGGCGCTGCCCTGGTGGCGGATGCCGAAGGCGTCCTGCGCCTTCGCCTCCTGCACCAGCTGCGCCTGCTGGATGTTGCCGTAGCCGGACAGCACGCTCACCACGAGCTGGCCGCCGGCGAAGTTCGCCGAGTCGGCATCGGACAGGCGCACCGCGCCGTCGATGAGCTGCGGCGTGGCGTTGACCACGTTCTCGTCGAAGCGGACGCCGGTCGCCGCATCCACGAGCTCGGGCGCCGCGGAGCGCACGATCGAGCCCGGCGTGCCCAGGATCTGCGAGAACACACCATAGGTATTCGGGGTAGCGGATTCCTGGTTGTAGCCTGCCCACGTCACGACGAAGTTGCCGCCGGCGAGCCCGGCGATGTCCGGCATGTACTGGGGGCTGGCGATCGTCGTGTTGACGAGGGTCGCGCCGTCGACCTTGTTGCCGGCAGCGTCGAATTGCTGGACGACCACATCCTGGCTGCTGCCGCCAGGGAGGTTGCCGGTGTCCCACGCGACCACGAAACCGCCGTTATCGAGCGCGGCCACGCGCGCGTAGTCCTGATAGGAACTGCTCTCTACCGTGCTGACCTGGATCTGTCCTCCGACCTTCGCCCCCGCCGCATCGAAGCGCTGGGCGTAGATCAGGTCGTCCGCCGACCACCACACCACGACGAAGCCGCCGTCGGCCAGCACCGCCACGTCGTGGCCGTACTGGTTGCCGGCCACCGTGGTCGGGACGACCTGCTCGGCGACCGCCACCGTGCCGTCGGCATTGAAAACCTTGGCGAAGACACCGTAGCCGCTCCCGTCGGCAGCGTCGGTGTCGCCGTAGACCGCGACGAACTTGCCACCGGACAGGGCCGCGAGACGCGGATTGAACTGGGTGCCCGAGACGGTGGTGTTGAGGGTGAACTCGCCGCCGAGCTGGCTGCCGTCGGCCGCGAAGCGCTGGGCGAGCACGTCGTAGGGGTAGTTGGAAGTCGCCTCCGTGTAGTCGCTGCGGTAGGCCACTACGAAGCTGCCGTCGGTCAGTCCGACCACCGCCGGCTCGTACTGGTTGGAGGCCGTGCTGGTGTTGACCTGGAATTCGCCGCCCACGGCGGCGCCATCGGCGCCGTAGCGCTGGGCGTAGACGCCCGCACCGGAGCCGTCCTGGGAATCCGAGCGCCAGGCGACGACGAAGCCGCCATCGGAGAGGGACCCGATCGCCGGCTCGTATTGCGCGCCGAGCCCCTCGCTGTTGACCTGGAACTCGGCGCCGACCGCAGCCCCCTTGGCGTCGTAGCGCTGCCCGAACACACCGTAGGAGCTTCCGTCCTGCCCGCCATCCGAGCGCCACACCACCACGTAGCCACCCGCATTCGGCCCCTGCAGCGAGCTCACCGCCGGAGTGGTCTGCTGGTCGGCTTCATAGCTGTTGACCTGCTGCTCGCCGAAGAGCCTGCTCGCCCCGTCGAGCTCGGGCGTCACGGTGATCTGCACCGTGTGCGCCGCGCTGGCGCCGCCGGCGCCGTCATTGACGCGGATGCTCACCAGCCGGCTCGCCGCCGGATCGGTGGAGCTGTTGGCGTAGGTCAGGTTCTCGATCAGGGCCTCGACCGCCTGCGGGGTCGCGCTGGCGTTCAGGCTCACCACCAGGTCGGCGCCGTTGGCACCGTTCGACACCAGGGTGCCGATCGCGACGCCACCGTAGCTCACGGTGTTGCCCGACACGCCGATCTGGCCCGGGTCGGTGCCCTGGTTGCGGATACCGAGCTGGTCCTGCGCGAGCTGGTACACCGCCTGGTTCTGTCCGGCCGGGATGACCGCCGCGACCAGCTGGCCACCGGCGAAGTTCGCCGAGTCGGCATCCGACAGGCGCACCGCGGCGTCGATCAGTTGCGGCGCGGCATTCACCGCGTTCTCGGCGTAGCTCACGCTGGCGACCAGATCCGCGAGTTCCGGCGCGGCCGAGCGCGTCACCGTGCCGGGCTCGCCGAACATGCGGGTGAACACGCCGTAACTGTTGGCGCTGCCGGCCTCCTGGTTGTAGCTCGCCCACGCCACCACGAAGTTGCTGCCGGTGAGCGCCGCGATATCGGGCAGGTACTGCGTGCTGGCGATGTTGGCGTTGACCACCACCGCCCCATCGACCTTGTTGCCGGCGGCGTCGAACTGCTGCAGAAGCACGTCGTACGTATAGCTGCCCGCCGGGTTGGTGTAGCTGTCCCAGGCGACCACGAAGCCGCCGTCGGCCAGGGCGGCCACGCGCGCATAGTCCTGGAAGGGAACGCTGTCGGCCGTGCTGACCTGGAACTGGCCGCCGCTCTTCGCGCCAGCAGCGTCGAAGCGCTGGCCGTGGATCTGGTCGTCGGCAGACGACCACCACACCACGACGTAACCGCCGTCGGCCAGCACCGCCACATCGTGGCCATACTGGTTGCCGGCGACCGTGGTCGGCACCACCTGCTCGGCCACCGCCACCGAGCCGTCGGCGTTGAACACCTTGCTGAACACACCGTAGCCGCTGCCGTCGTTGCTGCTTGCGTCGCCGTAGACCGCGACGAACTTGCCACCGGGCAACGCGGCCAGGCGCGGGTTGAACTGGGTGCCCGAGACCGTGGTGTTGAGGGTGAACTCGTCGGCGAGCAGGGTGCCATCGGCCGCGTAGCGCTTGGCCAGCACGTCCTGGGCGTAGCTCGCGCTCGCGTCGGTGTAGTCGCTGCGATAGGCCACCACGAAGCTGCCATCCGACAGGCCGACCACCGCCGGCTCGTACTGGCTGTAGACGGTGGTGGTGTTGACCTGGAACTCGCCACCCACCGCCATGCCATCGGCGCCGTAGATCTGCGCGTGCACGCTCTCGCCCGAGCCGTCCTGTCCGCTCGAGCGCCACACCACGACGAAGCCGCCGTTGGCGAGCGAGGCGAGCTCGGGTTCGTACTGGTTGCTCTGCGCGTAAGTGTTGACCTGGAACTCGGCGCCGAGCGCAGCGCCCTTGGCGTCGTAGCGCTGGCCATAGACGCCGTAGGAGCTGCCGTCCTGCGCGCCATCCGAGCGCCACACCACCACGTAGCCACCAGCGTTCGCGCCCTGCAGGCCGGTCACCACCGGCGTGATCTGATAATCCGCCTCGTAGGTGTTGGCCTGCTGCTCGTCGAACAGCGGGCTGGCGCCGTCGAGCTCCGGCGTCACGTTGATCACCATCTGGCTGGCGCTGCTCGCCACGCCGGCGCCGTCGCGCACCACCACCTGGATCGTGCGCGCGGCGAGCGGGCCGTCGGAGCTCGTGCGGTAGCTCAGGTTCTCGAGCACGCGCTCGATCGCCGCGGCGGTCGCGCTGGCATTGAAGTTGATCACCAGCTGGTCGCCGTTGGCGCCGTTGTCTGCGGCAGCGATCGTGCCGATCAGCGTGCCGCCATAGCTCACATCCGAGCCGGACACGCCGACCTGGCCGGCACCGGAGCCTTCATTGCGGATCGACAGCTGGTCTTCCGCCCGGCCGCTGCTCGAGACATAGGACACGGTGAGGCTGCCGGCGTTGAAGCCGGTGGCGCCATTGTAGGCGAGCTGCACACCCGGATCGAGCACCACCCCGACCTGGGCGGCAGACTCCGTCAGCGTGACCGCCGACTCGAGGTCCTGCAGATCCACCGTCGGCGGGCTCACGCTCGCCTGGATGCGCACCAGCATCTGCTGCGCGGCGCTCACGCCGCCGTCGCCGTCGAGCAGACGGAAGCCGAGGTAACGATCGGTCTGGCTGCCGCCGGGGACCGTATTCACATAGGTGAGGCTCTGCACCAAGGCCCGCACCGCCTCGGCGGTGGCGTCGGCGTCGAAGCTCACCACCAGGTTCGCGCCGGCCGAGCCACCGCTGAAGGTGCCGATCACGGTGCCGTCATAGCTGACCTCGTTGCCGGACACGGTGATCGGGCCTGCGGCGGCGATCGCCAGCGTCTCGTTCGCGTGCGCGGCCGGGCCTCCGTCGAGGAACTGCACGATCAGGCTGCCGCCGCCGAAATCGGCGGAATCGACGTCGCGCACGAAGACGTCGGGATCGAGGGTCCGCGCCGTGCCCGCGTAGAACGGGGAGGCGTTGTCGTAGGACAGCGTCAGCGTGCCGCGCAGGTCGTCGAGCACCGGATCGGCCGACGGACGCGCCAGCTCGGCCGCATCGCCGAAGAGCTGCTGGCGGATCTCGTGGGTGTTGTTGCCGCCGTTGGCGCTGCTCGCGTAGCTGCTGTAGATCACCGCGAAGTTGCCGCTGCCGAGGTCCGCCACCACCGGCTGATACGCCGTCCCGTTGTCGGGCGACTCGAGCTTGCGCTGGCCGTCGATCGCGTTGCCCGCGGCGTCGTACTCGCGGATGTAGACGTCGTTCTGCGTGCCGGCTCCGGACTCGTCGTAGTTGTCGTTGTAGAAACTCACCACGAAGCCGCCGGTCGACAGCGCGGTCACCTCGGCCTGGTACTGCCCGCCGGCCGTGGTCTCGTTGACCCGGAACTCGCCGCCCACCTTGACGCCCGCCGCGTCGAAGCGCTGGCCATAGACGCCCCATGTGCTGGCGCTGTCCTGGTCGTAGGCCGACCACACCACCACGAAGCCGCCATCCGCGAGGACCGCGACGTTGGGCGCGTGGTCGCCGTTGTTGCCGGCGGACTGCGGGCTGTCGGTCGTGGTGTTGACCAGGAAGGTGCTGCCGAAGCTGTCCGTTGCGGCATCGTAGATGCGGCCGAAGACGCCGTTGCTGCTGCCGTCGTTCGCACCGCTGTCGGCCCACACGATCACCAGGTCGCCGTCGGCGCGCCCCGCGACGTCGGGCACGTACTGGGCACCCGTCTGCGCGCTGGCGCTGCCCGGCGCGGTACTGACCAGGGTCTCGACCCCCTGCTTGGCCCCCGCATTGTCGAAACGCTGCAGATAAATGTCGCTACCGTTGGACCACACCGCGGCAAAGCCGCCGGGGTAGGCCGCGACGTTGGTGTGGTACTGCGTACCCGAGGTGGTGGTATTGAGCAGGAGCTGCCCGCCCTGGGCGACACCCGCGGCATCGAAGCGCTGCGCGTAGCTGCCCCAGCCGCTGCCGTCGTTGCCGCCGTTGTCCTGCCAGCTCACCACGAAGCCGCCGTCCGACAGCGCCGCGATCTGCGGCCAGCTCTGCTCGCCGTTGACCAGCGTGTTGACGCGGAACTCGGCCCCGAGCGCCTCGCCGTTGTTGGCGAAGCGTTGGGCGTAGATTCCCCATGTGCTGGCCGCATCCTGGCCGTACGAGGCCCACGCGACCACGTAGCTGCCGTCGGCGAGCGCCACCGCCGCCGGCCACTCCTGCGTGCTCGGCGTGTAGGTGTTGACCACCTCCTCCGCCCACACCCGCGGCGCACCGTCCAGGCTGGGGCCGACGGTGATCGTCAGCGTGCTGGCGTCGCTGCTGGCGCCGTCGCCGTCGCTGATCCGCAGGCCGAGCGTGCGGCTGGCGTTGGGGCTTACGTCCGTGTTCTTGTAGCCGAGGCGCTCGATCAGCGCCTCGACGGCCTCGACGGTGGCCGCGGCACTGGTGAAGTCGATGCGCAGGTTGGCGCCATCGGCGCCGCCGCTGATCGTGCCGATCGCGGCTCCGCCGTAGCGCAGCGTGCTGCCATCGACGCCGATCTCACCGGCGTCGTTACCCTCGTGCACCACGCCGAGCTGATCCTCGGCGCTGCCGCCATGGACGTAATAGAGATCCAGGCGGCCGCCGGCGAAGTTGGCCGAATCCGCATCGCTCAGGCCCACCGCGGCATCGATGAGCTGCAGGGCGGCGTTGACCTCGTCCTCGATGAAGTTGACGGTGCCGGTGAAGTCGCCGACTTGCGGGCTCGCCGAGCGCGCCAGCTCGACGGCGTCACCGAAGAGCTGCTGGCGGATCTCGTGGGTGTTGTTCCCACCGTTGGCGCTGGTGGCGTAGCTGCTGTAGATCACCGCGAAGTTGCCGCTACCGAGGTCGGCCACCACCGGCTGATACGCCGTGCCGTTGTCGGGCGACTCGAGCTTGCGCTGGCCATCGATCGCGTTGCCGGCGGCGTCGTATTCGCGGATGTAGACGTCGGAGGTCGTACCGACGCCCGAGACGTCGTAGTTGTCGTTGTAGAAGGCGACGACGAAGCCGCCGGTCGACAGCGCGGTCACTTCCGCCATGTACTGGCTGCCGGCGGTGCTCTCATTCACCCGGAACTCGCCGCCCACCTTGTTGCCCGCGGCGTCGAAGCGCTGGCCGACCACCGCCCAGCCACTGTCGTCGTTGGCGGTGGACGACCACACGACGACGAAGCCACCGCCGGCGAGCATGGCCACGTTCGGCGCATGGTTGTCGTCGCTGGCGCCGCTCTGCTGGCTGGCGGTCGTCGTGTTCACCAGGAAGGTGCTGCCGAAGCTGGCGGTGTCCGCATCGTAGAGCCGGCCGAACACGCCGTAGGAGCTGCCGTCGTTGCCGCTGGCGTCGGACCAAACGATCACCAGGTCGCCGTTGGCTGCCGCGGCGATGTCGGGCAGGTACTGGCTGCCGGACTGCGCCGAGGCAGAGCCGACCGCGGTGCTGACGAGGGTCTCGCCCCCCAGCTTGCCCCCGGCGTTGTCGAAGCGCTGCAGGACGATGTCGCTGCCGTTGGACCACACCGCCGCGAAGCCGTCGGTGTAGGCCGCGACGTTGGTGTGGTACTGCGTGCCCGAGGTCGTGGTGTTGAGCAGGAGCTGCCCGCCCTGGGCGTTGCCTGCGGCGTCGAAGCGCTGCGCGAAGCTGCCCCAGCCGCTGCCATCGTTGCCGGCGCTGTCCTGCCAGCTGATCACGAAGCCGCCGTCCGACAGCGCGGCGACCTGCGCCCAGCTCTGGTCGCCACCGACCAGGGTGTTGACGCGGAACTCGGGCCCGATCGCCTCGCCGTTGCTGGCGAAGCGCTGCGCAAAGATCCCCCAGCCGCTGCCGTCCTGGCCACCGTTGGACTGCCAGGCCACCACATAGCTGCCATCGGCGAGCGTCGCCGTGGCCGGCCACTCCTGCGCATTCGCGGTCCAGGTATTGACCACCTCCTCCGCCCACACCCGCGGCGCGCCGTCCACGCTGGAGCTCACCGTAATCGTCAGCATGTTGGGGTTGCTGGTGCCGCCGTCGCCGTCGCTGACGCGCAGGCCGAGCGTGCGGCTGGCGTTGGGGTTCTGGTCGTCGTTGCCATAACCCAGGCGCTGGATCAGCGCCTCCACCGCCTCGACCGTGGCCGCGGTGCTGGTGAAGTCGATGCGCAAGTTGGCGCCGTCGGCGCCGCCGCTGATCGTGCCGATCGCGACTCCGCCATAGCTCACCGTGTTGCCGGCGACGCCGATCTGGCCCGCGCCATCGCCCTGATGCACGACGCCGAGCTGGTCCTCGGCGCTGCCGCCCTGGAGGTAGAAGAGGTCGAGCCGACCGCCGGAGAAGTTGGCCGAATCCGGGTCGCTCAGCCCCACCGCGGCGTCGATGACCTGCAGGGCGGTGTTGACGTCGTTCTCGACGAAGCTGACCGTGCCGGTGAAGTCCGCGAGCTGCGGGCTCGCCGAGCGCGCCAGCTCGGCGGCGTCGCCGAAAAGCTGCTGGCGGATCTCATGGGTGTTGTTGCCGCCGTTGGCGCTGGTGGCGTAGCTGCTGTAGATCACCGCGAAGTTGCCGCTGCCGAGGTCGGCCACCACCGGCTGGTAGGCCGTGCTGTTGTCGGGCGAGACGAGCTTGCGCTGGCCGTCGACCGCATTGCCGGCGGCGTCGTACTCGCGGATGTAGACGTCGTTCTGCGTCCCCGTCCCCGAGACGTCGTAGTGGTCGTTGTAGAAGGCGACCACGAAGCCGCCGGACGACAGCGCGGTCACCTCGGACATGTACTGGCTGCCGGTGGTGGTCTCGTTCACCCGGAACTCGCCGCCCACCTTGTTGCCCGTGGCGTCGAAGCGCTGGCCATACACGCCCCAGCCGCTGCCGTCGCCGGAGTCCGACGGCCACACCACCACGAAGCCGCCATCGGCGAGCACCGCCACGTTGGCGACGTATTCGCCGTAGCCGTTGTAGCTCTGGTTGCCAGTGGTGGTCGTGTTGACCAGGAAGCTGGTGCCGAAGCCGCTGCCCGGCGTGTAGATGCGCGCGAAGACGCCGTCGCCGCTACCGTCGTTGGCACTGGCGTCGGTCCAAACCACGACGAAGCGCCCGTCGGTCCAGGCCGCGACATCCGGCACGTACTGCGCGCCGGACTGCGCGGAGGCGCTGCCCGGGATCGTGCTCACCAGGGTCTCGCCGTCGAGCTTGGTCCCGGCGTTGTCGAAACGCTGCAGGTAGATGTCGGAACCGTTGGACCACACCGCGGCGAAGCCGCCGTCGTAGCCCGCCACATTGGCGTGATACTGCGTGCTCGAGGTGGTCGTGTTGACCACGAACTGCCCGCCCTGCGCGTTGCCGGCGGCGTCGAAGCGCTGCGCGAAGTTGCCCCAGCCGCTGCCGTCGTTGCCGGCGCTGTCCTGCCAGCTCACCACGAAGCCGCCGTCGGAGAGCGCCGCGATCTGCGGCCAGCTCTGGTCGCCATTGCCCAGGGTGTTGACGCGGAACTCGCCCCCGAGCGCCTCGCCGTTGTTGGCGAAGCGCTGGCCGTAGATTCCGCCGCTGCTGCCGTCCTGTCCCGAAGAGACCCACACCACCACGTAGCTGCCATCGGCCAGCGTGGCGGTCGAGGGCCATTCCTGCGTGCTGGCGCCCCAGGTGTTGACAATTTCCTCCGCCCACACTCGCGCCGCGCCGTCCTCCTCGCGCACGACCTGGATACGCAGCTCGCTCGCGGCGCTCGCCCCGCCGTCGCCGTCGTAGACCCGGACCGCGATGCTGCGCTCGGCCTGCGGGCTGTTCGAGGTGTTGGCGTAGGTGAGGTTCTGCAGCAGCTGCTCGACCGCGTCGATGCTCGCGTTGGCGTTGAGCTCGATCACCAGTCCGGCCCCGTTCGTGCCGCCCGTGATCGTGCCGATCGCCACCGCGCCGCTGCCGTCGTTGAAGCTGACTGTGCTGCCCGAGACGCCGATCTGGCCGACGCCGGTGCCTTCGTCACGCACACCGAGCTGGTCCTCGGCGCTGCCGAAGCGAGTGTAAAAAATTTCGACACGTCCGCCGTCGAAGTCGGCGGAATCCGCGTCGTGCAGGCTGACCACGGCATCGAGGAGCTGCGGCGCGGCGTTCACGTTGTTCTCGCCGAACACCAGCGTGCCGCCGAGCTCGTTCAGTTCCGGATTGGCCTGGCGGGGCAGCTCGGCCGGATCGCCGAAGAGCTGCTGGTAGATGCCCGAATAGCCACCGTCCGCCTCCTGGTTGTCGGAGCGCCACACGACCACATAGTTGCCCGCGCCCAGGCTGGCGATCGCCGGCTCGTACTGCGCGGTCTGGGTCGGGGTCGGAGTATTGACCTTTACCTCGCCGCCGAGCGCGGCCCCGGTCGCGTCGTATTCGCGCACGTAGACGTCCTGGTACGACCCGGTACCGGACACATCGTAGTTGTCGTTGCGCCAGGTGACGGCGAAGCCGCCGCCGGCGAGCGCAGTCACGTCGGGCTGGTACTGGCTGCCGTTGATCGATTCATTGACGCGGAACTCGCCGCCGAGCGCCGAGCCGTCGGCCGCGTAGCGCTGCGCGTACACCCCGGCGCCGCTGCCATCCTGGTTGTCGGAGCGCCAGGTCACGACGAAGCCGCCGCCCTCGAGCATCGCCACCGCCGGTTCGTACTGCGCGCCGGAGGTCGTGGTGTTGACGCGGAACTCGCCGCCGGCGGCCGTGCCATCGGCGTTGTAGCGTTGCGCATAGACGCCGTAGCTGCTGCCGTCCTGGCCGTTGTCGCGCCAGACCACCACGAAGCGGCCGTCGGCGAGCGCGGCGACCTCGGGCTCGTACTGCTCGCCCGAGGTCGTGGAGTTCACCCGGAACTCGGCACCGACCGCGCTGCCGTCGTTGGCGTAGCGCTGCGCGTAGATCCCCCAGCCGCTGCCGTCCTGGCTGTACGAGGCCCACGCCGTGACGAAGCCGCCGTCGTAGGCCGCGACCGTGGGCAGCTCCTGCTGGCTGCTGGTGGTGGTATTCACGCGCTGCTGGCCGCCGAGCGCGACGCCCAGTGCCGAGTAGCGCTGCATGTAGATGCCGTAGCTGCTGCCATCCAGGCCGCTCTGGTCGGTCCACAGCACCACGAAGCTGCCGTCCGACAGGCCGGTGACCTGCCCCTCGACCTGGTAGCCGCTGGTGCTGCTGTTGACGCGGAACTCGGGCCCGACCGGGATGCCCGAGGCGTCGTAGCGCTGCGCGTAGATGCCGTCGCTGCTGCCGTCCTGGCCGCGCGAGGTCCACACCACCACGTATCCGCCGCCTGCGAGGGGGGAGACCGAAGGCTGGTACTGGTAGTCGGGACTGTAGGTGTTGACCTTCTCTTCGGTGTAGAGGCTCATTTTGGTGCTCCCTGGGCGTGCGGTTGGGTGGCTCGAGCCACCGGCAACCACAAGTGGAAGCATCAAACATGCCTATGCGGCAAGTCGTTGAATGAATGAGAAGATCGACCCGCCGACGAGTCGATCACGCAAGGGAGGAAGGGTGAGTGTAAAAAAAACCGACAGCACTCCGGAGCGGGGAGCTCGAGCCGCTCGCTCGCGCACGCGGATCGGCTCAATAGTCCGCCAGGCTGGCACAGGTCTCCTCGCGCCCGGTCATGCGGCCGAAGCGCTGCAGGCGCTCGCGCACGAATTCGTCCGGCACGCGGCGATCGGCACAGTATTCGCGCAGCTGCATCGCCTGCGCGGCGAACTGCAGGCGGCGCACGCTGTCGGCGAGCGCCGGGAAGCGATAACCGTCGGTGCGCCGCCACTCGGGCGTCGGCGTGCTCGCGGCGGGCGCGGCGGCGGCCGCGGGCGCCCTCTGGGCGAGGACCGGGCCGG
>NZ_AMXF01000047.1 GCF_000310225.1 Thauera phenylacetica B4P
CCGCCCCCGCCGCTCCTACAGGAGGCCCGGGAAGCGGCGACGGTTCATGTAAGGAGCGCCGGCAGGCGGTGACGGCATCGAACGACCTCGATCCCGTCACCGCCTGCGCGCCCTCGTTCGCGGCTGCCGCCGCTCCTACACGAGGCCCAGGAGGCGCGGTGGTTCATGTAGGAGCGCCGGCAGGCGCGAATGGGGCCGTAGCCCCGGCGCTGCGCCCGGCCGATGCGCCAGGGCGGCAGCCGACCGATCAGGCCCGACGGGCCCAGGCGAGCGCGTCTTCCAGGCGGTCGTTGCCCCAGAACAACTCCTCGCCGACGCGGAAGCTCGGCGCGCCGAACAGACCCAGCTCGGCCGCGCGCTCGGTCTGGCAGCGCAGCGCGAGCTTGTTGGCATCGGCCTGGGCACGCGTGATCACCTCCGCGCCAGGCAGGCCGAGCGTGCCGAGGATCTCGACGATCACCGCCTCCTCGCCGATCTCGCGGTCCTCGGCGAAGTTCGCCGTCATCACCGCGCGCGCGAAGGGCGCCACCCAACCCTCCTCCACCCCCACCAGCGCCACCCGCGCAGCGAGCAGGCCGTTGCGCGGGAAGCGGCTCGGCCGGCGGAAGGGCAGGCCCTCCTTCTCCGCCAGGCGCTCGAGGTCGCGCCACATGTAGCGTCCCTTGGGCGGGTAGATATTGAACGGCGAGTCGTTCCAGCCCAGGGCGAGAAACACCGGGCCGAGCAGGAAGGGCTTCCATTCGATATCCACATCGGCGGCAGCCGCGGCGCGCTCGATGCGCATCACCGACAAATAGGAATAGGTGCTGGCGAACTCGAACCAGAACTCGACGACGGGTCGGGACATGGGGCGCTCCTCAATGCACGTGGACGCCGACACTATAGGCGATCGGCCCGGGGTTGGCGGACAACAGCGCAATGGGCGCACCGGAACTCCGCTGCGGTGCCGATCTGGGTGACACTCAACGCGACGCCGTTCTTCCCGGAATCATCGACAGCAGCCCATCGCACAGGCCTCCATCGACGCGCAGGTTTTCGCCCGTGATATAGCTTGCATCGGGGCCCGCAAGAAATACGACCGCGCGTGCGATATCCTCGGGCCGCCCGATGCGCGACAACGGGACCATCGCCTCGCGTTTTGCCCTCACGTCCGCATCCTGGTAGACCACATCGGTGAGGGGTGTATGGATCATGCCCGGCGACACCGCATTGACACGGATGCCGCTGGGGGCCCACTCCTGCGCAAGCTGGCGGCAAAGCATGATGAGGGCTGCCTTGGCCGGAGAATAGGCGCCGTAGCCCGGATGCGGATACAGTCCGGACATCGACGCCACCGCAACGATGTTGCCCTTGCGCCGCGCTAGCGACTCGTATGCCTCCTTTGCGAGCAGCCAGGTGGCGCGGGCGTTCAGGGCGAAACAGTCATCCCACTGCTCGGCGCTCATCTGCGCAAGTCTTGCGGCGCTGGAGCGGCCGGCGTTCGACACCACGCAGTCGAGCCCTCCCGTGCATTCGAGCGCACGTTCCATCAGCGACCGCACAGCCTTGACAGAAGTCAGATCGGCGGCAAGCGCAAAGACCTTGGCGCCTCGCGTTTCGAGTTCCTCCTGGAGCACCGCAAGCTTCGCGTCGGCCCTGGAACCCACCGCGACAATAGCCGGGGACCGATTGGCGACGAGACTGGCATCGATCATCGCATGGCAGATCGCGCGACCGATTCCGCCCGCGGCCCCGGTCACCAGTGTGGTGTAGTCGGCCCCGACGCTCATCGCAAGCCTGCGAAGAAACCGCGCCCGGAGGCCATGACATCGCGTGCCCAAGCTTCATTGCCGATGATCGGCATGCGCGAATCGCTGGGAATCTCGAGACTAATCGGGAGGTCCATAGGTAAACGGCGAAAGATTGCCGCGAGGTCGATACCCCCCTCCCCGGGCAGCAGGCGTTCGCTTCGTGCCGTGAAGATCAGCCCAGACGTATCGGTGGGGATTTCCGCTGGCGCATCGCAGAGCTGGGCGTAATGCAGCCATTCTCGCGGCATGTCGTCCAAGTCCTCGAGCCTGCTGCTCGAGCGGGCGAAATGTAGGGCATCGACAAGGATGCCGCCGTTGGGGCGATTCGCGGCACGCACAACTTCCTTTGCGCTCGCGAGATCGCGAACGGCTGTCCACGGCATGAACTCGAGATCGCACGTAAGCCCGTAGGGAGCAGCCGCGTCACACAGTCGTGCGAAGTTCTCGATCATCCGCTCATGATCGGCGTCGTCGCCGGCGACGAGGATGGACTGGGCCCCGAGGCGCTGCCCCGTTTCGAAAAAGGGGAGGAAGGTCTCGGGCTCGAACGCTTCGTTCAGCCTGATCATCTCGAGATCGAAGACCTTCACCCCCGTCTCCTTCATCGCCGCAAGGGTCGCAGCGAGCATGGTCGGATCATCCATCAGAGGATATGCGGTTCCACCTGGCGCAGCGGGCAACATACGGATGCCGATGCTGGTATATCCCGTACGGGCGGCGACGCGGATCGCTTGCGCCGGAGGAAGGTTCAGCGCAGTCAGGCAGGCCATCGAGAATTCGGGTTTCATCGAGTCGAGTCCAAGGAGTGACAGGGAGGTCATGGGAGCTACCGCGCTCGAGCGACACTGCCGCTCGGCCGATAGATTGTGGTGGCACTACAACAATCCTCTCGCAGGCGAGCCGCGCTGCCGGCTACTAGGCGGATGACGCCCGAGCCGCGCCGAACGACGGCGAGGCGGCACTAGAGGCGGCAAGCTCGTCGGCGGCCCGCAAGAGATCGGGGGCAAGCTCTAGCATGCGTTCGTCGGGAAAGCGCAGCGTCGGCCCGGAAATCGTCAACACCCCGGCAACCTGTCCACCACGACGAATGACCGGCGCTGCGATCGCCGCAACGCCATCGGCGTAGGTGTCGGCAGCCGTGCTGAAGCCGCGCGCGCGCGCTTGCTCGAGATATTTGAGCAGCGCGGACGCGGTAAGCGGCGCATTGCTGCCGAACTCCCCCTTTTTTCCAAATCCCTGGCGCGCGACGAGTTCGAGCGCTTCCTCGTCGCTCATCGTGAGTAGCCAAGCATGCCCTGTTGCGGTACAGCATAGACGTACGACGGCTCCGGTCTCCGGCTCATAGCGCAACCCCGTGCGGGTGCCCTGAGCCTTGGCCACCCACGTGAGTTTGTCGCCATCGGTAACGGCCAAACGGATCAGTTCGCCGGTCTCGTTGGCAAGCCGGTCGAGAATCGGTTGGGCCAAGTCGACGACTCCGGTCGAATGGAGATAAGTGAGCCCCAGAGAGATGAGCTTCGTCGTGAGTACGTACTCGCCCTGCTCGCGCGGTTGCCTCACGTAGCCGAAACGGATCAATTCTGCGAGCAGGCGATGCACGGCGCTGCGTGGGATATCGAGCTGATCGGACAAAGTCGCCAGCGCCATGCCTTCGGGGTTTGCGGCCAGGGTTTCGAGTATCGCCAGACTTCTTTCCAGCACGCCGGTCATTTCAGGCTCCGTCGGATAATCATCTTGTCATGGAGGCGAGAGCGTCCGAGCGCGTTCGCAACTCCGCGGGTGAAACCAGGCGCTGCAACCAATCAGCACCGCGACGGTTGGCCACAACGTGCAGCCGGCCGAGACGTCCGACCGCTCGGGCGCAAATCTTCCACTTGGCTGCAACAAGGTCAGTTTGCAGGAATTACCGCTGCGCTGCGTTTCATGCCACGCGCAACCCATCGGCTGCGGGGTGACGTTCAGCCTCGCCACGATCACACGCCACCCACGCTCTCCATGCCAAGCGCTCTGCAGGCGAGACCTGCCTTGTCGTGAGTTTACGCGAAAAGGAAACTAGTTTCAAACTTGAAGGCTATTCCACTTTACATTAGACTGTGCCGGTCAGATCGTTAGCAGATCGTTAGCAGATCGTTAGCAGATCGTCGAAATGCCCTGTCTCGACAATCCGTTCAAGGATTTTTTGCCGGACACCCCGCAGAGGCGATCGAAGCCGTCACCCGAGTGGTCGGACATGAAGATCTCGCAGTTGGCGAACACCACAGTGCATGTGCGCGCTCCAAAGATCCGGGCACTTGGGGATCCCGAACAACGGTCTGACTGCCGGCTGCGGCGCTCCCGCCGAGTTTGCTACCAACCATCCACCCTGGCCGCCTGCGGGGAGTCGAGCACGACATCTCTCGGCAGAAAGCCACAGCAGAACCACTTCCAAGAGAGGTCGTGAATGATCAAGCAGTTGAACGGCGAATCACGAGTGTTCTTCATCGTCGGGGACCCTATCGCACAAGTGAAGTCGCCCTACGCCGTAACCGTCGAACTGCAGAAGCGCGGTGTGAACGGCGTTTGCGTCCCCGCGCACATAGCCCCCGTCGATCTGGGCGATGCGATGCGCACCTTCAATCGCATGCAGAACGTGCATGGAATCATTGCAACGGTGCCGCACAAATTCAGCGCCTTCGATCACTGCAAGTCGGGAACCGAGCGTGCGAATTTCCTGCAGGCATCGAATGTCATTCGACGCGGAGGCGACGGCAGTTGGCACGGAGACATGGTCGACGGTCTCGCCATGGCGGCGGCGATCGAACGCAAAGGGCACACCCTTCGCGACAGGAAAGCGTTGTTGGTGGGTGCTGGCGGTGCGGGTACGGCGATCGGCCATGCCTTACTAAGCGCGGGAGTGGCCTCGCTCGTGGTGCATGACACGGATTCCGAGCGCCGCGACCGGCTGATTGCCAAGCTCGCATCGCTCAACCTCGGAACCGTCGGAGTCGGTTCGGTCGATCCTTCCGCCAACGACATCGTCGTCAACGCGACGCCGTTGGGCATGCGCGAGGGAGACCCCTACCCTTTCGACGTCGGTCGGATACAATCAGGCACGATTGTTGGCGACGTAATCACCGTTCCGGCGGTTTCGCCGTTGATTGCGGCCGCACGCGGAATCGGGTGCCCCACCGTGACCGGCCTCGACATGTTCGCCGAAGTCTCCGGCCTGATGATCGATTTCCTGCTCGAGACGTGACACCGGCAATCAGCACGGAGTTGCCTCAAGATCCAAGACCGGGACACGACCAAGGCTGACGCAAGCGTGTCCGGCGAAGTCGCCCCCCGACATCCCGGCGAAAGCCGCCTTGCCGGGGAAGTGCCCACGTGACGCTCGGCCGCCCCGTTGGTCTTCCCTTGCGCAGCGTATTTTTGAGTCTTATCCGTGTCTCGCGATATTCCACCGCTGAATCCTCTGCGCGTCTTTGAATGCGTAGGCCGACTGAAGAGCTTTTCGAAGGCGGCGGATGAATTGTATGTAAGTCAATCCGCAGTGAGCCGGCAGATCAGCCTGCTGGAGGACTATCTAGGGGTGCAATTCTTCCATCGCGATCGCACCGGCGTTCGGCTCACCGAGGCCGGCGAGCGTTACCTCGAAGACATCGGGCCCGCGTTCGAGCGTATTGCGATGGCGACACGCAAGCTCACCTCGAGCCGCAGGGACGAGCACCTTCGGTTGCGCGTATACTCCACATTCGCCGCCAAATGGCTGATGCGCCGCATGGCGGATTTCCAGCACCGACAACCCGATGTGCGCCTGCGCATCATGACCGCGGTAGCTCCGGTCGACTTCTCGCGCGAGACGGTCGACGCCTCCATCCAGTTCGGGGACGGCACTTGGCCAGGGGTGGAAAGCACCTTCCTTTTCGGCGACGAGTTGCGCGCGGTATGCAACCCCGGGTTGCTTCCTTCACTGGGCCGGAAACCGCTGCCGAGGGACGTCCTCGCTTTCCGGCTGATCCATTCTCACTACCGCTCCGCAGACTGGCCGGACTGGCTGAAGTCGGCAGGAATCGACCCGCCGCAAGAGAGCGCCCCCTTCATGCTCCCCAATTCCCTCCTCGCGTATCAGGCCGCCTCGGACGGACTTGGCATTGCGATCGCCCAAACCCGGATGGTGGAGGCCGAGCTCAGCAGCGGCACGCTGGTGTATTTCAGTGATCATGTGCTGCGGCGACCGCTTGGATACTACCTCGTAACGCCGCCCCGATCCCCACACGAGGGGAAGCTGGCTCGTTTGCGCGCGTGGCTGCTGGAGGAAATCAGCCTGAGAGATCGACAAGCCTGAATTCGTGCGGACGAGTTCTCACCGCGGACTCCGTCGGGTGCATGCCACCCCCTGCACGCTTTCGCGTGCAGGGGGTGGCACACTTGGCTGCCCCTGATCGAGCAGACTGTCAGGTCGCTGCTCTACAGTCGGTGCGCGAGGGCTGCGGCCTCCTGGACGGCCTCGAGTGCTGAGCGTTGCTGGCGGACATCGCCCAAGAGATAGATCGGCGGCACATCGGCACGCTCGTAAAGCGCATCGGCGACGTCGGTCACCGGCAAGAGCGATTGCGTGGGCACCACCAGATCGACCCCGTCGATCCGCGTGCGCTCGCCGCTGCTCCACAATACGGCATAGTTTTCGCCAAGCGCCTCCACCGTCGTGGCGAGATGAATCCTGACGTTGGGCAGCGCTTGTAGCGCCTGGATCTGCAGTACTCGCGAGCGACTGGCAATATCCAGCGCAAGCTCACGGCCTGGATCGGTCAGCACGACCTCGGCACCCTTTGCGGCCAGGACGCGGGCCACCCCGACGCCCCGGATACCGCCACCAATTACCAACGCACGCTTGATGCCTCCGATCGGCCGCCGGATGATTTCATACGGGCTCACGACGGGGCTGTCCATGATGCCCGGAATCGCAGGCAGTCCGGGCATCGACCCGGTGGCGACGATGATGGCATCGGGCTGCTCCGCGATGACCAATTCGGCATTCGCTTCGATGCCCAGTTTCATCTTCACGCCCGCCCGCTCCGTTGCCGTGACCAGCCAGGCCAAGTGGCCCGCCATATCCTCCCGTCCTGGCAGGTTGCGATTCAGCAACATCTGGCCGCCGGGCTGCTCTTCGCGCTCGAACAACGTCACATCGCAGCCGCGCAGCCCGAGGATACGTGCTGCCTCCATCCCGGCTGGCCCTCCCCCCACCACCACAACACGCTTGACCGACTGGGCCGGACGGATCGCATATTCGCGCTCATGCCCGGTCGTCGTGTTGACCAGGCAGACTATCGGCAATCCACGCGCGTGGGTATCGCTGCAACCCTGATTACACGCGATGCAGGTGCAGATCTCATCGAGCCGACCCGCACGTGCCTTGTTGGGGAACTCCGGGTCGGCGTGCAACGCACGGCCCATGGTCACGAAATCGGAGAGGCCCGACTCGAGAACGTATTCCGCCACGCTGGGGTCGGACAGCCGTCCGGACACACTGACGGGAATATCCACCGCCGCACGCACCGGCCCAGCCGACTGCGAAAGCACACCCTGAGGCATCTCCATCGGCTGTGTTATCCACCAGGCGGTCTCATACATGCCGGCGGACACATCGATCAGGTTCACGCCGGCCTCCTGCAGGCGCGGGGCGAACACCGTCACATCTGCCAGCGTGATGCCGCCCGCCGGCTGATGTTCGTCGCCGCTGACTCGATAGACGATGGGAACGGCCGTGCCGATCGTCGCACGGATTGCGGTCACGACCTCCAGTGGGAAACGCATTCGACGCTCGAGGTCTCCTCCGTACTCGTCGTCGCGCTTGTTGCAGAACGGCGAAAGGAACTGGCTAAGCAGGTAACCATGTGCGCCATGGATCCCGACGAAGTCGCAACCGGCCTCCACCGCGCGCCGGGCAGCATCGCAGAACCGTTTGATGACGTATTCGATTTCGTCGCGGCTCATCGCGTGCGGCGCGAACCCTGCGTAGGGAACGACCGATGGGGCCCATGACTCGAGGCCGCTGACTTCTGGACTCACCACCCTGCCGCCAAAATTGAGCTCGGGGCCGATTCGGGCCCCGTGCTTCTGCACGGCCCTGACGAGCTTTCTGAACTGCGGGATCAGGTCGTCATCATACAATCCCATCTGTAAGCCGCGCCCTTTGCCACGGGGATCGACATAGGTTGCCTCGGTGTAGAGCATGCCCACACCGCCGCGCGCACGCGCTTCGAGGTAATCGATGTACCGCTGAGTGACGCGGCCTTCGGCGGTACAGTAATTGCGCTCCATGGGAGAACCGATGATGCGGTTGCGAATCTCGAGCGATCCGATCTTTCCGGGACGAAAAAGATGGGGAAATCTCATGTGTTTCTCTCCTGACCTTTGGATGGGGTCGCGGGTCGCGCGCAGATGCGGCGCCCGATCGACGTTGGTTTCGCCGGCAACGACGCTGGTGCTCAGGCGCTGTCGAGCAACTGCCGCATCGCCTCGCGCAGACGTCGGGCACGCTCGAAGGGGCCAACCTCCCGAGCCAGCATCATCTGCGGAACTTCGACCGAAAGTGGAATGTCCTTCGGCAGTGCGCCCAACAGCTCCTTGAGCTTCAACTCTCCTTGCCCGGGAGCGAGACGTTCGGCACGTGCCTGGTGCAACAGCCCTTCGGTGGTGGTCGGACGCTCGGCTGGCGCGTCGCAGAACTGCGCATATCGGAAGCGTTCGACCGGAATCTCCGCAAGATCGGCAGAGGACGATCCGGCGCGATCGAAGTGAATGGCGTCGACGATGATGCCGCTGTTGCTGCGGTCGACGGCGGCCATGATTCGGGCCGCCCGTTTCACATCGGGCACGTCGGTCCACGGCATCGGTTCGATGTTGGCGCTCATGCCGAAACGTGCGGCTAGGTCGCACGTCCGACCGTAGCTGTCGATGAGCCGTGCCTCGTCGGGATCGTTGCCGGCGATCAGAATGTGCTCCGCGCCCAGTCGTGCACCGGTTTCCATAAACGCTTCAAAATCGGCAACGTTGGTACCCGGCATCAGCCGCAGGATCTCGATGTCGATCACCTTCACACCCGTGTCGTCGAGACGAGCGCGAACCTCCCTCACCAGGCTGGTGCCGCCAACCATGGGATAATGCGCCTCATCCGTCGTGGCCGCGTTAAGCCGCAAGCCGACGTGGGAATAGCCGGTCGCAGCTGCACAACTGACCATATCGGCCGGCGACAGATCGAGTACGGTGAGCGCCGCCAGTGAAACGATACGCGTCATCTTCGCGGCTTCCTCAGACATTTCCGGCGGAGGCCGAATCCTCGAGCTCGCGCGCAAGCGGCTCGTGCATATCGCGCTTGCCACGCAGCTTCCGCCACCAGGAACTCTGACTCGCCATGCTCAACACAAGCGCGGCCAAGATTGCCGCCGACAACGGCGAGGTAAGGAACTCCCCCGCAAACTGGACGGGGTCCTCGCCCGCCGAAATCATGGCCTGGCGGAACGAGCGATCCATCAGCGGCCCCAGAATGATTCCCAGGATCACCGGCCCAACCTGAAAGCCGTACATCTTGAGGAAGTAGCCAAACACCCCGAAACCGAGCATCCAGTACACGTCCGCCGGGTTGTTGTTGATCGCGTACGCCCCCACCGCCGACAGCACCAGAATCAACGGCAAGAGGATCGGTTTGGGCGCCTCGACGATCTTGGCGAAAATGCGGATGCCGGTCAGGCCAAAGATCAGCAGGAAGATGTTGGCGAGTGCGAGCGAGCCGACCTGGAACCAGAACAGGTGGGGGGTCTCGATCATCAACATCGGCCCTGGTTTCAGGCCGTGAATGTACATCGCACCGATGATCACCGCGGTAACGGCATCACCAGGAATGCCCAATGTCAGCATCGGAATGTAAGCGCCACCGACGGCCGCGTTATTGGCCGACTCGGGTGCCACGAGCCCCTCGTATGCTCCCTGGCCAAACGGTCGCGACGGATTCTTGACGGTGCGCTTGGCGTGGTCGTAAGCCATCAGCGCGGCGATGTCGCCGCCAGCGCCGGGCAGTGCGCCCACGACCACGCCGAGCGCGGAGGTCCGCGTGGCGAGCGGCAGATATTTGCGGATCAATCCGAAGGAAGGCAGGATCTTCGAGACGTCCTGACGGACGGCCTTGATGTGCAACTCATGCAACTGCACCAGCACCTCGGCGACTCCAAAAAAGCCGATCATCGCGGCAATATACGAAATGCCTGCGGTGAGAGTGACGGTACCGAAGGTGAAGCGCGGCTCGGCGGTCATCGGATCGAGACCGACCATACCGATGAGCACTCCGATGGCACCAGCGAAAATGCCCTTCGCAAGCGAGTCGCCGGACAGACTGCCAACCAGCAGGATGCCCCACATCGCCAGAAGCAGGTAGTCGCGTGGCGCGAACTTGAGCGCCAGCTCCGACACCAGCGGCGCGGCCGCCGCAAGCGCAAGAATCCCGATGAATCCGCCGAACACAGACACCACCGTGGTCAGGCCGATCGCGGCCCCCGCCTCGCCGCGCTTGGCCAGCGGGTAGCCGTCCATACCTGTGGCCACCGCCGAAGGCGCACCCGGGATGTTGAGCAGGATGGCACTGCGCGAGCCGCCATACACCCCCCCGAGGTAGATCCCCGAGATCACCGCGAGCGCGGAGTTCATGTCCCACTTGAAGGTGAAGGAGATCAGGATCGACACCGCCATCGTCACCGAAAGGCCTGGGATCGCACCGATGTAGATGCCGGCGAATGTTCCCGCTGCCGTCAGGAACATTAGGTGGGGATCGAGCCAGCTCATCAGGAAATAATCGAGCGCGGCGGTCATTTGAGTACTCCCTGCAGCAACGATCCGGTCGGTAGCACCACCTCGAACACGGTCCGGAACACCACGTAGATCACCGCGAGCGCGACGGCACTGACCACGAGGTTGAGCCCCAGCCGCCGGCTGCCGAGAAGGAACATCGACACGACCAGGAAGGCGTAGGAGCTCGCCACGAAACCGATCCGCTCGAGCGCGAACATGTAGGCTGCGGTGGCGAGAGTGAACAGCACCAGCGCGCCCGGCACGAGGCGCCTGACAAAGTGCTCCGTGCGCGATTCCCCCGCGGCCGCGGGCTCGGCCGGCGCACGCAACGCCGGAACGAGAATCCTCAGCATCGCGACGACCATCGTCGCAGTGGCCGCCAGCGGGAACACGCCCGCGGAGGTAATCGAACTAAAGCCCGAGATCTCGTACGCCTGCCAGACCATGAACAGCGAAAGGGCAAGCAAGAGAACGGTGAAAGCGAGCTCACCCGGTAGCCGTTGGCGCCGTGTGGACATGATTGTCTCCTTTGATACGGGTGACGCAACGCCTTGCACGTGCGTCCCCTTGTCATGTCGTTGGCCCACCCCCGGAGGGGGCAGGCGTCGTGGATCAGGGCTTCGGAATGCCGAATTCGGCGGGAGAGTGCTTCGCCAGGCCAGCGCCCTGAAGGATCCAGGCCGTGACGGACTGCCATTTCTTGAGGAAGGCGTCGGCCTCTTCGCCCGACAAGTTCACAATCTCGTTGTGGCGGCCGTTCATCAGTTCGATGAACTGCGGACTTTGGGCGGCCTTCCTGAACGCGGCCGAGAGCTTGGCCTTCGCCTCCTCTGGAATGTCACGCTTGGCGAAAACCCCATAGAACGGCCCCCACGGCAGGTACTTGGCCACGCCCGGCAAGGCGTCGGTGATCGGTGGGATGTTGCCCAGGGCGCTGTCGGTCATCGCCGTATCGCTCAGCACGGCGAGCACCCTCATCCGGCCGGCCTTGATGTGTTCGGCCGCCGAACCGAGGCTGCTGGCCATGAAGTCGATGTGACCGCCCTGCAGCGCGGTGAGCCCGGGACCGTCGCCATCGAACGGTACAGCGGTGACTGGCAGCTTGGCCACGGCCGTAATCATGGCCGAAACGGTATGCGGAACGCTGCCGGGCCCGGCCGTGCCCATCTTGATCTTGCCCGGATTGGCCTCGATGTCGTCGAGCAGCTCCCTGAAGCTTTTCCACGGCTTGTCATTGTTGGCGATGACCACGACTTTGCCCCGACCGAGAATGTTGATCGGGTAGAACTTCGAGTAATCGAGGTTCGCGATCCCCATCACGGCATGCAACTGCGGATTCTCGGCGCCGTACAGCAGGGTGTAACCGTCGGCAGACTGCTGGTACACGAAATTGGTGGCGATCGCACCAACGCCACCCGGCTTGTTCTGCATCACGATCTTCTTGCCAATAATCTCCTCGACATGTGGGGTGATCGCGCGAGACACCACGTCGGTCGCGCCACCGGCGCTCCACTGGATGACCCCCGAGATCTCCCGCTCGGGATAGGACTGCGCCATGGCGCCGCCGGCGAGGGCCAGCATGGCAAAGGTCGCTACGGATTTACGAATCGTTTGCATCGACGTCTCCAGATAGTTGTTTTTGTGGTCGTCTTCGAGAGTTTGCGTGCGCAATTCCGACCACCAGCTGCATGCGCACCACTGGACTGCAGAAAACCCGAACCTCGGGCGATCAACGGCGAATGAAGGGGTTCGCCACGTTGAGATCGGTGGATAGCCAGACACACTTCGTGTGCAGGTACTCCTTGATTGCGTCGACGCCGGATTCGCGCCCGATGCCCGAGCGTTTGTAGCCGCCAAAGGGCGAGGTGAAGCTGGTGGCACGGTAGTTGTTGACCCAGACCGTGCCCGCTTTGATCTTGTCGGTCATCAACATCGCGCGGTGCAGACTCTGCGTCCACACGCCCGATGCCAGACCGTAGTTGACGTCGTTGGCGATCGCGATCGCCTCGCTCTCGTCCTTGAATGGGATCACGCACAACACCGGCCCGAAGACTTCCTCCTGAGCGATGCGCATACTGTTGCGGACTCCGGTGAAAATCGTCGGCTCGACGAAGGCACCGCCCGAAGGGGCATGCCACGCTTTGCCGCCGAGCGCGCAGCGGGCGCCTTCGGCCTTGGCGATCTCGATGTAGCCCATGATCTTGTCGAACTGCGGACGTGTCGCAATCGGCGCGATCTGGGTCTCCATCCGGGCAGGATCGCCCATCTTCGCCCCACGCATGAACTCGACGAGCCGTTCGACGAACACATCGTGTATCGAGTCCTGCACGAGGAGGCGGGAACCCGCGATGCAGGTCTGACCCGAAGCAGCGAAGATGCCCGAGACAACCCCCTTCACGGCCTGCTCGAGGTTGGCGTCATCGAACACGATGTTCGGAGACTTGCCACCGAGTTCCAGTGTCACGGTCTTGAAACTGCGCGCCGCCAGTTCATAGATCTTCTGACCGGATGCTTCTCCGCCGGTGAAACCGATGTGCGCAACATCCCGATGGGTGACGAGCGGCTCTCCCACTTCATGCCCAAAGCCGGTCACGACGTTGACGACTCCCGGGGGGAATCCGGCGAGCGTGAACAGCTTGGCCATCTCGATCATGGACGCGGAGGTGAACTCGGAGGGCTTGATCACCACCGTGCAGCCAGCCGCTAGTGCCGGCGCAAGCTTCCACGTGGTCAGGGCCAGCGGCGAATTCCAGGGGGTGATGATCGCGATCACTCCCTTGGCCTCGTACTTCGTGTAAGTGAACACGCCCGGCTTGTCGGTCGGGATGACGTGGCTCTCAACCTTGTCTGCCAGGCCCGCGTAATAGTGTATGTAGTCCGCCAGGTAACGAACCTGCATGGTCACCTCGGCGGCAAGCTTGCCGTTGTCACGCATCTCGATCTCGGCGAGGTGCGGCGCATGCTCGGCCACTAGATCGCCAAGGCGGCGCAACAGCCTGCCGCGCTGGGTGGCCGTGAGCTTCGACCACTCGCCACTCTCGAGGGCAACGCGTGCCGCCGCTACCGCGGCCTCGACATCATCGGCGCTGCCTCGTGCGATGCGAGCCCACGGCCGATTCGTGTAGGGATTGTCGGTAGGAAAGTAGGCACCTGAAGACGGGGGAACTTCAGCGCCGTTGATGTAGTTGCCGTAACGGGGAAGGGGGTCGAGATCGGCCATCATTTGCTCCGGATCGGCCGCCGCAGCGGCCGAATGGACGAAGAGGGAAGCAGCGGTTGCATCGCGACCGCCGCCGTGCACCGGCGCTGTGTCAGTCGGCAAGTTTTTTGAAGATGACGTTGATGTCCCAATGCCCGGTAGTCGGCGTCGGCACCAGTTGTACCGGGACCTGAATCAGGGTCGGTTTGCCCGAGGCGAGGGCCTCGCGCAGTGCAGGTTCGAGTTGCCCAGCCGACTCGATCTTCACGCCGCGAGCACCGCAGGCGTTTGCTACGCCCGCGTAGTCGATGAAGTAGGGCTCGCCATCCGCCTCGAACATGCAGCCATAGGTTCCGCCCAGATGACGCTTCTCGATGCCGGAGATGACGCCGTACGAAGCGTTGTCCATGACAACCCAGACCACGGGCAGATTGGCCTCGACCGCGGTGGCGATGACCGACATGTTGCTGCTGAAGCAGCCGTCGCCGATCAGTGCCACGGCAGCCCGCGACGGAGCCGCATATTTGACGCCAAGCACCGCGGCGTGGCCGAAACCCATTGTGGCCATGCCCCCTGGGGTAATCATCGTGCCAGCCTCATGGATTGCGAACTGCTGGCCGACGCCGTTCTTGTTCCAGCCCACATCGGTGACGATGAAGCCGTTCTTCGGCAGCGCCTTGCGCACGTCGGCGATGACACGTTCGGGACGCAGCGGAAACTCGGCCGAAATCCGCTGTTCAGTCCAGTTGCTGGCGAAGGCGGCAAGGCCGTCGCGGATTTTCGCGCGCTGGGCAGGACGGGCAGCGGGTCTGAGTCCTTCGGCGGCAATCACAATTGCGGCCAGTGCCTGTTTTGCATCGGCGATCACGCCCAGTTCCGCAGGATAGTTACGGCCGATCTCCTCTTCGGAGATGTCGATCTGGATGAGACGGGTCTTCGGAATGTCGAAGGTGTAGGCGGGATCCCAGGAACTGCTATCGGTTTCACCGAAGCGCGATCCGACCGCGAGGATCAGGTCGGCGTTGCGGCACATCTCGTTGGCGACCGGCTGCCCCCAGTAACCAGTCGTCCCGAGCAGCAGCGGGTGGCCATCGGGCAGGCAGCCCTTGCCCATCAGCGTGTGTGCGACGGGCACGTCGAGCATCTCGGCCAACGCCTGGAGTTCAGCGCTGGCCTTGGCAAGATGAATACCGCCACCCGCAAAGATCACCGGGCGCTCGGCCTTGGCGAGCGCCTCGGCAATGCTGCGCGCCTGGCCCTGTTCGATGGAGGGTTTCGCGACGGGAGACGGGGCCTGCATGAACGCACCGACCGGCAACTCGGCGGAGAAGAAATCCATCGGCACGTCGACGAGTACGACGCCGGGGCGCCCGGACCGGGCTAGGTGGAAGGCACGTTCGATCACGCGCGGCAGGTCGTCGGCACGACCTACGCGATAGACGCGCTTGCAGATCGGCCGGCACATCTCGATTTGGTCGTTGTCGGCATGCAGGTTGATTTCCTGATGCGGACCGCGACCGTGGCAGTACGACTGGATGTTGCCGGTGATGACGACCATCGGAATGCAGTCGAGCGACGCGGTTGCAATGCCAGTGACCGCATTGGTCAGGCCGGGGCCGACGTGCGTCAGCACTACGCCGGGTTTCCCCGAAACACGGGCATAACCGTCAGCGATGTGTGCCGCGAGCTGTTCGTGGCGGCAGGACACATAGTTGATGCTGCTGCGTCCCATGGCATCGAGCACCTGAACCAAAGAATGGCCGCACATGCCGAAGACGACCTCGACACCAATTCGCTCGAGATACTCGGTCAATTGAACGGCAGCGATCTGCGTGCCACCCGAAGAGCTTGCTATTGCCATGTTGTCACCTCACTTTGAATATTTCTGATTGCACGACCCTGAGTGGCCGTTCAAATATCTGACACAAGGGTGGAGCTGCCGCCCGAAACACCCCGTGAACGGCGGGAGCGTGTTCGGGGCCGCTTCATCGTATCGGGCGGCCCCCGGCCTGCTACGAGAAAAAGGAAACGGAGCGTGCAGCCGAAGGCAAAACTGATCCCAACGCCGCCGAAAGAGAACGCTGCTGTTCCTTTTTTTCGCAACTGGCAGACTTGCGACGGATAAGCTGTTCTCCAATCACTGGAGGACATCACGACATGAGCACGATCCTCGACACGCTGGCCGAGTACGCCCGGCACGAGGCCCAGCGCGAGCTGCCCGAAGAGGTTTTGCATTCCGCGAAGCGCGCGGTGCTCGACTGGTTTGCAGCGCTGTATCCGGGCACACGCGTCGCACCCGCGACGCTGCTCGTGCGAGCGCATTTCCGTGAACTTGGCGGGGGAAAGTCGAGCCTGCCCGGCTTCAAGACCACCGCATTCCCCGCGACCGCCGCGTGGATCAATGGAACCGCCTCGCATGCAGTCGAGTTCGACGACATTTTTCGCGACGCGGTGTATCACCCCGGCGTTCCGACCGTCGCCGCCGCGCTGGCTGTAGCCGAGGACGAGGAACGCTCGGGACTGGAACTGTTGCGGGCGGTGACGGTGGGCTATGAGATTTCTACGCGCATCGGAGCCGCAGTCCAGCCGGCACACTACAAGTTCTTCCATACGACCGGCACGGTCGGCGCCTTTGGCAGCGCCGCAGCGGCGGCCTTCCTGTTCGATCCCGCGGACAAAGGCACGATGCACCACGCACTCGCCACCGCTGCGTCGTTCGCCGCTGGTCTGCAGCAAGCCTTCCGCTCCGAGTCGATGACCAAGGCACTGCACGGCGGCCACGCGGCGGCGGCGGGCGTCACTGCTGCGAAGGCGGCCGCGTACGGGATTACAGGCGCGTCCGATATGCTCGAAGGCGAAGTCGGCTTCGGTGCCGCGCTCGGCGATGCTCCCGTATGGTCGCGTGCGACCGAAGGGCTCGGTGAGCACTACAACATCACGCGGATCACTCAGAAGAGCCACGGTTGCTGCGGACACACCTTTGCTGCGATCGATGCAGCGCTCGCGCTGCGTCACGAGCTGAAGATCGTCGAAGCGTCGCGGATACGGACAATCGAAGTGGCCACCTATCAGACGGCTATCGAGGTGACCGGCAACTTCGCACCGAGATCCGCACACCAGGCAAGGTTCAGCCTGCCCTACGTAGTCTGCCAAGCGCTGTTGCACGGGTCGGTACGACTCGACGCCTTCGGCGACACGCGGCTCGCGGATCCTGCGGCACGGGGGCTGATGTCGCGAGTGCGACTCCACAGCGATCCTTCTCTGAGCGCCGGCTTCCCGTCCATGCGAGCGGCACGGGTGCGAATCACGCTCGACGACGGGCGCGCGCTCGAGCATTTCTCGCCCTATCGAAAGGGCGATCCTGAAGCTCCACTGAGTGATGCCGAGCTGAACGACAAGTTCGAAGAATTGGTGGCGCCAGTTATCGGCCTCACCCAGGCGCTGCACCTGCGCGAAAAGCTCTGGCGCCTCGACACGATCGAATTGGCCGAACTTCGCCTGGTGCCGACCTGAACGCCTGGCGGAAGGCGTAGCTGTGGTAAAACGAACGACAGAACTGCAATCCAGCCCGACCGTCGGATTGCGCTTGCGAGGAGGAAGGGAGCGTACAGAATGACGATGGATATCCCGGCACTCGAACTGCTCGTTGCGGCCATCGAGGAAAAGAGTCTTTCGCGCGCTGCAGAGCGAACCAATGTCGTCACCTCGGCGGCCAGCAAGCGCATCATCGAACTGGAACGTCAGTTGGGAGTCGCCCTGTTGCGCCGCCACGGTCGCGGCGTCGAAGCGACGCCCGCGGGCGCCATGTTGTATCAGCGCGCCAAGTCCATCCTGCGCGGCGTACGCCTTGCCGAAGAGGCCATGGCCGAGTTCGCGCCGACTGGCATCGCCAAGATACGCCTCGCGGCCAATCGTTCGACGATGCTGCATTTCATTCCAACCGTCATCAGCCGCTATCTTTCGCGTACGCCGGATACCCGCATCGACCTGAAGGAGGCTTTGAGCTTTGACGTACCCCGGCTGATCGCGGAAGGCGAAGCCGACATCGGCATCTATCACAACACGCGCCCAGCGCCCGGCGTTACTTCCTACCCGTACCTGATGGACCGCATCGTGCTGGTAGTCCCGCGCGGACATCCCCTCGAAGCCAGGAGTGCGGTATTCCTCGAGGAGGCCATCGATTACGACTTTATCGGCTACTTCCCGCGTCACTCGTTCGAGGCATTCATGGAACTGGCCGAACAGAGCATCTCCCGTCCGCTCAATGTCCGCGTCCAGGTCACCAACTTCGAGGCTCGATGCACGATGGTAAGCGAGGGACTGGGGCTGGCGATCATGCCCGAGCAGGGCGCTCGACCCCATGCCTGCAGCATGCGACTGACCTGCCTTCCACTGAAGGACGACTGGGCGACGCGACAGTACTATCTGTGCGTGCGCGATGCGACGACGTTGTCGCCTGTGGTGGCCGATCTGTTCAGCTACCTCCTGAAGGTCAACACGGAAAACCGCTCGCAAGACCTCTAGCGGGACAACCGCAGTGCGACCGACGCTCAGGGTGTCGTGAGCGTGGCTGGCGGGCATGGGAGGGCGGGACATGTTGTCGGCTTCCGCGTCCGCTCAGCCTTGTTTGGCTGGCACGCGGCCTTCGGGCATCATCCGGCGCAGCAAGGCGAGTTCTCCACGCACGAAACCCGTGCCACTTACGATTGCGATTGCGTCCAGATCAGCCTCGAGCGAGGCCGGATCCGATGCTAGTTCGCAACACGCCCAAAAGGCCGGACCGCCTTCCCACTTCGGAAAGCCGAAGCCGTTGACCATCACCAGATCGACATCGGTGAGCCGCGTCGTCACACCTTCGGCGAGCAGCAATGCGGCCTCGTTGGCCATCGTGAGCAGCACGCGCCGCACGATCTGTTCGGGAGTGAAGGGACGGCGCACGATCCCTTTCGCGGCAGACTCCTCGGCAATCAACCGCGCCACCACGGGATCGGGCCTTCCTCGTTTGCCCTGTTCGGGATAGCTGTAATACCCGGCACCCGTCTTGCGCCCGAGCCGGTTCATCTCGCAAAGTCGGTCGGGCACCGCCACATAGCGCTCTTCCGGATCGCGCGCGGCGGTCCCGGCCTGCCTCATCCGCCACGCAATATCGAGACCCGACAGGTCGGCGACCGCAAAAGGCCCCATCGCGAAACCGAATGCTTCCACGGCAGCATCGATCTCCTGCGGCAGCGCGCCCTCCTCGAGCATGAATTCGCACTGTTTGCGATAGGCTGCGTAGATCCGGTTGCCGATGAATCCGAACGCATTGCCGGTCAAGATCGGCAGCTTGCCGAGCCGCTTCCCGACTGCGAAGCCCGTGGCCAGCACATCTGGCGCGGTGTAGGCACCGCGCACGACTTCCAGCAGGCGCATCACGTTTGCCGGGCTGAAGAAATGCAAGCCGATGACATTGTGCGGACGCCGGGTTGCCTCGGCGATGGCATCGAGATCGAGATAAGACGTGTTCGAGGCGAGCACCACATGGGCAGGCACGATCCGCTCGATACGCCGAAAGAGCGCCTGCTTGACAGCCAGATCCTCGAACACGGCCTCGATCACAAGTTGGACGTCGGCAAGCTTCCCTTCATCCGTGGAAGCGGTCAGCCGGGCCTGCTGGCGGCCAGCCTCGTCGGCGGTCATCTTTCCAGCCGCCGTACGTCGAGCGTAGTGATCCCCAATGCGCTGCAAACCGCGTTCGAGCGCATCGCTGCTTTCCTCCAGCAATGTCACGGCGTAGCCGGCAGCGAGCGAAGCCAGGGCGATTCCGGCACCCATGGTGCCCGCGCCGATGACCGCGACGCGCTCCACAGCGCGTGCTGGGATGTCCTGGATTTCGGGCAGCTTCGCCGAATCGCGCTCTGCGAAGAACTGATGGCGCAGGGCAAATGCCGCACGCCCGATGCGCAGCCGCTGAAACGCTTCGCGTTCAGTAGCCAAGGCTTCGTCGAAAGGGCGAATCGTCGCCGTGCGAACGGCTTCGATGGCGTCCCGAACCTGAGGGAGCTTGCGACCGGCCTCGAGTGCGGCCGTCTCGGCGGCGTATACCGCCGCGGCGTCCTCCTCGCGTACGCAGAGATTGCGAATCGGCCGCTTCTCGCCCTTCAGGCGTCGAGCAAACGCGACGGCGAAGGCCCGAAGATCACCCTCGGCGACGGCATCGATCATCCCGAGCGCCTTCGCCTCGGCCGCCTCGACACGCTTGCCGCTGCAGATCAGGTCGATCGCCGCTACCTGGCCAACGAGGCGGGGGAGGCGCTGCGTACCCCCTGCGCCGGGAATGATGCCGAGCGTTACCTCGGGCAGGCCGACAAGCGTGCCCGCTGCAGCCACCCGCGCATCGCAGCCGAGGGCAAGTTCATACCCGCCACCGAGCGCCGCACCGTGCAACGCCGCGACGACCGGTTTCGGGCAACCCTCGATCGCCGCGATCACATCGGGGAGTTGGGGACTTGCGAGTGGCTGCCCGAACTCGCGCAGGTCGGACCCTGCAATGAAGGTCTTGCCGACACCGATCAGGATCGCCGCCTTCAGGGCGGGGTCCGCCGCGACGCGCTCGATGCTCCGAAGGATGCCGCTCCGCACCTCGATCGATCCCGCATTGACCGGCGGGTTGTCGATGCGGATCACTGCGATGTCGCCATCAGCGTCGAAATGGACGTATCCGTTCATTATCGTGGCTCCCGTCGATCAACCCAGACGCACCAGGGAATCGACCGCCACCGCCCCCTGCCCCTTGGGAAGCACCATCAGCGGGTTCATCTCCGCTTCGAGCACGACCTCGTCCCGCAGCATGGCGAGCTTCGAGAAGGCGGACACGGCCTGTGCGACGGCCTCGAGATCGCCTTCCGGTCGGCCGCGGTAACCGGCGAGAGCCTTTAGCGCACGGACCTCCGACACCATCTCGCGTGCCACCTCGACACCCACCGGGGCGAGTCGCATCGCACGGTCGCGATAGATTTCGGTGAGCACGCCGCCGGCCGCCAGCATTACCAGCGGACCGACGTCGGGGTCGCGGCGAAATCCCACCAGCACCTCACCGATGCCGCGGGTCATGGCCTGCACCAGCACCTGCTCGACCCGCGTCCCCGGTCGCGCATGTTCGACCTCCTTGCGGATGCGCAGAATGGCTGCTTGAAGGTCTCCTGCATTCTCGACGCCGAGCACCACCCCGCCGACATCGGTCTTGTGCGCAATCTCCTCATGCAGGACCTTGACCACCACCGGATAGGCGAAGGGCAGTGCGGGAACCGGATCATCGATCGCCAGCACCACATATGGCGCATGGGTGACGCCCAGCGGGCCGAGCAAGCGGTAGGCTGCAGCTTCATCCAGCATTCGCGCACCGCGCGGAGCAGGCGCAGTGGGCGCGGGCTCGACCGGCTTGCGACGGGCAAACGCCGCCGCGATGACGTCTCCGCAGGCTTCGGGGGTGCGGAAGTTGGGGACACCGGCTTCGGTCAAGCGCAGTTGCGCCTCCGGGGCATCGGGCACCACGAAGCAGGCAAGCGGCTTGACGCCATCGGCGCTGTCGACGACCGGCTTGACTGCCAGATCCGGCTGGTAGCGCGCCGAGGATCCGACCGTGGCGAGCACCATGTCGAACTCGGGTGCCGACTGCATGACTTCGAGCGCCGCCTTCATCACCTCATACTTAGTGCCAGCGAGCGTCAGGTCCACGATACCACCCGGATTTACATCGACACCGCGCGCCTTCATGCGCGTGAGCGTCTCCGCTGACGGCGGCACCACCGATACGCCACGAATACCAAGTTGGTCGACCGCCATGGCGGCGCCGCCGCCGGTGGTCGTGACCACGCCCACGGTGGGTTTGTGGCCGCGCTCCTTGCGCAAGGTCCTGACCGGCATGCGCCCCAGAAGTGGCAACGCCTCGAGGAAGCCTTCCAGCGTCTCGACACGCGCGATGCCGCAGTCACGAAAGAACGTCTCGGCCACGGAATCCTCACCGGCCAACGCGCCGGTGTGCGATACCGCCAGCTCGGCGGCGACATCCGAACGGCCGAGCTTGTAGGCGACCACCGGCTTGTTGCGCGCAGCCGCGCCGAGCGCGAAACGCTGCAGGAGATCGGCATGATGCATGGACTCGAGGAAAAGCATGTAGCCGGTGACGTTCGGATCGTCGAGCGTCGCTTCGCAGACCTCGCCGATGGACAGATCGCTTTCGCCACCAACCGAGACCAGCCCCGCAAAACCGATGCCGCGCGCACGACCACGCGAGACAAGCGCGCCGAGCATGCTGCCGCTGTGCGATGCGCAAAAGATGCCACCGACGGGTAGATCCGGCTCCGCGAAGGCCGCGTTCGCAGTCAGCACAAGTCTTTCGCGCAGCGTCACTACACCGATGCTCGATGGGCCAAGCACTCGGACACCGTACTGCCGGGCGACCTCGCGCAGCCGGCGTTCACGCTCGACCCCTTTCGCACCGGCCTCCGAGAAACCACCCGCAAGAATCGTCGCGACGGGGATACCCAGCTTGCCGCACTCCTCGACTGCGGCGATGGCCGAATCCGAGTTAGTCAGGATGAACGCGTGCTCGGGCACCTCCGGCAACGCAGACAATGACGGATATGCCTTCTCGCCTTGTACCAGCTCGCGAGTCGGATTGACGTTGTAGATCGTTCCCTCATAGCCGGCCGCGCGCAAGAATCGCAGCGGGCGGGCAGCGGTCTTCGCCAGATCGTCGGAGATACCGACAAGGGCGACTTTCCCCGGGTGCAGAAGAGCCCGGGCAAGTGCCGAGCCGGTTAGGGCTTGAGTCGATGTCATGGACGTGTAGTTTCCCTTCATGCCTTCGGCAGGCGTTGGTCGAAACGGCGACCGAACACATCTTCGGCAATGCGGTTCTTGAGGATTTCGATGGAGCCTCCGGCAATCATCCAACCACGGGTGCGCTTGACGCAGTACTCGACGAGAGCCTCGCAGGAGTAGCCGTACCCCCCCATCGCTTGCATGGCCTCGTTCGAGACCTCCCAGCCAGTCAAGTTGCAGGCCAGCTTTGCAACGCTCGTTTCATATCCCGAAGGCAACCCCCGGTCGGCATTGGCAGCCGCACGGTAGAGCAGGAGCTGGGCCGACTCCAGCTTCAGCGCCATCTCGGCAAACTTCCATTGCAACCCCTGGAACTCGCACAACGGGCGGCCGAACTGTTCGCGCTGCAGGCAGTGTTCGCGGGCGACGTTGAAGGCATAACGACCTAGAGCCAGCGCGCGCGAGGCATTGCCGATCCGTTCGACATTGAAACCGGAAATCTGCTTCTTGAAACCTCCGGGTCCAAGCAAGACATTTGCCTTCGGGATGCGACAATCGGTGAAATAGAGCTGCGACCACTCCTCGCCACTCATGAAGGCCGAAGGCTGGCCAACCTCGAATCCTGGCGTGCCGCGCTCGACGATCAAGGAACCGATGCCGCCAAGACCAGGCCCGAAGCGCACATAAATGAGAAAGGTGTTGGCGTGCGGGCTGTGCGTCGAGAACACCTTCGTACCATTGATGACGTAGTGATCACCATCCTCCACCGCCGTGGTCTTCAATTCCGTCACCGCAGAACCCGCGCCCGGCTCGCTCATGCCGAGTGCAAGAAGGGTCTTGCCAGCCAGCAGATCGGGCAGGAAGCGCTCTTTCAACGCGGGCGACGCATATTCGGCGAAGGTGCGGATCGCCCCGAAGTTGCCTGCCTGCACCACGTCCGCACTCTTCGGACAGACGAGGGCCAACTCCTGGATCGCAATGACAGCATCCATAAGCGTACCGCCGATTCCACCATCCTCTTCCTTGATCGTGATGCCCAGCAGCCCCTGCGCGGAGAGTTTTTCCGCAATGCCCCATGGATAATCCGGGGAATGGGCACGCACAAGCGCACCGTCGGCAAGTTCGCGCTTCGCGAAACGGTGTACCGATTCGGCAAAGCTGCGCTGATCTTCGTCGAGATTGAAATTCATTTGGTGCAGTCCTGTCGGCGGAGTGGATGCATCACATCGTAGCCAAGCCCTTGCGGTACGTGTTTTCGCATAAGTCATGAGGCCATGAGTTATACGAAAACACGCTGTCGCGGGCTCTGACATAAGATCGGTCCGATCCGGCTTTGCGGTAGATTCGCCGCTGCGGCCACACTTATGGAGAGCCAAGAAAATGAACGTGCTAAAAGGACAGGCATACATATGTGACGCGATTCGCACGCCGATCGGCCGCTACGGTGGCGCGCTATCGTCCGTGCGAGCGGATGATCTCGGCGCAGCACCTATCCGTGCTCTCGTGGCCCGCAACCCGCACGTTGACTGGACCGCTGTCGACGATGTGATCTACGGTTGCGCAAACCAGGCTGGTGAAGACAACCGCAACGTCGCCCGCATGTCCCTGCTACTTGCAGGACTGCCGGATGTGGTGCCGGGCACAACTGTCAACCGCCTGTGCGGCTCCGGCATGGATGCGGTCGGAATCGCGTCGCGTGCAATCAAAGCGGGCGAAACACAATTCCTGAATCCGTGTTGTCTTCAGCGCGTACCCGCTCCGCGAGCCCCAGCGCATGATTTTTCTGCTGCCTGACTCCCAATCTCAG
>NZ_AMXF01000048.1 GCF_000310225.1 Thauera phenylacetica B4P
GGCGGCGCGGCGGTCAAGGTGCTCGGCGCGGCCGCGGTCGGCCCGCGCGAGCGCGTGGTGCTGGTCGAGATCGGCGAGGACGTGCTGGTGCTGGGCGTGGCGCCGGGCAGCGTGACCCGCCTGCACGAGATGAAGCGCGCCGAGCTGGCGCTCCCGGCCGACCTGCCCGGCCAGCCCCCGCCCGCCGGCAAGAGCTTCGCCACCTGGCTGCACCAGGCCGCGCAGCGCAGGGAGCGGCGCGATGAAGCCTGAGCGCCGCGCCCTGATCCCCCCCGGGGCCTTGCTGCGCCTCGCGCTCGCCTGCGCGCTCGCCGGCCTGCCCCTGCTGGCGACGGCCCAGGCCCTGCCCGCGCTCACCACCAGCCCGGCGGCCGGAGGGGGCACGACCTACAGCCTCACCATCCAGACGCTGATGCTGATGACGCTCCTGAGCTTCATCCCGGCATTGGTGCTGATGACGACCTGCTTCACGCGCATCGTCATCGTGTTCTCGCTGCTGCGCCAGGCCATGGGCACGCAGACGGCGCCGCCCAACCAGGTGCTGCTCGGCCTCGCGCTCTTCCTCACCTTCTTCGTGATGGCCCCGGTCGCCGAGCGCGTCTACACCGAGGCCTACCTGCCGATGTCGGAGGGCCGCATCCAGTTCGACGAGGCGCTCGAGCGCGCCTCGGTGCCGGTCAAGGGCTTCATGCTCGCGCAGGTGCGCGAGCCCGACCTCGCGCTCTTCGCCGGGCTGGCCAAGCTGCCGCCGGTGGAGAAGGCGGAGGACCTGCCGATGCGGGTGGTGATCCCCGCCTTCGTCACCTCCGAGCTCAAGACCGCCTTCCAGATCGGCTTCATCGTCTTCATCCCCTTCATCATTATCGACATGGTCGTGGCCTCGGTGCTGATGTCCATGGGCATGATGATGATGTCGCCGGTGATCGTGTCGCTGCCCTTCAAGATCATGCTGTTCGTGCTGGTCGATGGCTGGACGCTGCTGATCGGCTCGCTGGTGCAGAGCTTCGCGGTGTGACCGCGCCCGCCCGAGGAAAAACGCCATGACCCCTACCACCGTCATCGAGCTCGGCCGCCAGGCCGTCGAGGTCACCCTGTTGGTGTCGGCGCCGCTCTTCCTCGCCGCGCTGGTCACCGGCCTGATCATCAGCATCTTCCAGGCCGCCACCCAGATCAACGAGATGACGCTCTCCTTCGTGCCCAAGCTGGTGGCGATCTTCGTGACCCTGGTGCTGGCCGGGCCGTGGATGATCACCCTGCTCACCGACTTCATCCGCCGGCTGTTCGAGTCGATCCCGGCGATGATCGGCTGAGCCTGCACAGCCTCCCGCGCCATGCTCTCCGTCACCGCCGCGCAGCTCGACGCCTGGCTGGCCGCGCTGATGTTCCCGCTCGGGCGCCTGCTCGGGCTGTTCGCCTCGGCGCCGGTGTTCTCCAACCGCGGCGTGTCGGTGCGCATCCGCCTGGCGATCGGGCTGAGCGTGGCGATGGCGGTGCTGCCGGTGCTGCCGCCGATGCCGCAGGTGCCGCCCGGCGGCGGGCTCGGCCTGGCGATCTTCGCGCAGCAGATCCTGATCGGCGTCGCCATCGGCTTCGTGATGCGCCTCGTGTTCGCCGCGGTGGACATGGCGGGCGCGCTGATCGGCATGCAGATGGGCCTGTCGTTCGCGATCTTCTTCGACCCCGACGCGGGCGGGCAGACCGCGGTGCTGTCCGACTTCCTCAACCTGCTCGCGACCCTGATCTTCCTCGCCATCAACGGCCACCTGCTGATGATCGACCTGCTGGTGCGCAGCTTCGAGTGGCTGCCGGTGGCGACCGACGCCGTGGACGCGGGCGGCTGGGCCTTCCTCGCGCGCAGCGGCATCACCGTGTTCGCGGCCGGGCTGCTGCTGTCGCTGCCGGTGATCGCGGTGCTGCTGGTGGCCAACATCGCGCTCGGCGTGCTGACGCGTGCGGCGCCGCAGCTCAACCTCTTCGCGGTGGGCTTTCCGATCACGCTCACCGCGGGCTTCATCGGCGTGCTGCTGATCATGAGCAACTTCGCGCCGGTGCTGCAGAGCCTGTTCGAGCGCAGCTTCGACACCATCGGCCTGCTGCTCGACGCGCTCGCCCCGCGCCCCGCACCCTGACCGGGGCGCGCTCAGAACTCCGGGAAGGTCCGCGAGCGCACCAGGCGGATCTCGCCGCTGGCGAAGCGGCGGGCAAACGGACGGGTGGACTCGATTCCCTCCTCCCAGCTCAGCTCGTCGAAGCCGGCGAAGCCGCCCGCCTGCACGAGCTCGCGCGCGTTGCGCAGGAACACCCGGCGCGCCTCACCGTCGCCGCCGCTGGCGAGTCGCTTCATGTGCAGGTCCATGCGCACGCGGTCCTCGCCGCTGCGGCTGACCTCGATCGACCAGGTCGGCGCGAGCGGGTCGTAGATGCCGTAGGCCACCAACATGCCGGCGAGGTATTCCGGCTCGAGGAAGGACAGCTCGCTCGCCATCCACACCGCGCCCACCGCGCCGGCGATCGGCCCCGGGACCTCGGCGGCGCGGGCGAGCAGGCCGGGGCCCTCGCGCTCGCTGGCGCAGCCGAGGACGGAGCAGGCGACAAGGACGAGGAGCGCGTGGCGCATGGCGGTCAGCTGAGGTAGTTGAACAGCGACAGCCCGGTCGTCTTGAGGAAGGACTGCTGGGCGGCTTCGAGGAAGGTGCGCTGCTGGGTCAGGCGCGAGATCGCCTCGTTGTAGTCGAGGTCCTGCAGGTCGGACAGCGTGGTCTGGTACTGCAGGTCGAGGTCGCTGCCGATGAAGCCGAGCTGCTCGACCTCGACCAGCTGCGAGCCGATCTGCGCGCGCGTGGTGAGCACGCGATCGAGGCTCTCGTCGAGGCCGCCAAGGGCCGTGCTCACGGCACCCGGCACGTCGCTCCCGGTCTCGAGCGCAGTGATGAAATCACCCAGCACCTTGAACACCCCGTCGCCCTCGGACCCGAACGCCACCTCGCCACCGAAGCTGACCGGCATGAAGCGCGAGGACGAGACCTGCATGGTGCGCGAGCCCTGGTCGCCCTTGTATTCGGTGCCGGGCGTACCGGCGAGGTCCGTCTTCTCGAAAGGCGGTGTGTTCGAGCGGTAGCCCGCGAAGAGGTAATCGCCGTTGGCGTCGCGCGTGTTGGCGATCGCCAGCATGGCGTCGAACTGGCTGCGCAGGTCGGTGGCGATCGACTGCCGGTCGGCGGGCGAGAGCGCCGGATTGCCGGCAGCGAGCACCCGGTCGCGCGCGTACTGGATGATCTCGCCGGCGCCGTCGAGCTGGCCCTCGACCAGCTTGAGCGCATCCTCGGCGTAGCCCTGGTTGGTGATGAACTGCTGGTTGACGCTCTTCGACTGGCTGACGTCGAGCGCGCGCGCGGAGCCCACCGGATCATCCGAGGGGGTGAGGATCTTGCGGCCGGTGGCGATCTGCTGGCCGGTGTACAGCAGCGCGGCGGACTGCTTCTGCAGGGCGATGACGCCCTGGTCGTAGATCATGTTGGTCGATACGCGCATGGTGTGCTCCCTCCTCAGCGGGCGATCGCCAGCATCTCGTCGAACAGGCGCTGGGCCACGCCCATCACCTTGGCCGCGGCCTGGTAGCTCTGCTGGAAGCGCACCAGGTTGGCCGCCTCCTCGTCCAGGTTCACCCCCGACACCGCGTCGCGTGAAGCCCTGGCCTGCTGAAGCAGCGAGGTCTGGGTCCGCTCTCCCGCCTGCACCTCGCGCGTCTTGCTGCCGACCTTGGCCACCAGCTGCGCGTAGGCGTTGTTGAGCGTGGCGGTGGGCTGGCCGCCGCTGCCGAACATCAGCTTGTCGGTCTGCAGCGCACCGAGCAGCGCGGCGTTGCGGTTGTCGGCGACGCCGCCCTTGTTGTCGGCGAGCGTGATGACGTCGTTAGCGGCAGGGGTTCCGGAAATCTTGAGCTCGACTTGGAGGCCTCCCGGCCCCTCCAGCGTGAAGGACTTACCCGCGGCACTGGTCGCGGGATCGTAGTCCAGGGTCGCAGGCCAGCTGGCCGCCCCGGGCGCCGTCGTGTCGAGCTCGAAGCGCTTGTCGGCCGCGTCGTAGGTGTAGCGCAGTGCCGGCAGGCCGAGCTCGCTTCCGGACGCCGCACTGCCGCGATCGGCGAGGCCGGATTGCCGGACCTGCAGCGAGCTGCCCTCGCCCGTGGCCAGGCTGGCCAGCACCGGCGCCGCCGCCGCGACCGCACGCGGGTCACGGATCGCCACCTCGATCGCCCCCGCGGTGTAGCGGGTCGGATACACGAAGGCGGACTCGGTCGGCGCACCCGCCGCGGCGGTGAAGATCAGCCCGTGCGCCTTGATCGTGCTCGTGCCTCCCGAGGTCGTGACCTGCATCTGCGCGGCGGGCACCGCGCTCCCGGTGGCGATATCGATGAGCTGGTAGGCCGCCCCGTCGTAGCGCAACGAGTAGTCGCTGCCGGTGAGCGCGGAGACCTGCTGCGGGTCGATCCGCACGCTCACGCCGCTGTCGGGCGGGTCGACCCGCACGCCACCGATCTTGAAGAACTCGCCGCCCAGCCGGCCGTCCAGATCGAGGCCGAGCGCGTGCTGGTTGTTGAATTCGGTCGCCAGCGTGGTCGCCAGCAGGCCGAGGCTGCGCTGCGCCGAGGCCGTGCCCTCGCGGCGCGCGGCCAGCAGGCCACCGAGCGCGCCGCCACCGACCAGGCTCTCGGCCAGCGGCTCCACCACCCCCGAGTTGCCGCGCACCATGATCATCGAGCGCCCGTTCTCGTCGAGCTGCTCGCCCAGCTCGAGCTGCTTGGCGCGGTTGCCCATGACCAGGCTCTGCCCGGAGCCGATGAAGACCGACAGGGTTCCGTCGCGCTGCGCCACCGTGCTCACCTTGACCAGGCGGTTGAGCTCGGCGATCGCCTGATCGCGCTGGTCGAGCAGGTCGTTGGCAGCCGAGCCGGCGCCACCGGCACGCGAGCTGACGATGCGCTGGTTGAGCTCGGCGATCGCGGCGGCGTAGCCGTTGATGCTCTCGAGGGTGCTGCGCATCTCGGTCTCGATGCCCTCCGAGATCTCCGAGATGCGCCCGTCCAGCGTGCGAAAGCGCGCGGACAGGGTCTCTCCGCTGGAGATCAGCGCCTGGCGGGCCGCGACGTTGGTGGGGTTGGAGGTGACGTTCTGCAGCGCGCCGAAGAACTCGTTGAACGCGGGGGTGAGGCCGGTGTCGGCGTCGGCGAGCACGTTGTCGAGCTGGCTTACGAACTGGCTGTAGGCGGCGTACTCGGCACGCCGGCTGTCCGCGCTCAGGACCTGCCCCTCGAGCAGCTGGCTGTAGCTGCGCTCCACGCCGGTGACGCCCGTGCCGGTGCCGAAGAAGGCGCCGCCGCGATACTGCGGGTCGCGCGCTTCCTGGGTGACATTCTGGCGATGAAAGCCCGGCGTCGCCGCGTTGGCGATATTGTGGCTGGTGGTGTTGAGGTAGGCCTGCGAGGCGCTGAGCCCGGTCAGTCCGATATTGAGCAAGGACGACATGATGTTTCCCTGAGGCGCTGGTTCGAGGCTCTAGATGCAAGATCCTTGCCAGCGCTCGATACGCACCTCGACCGCCGGGCCTCAGCCCGCCATTGCCAGCGCGTTGCGCAAGGTGTTGCCGCCGATGATGCGGGCGAGCTTGTCGGCGTACATCGGGTCGGTGGCGTAGCCTGCGTCCTGCAGGCCGCGCGCGAACGCCGCCGCGTCGGTCTGGCCGAGCACGCCGGCGTAGCGCGGGCTGCGCGTCATCAGCTGGGCGTAGTCGCGGAAGGACTCGGCGTACGAGCCGTAGGAACGGAAGCGCGAGGACTCGGTGTAGGCCTGCCCATTGGCGTACTCGATGACATCGCGGGACACGGTGTCGCCCTTCCAGCTCGAGCCGGCCTTGATGTTGAAGAGGTTGTGGCTCGGGCTGCCGTCCTCGTGGCGCAGCTGCTTCTGTCCCCAGCCGGTCTCGAGCGCCGCCTGGGCGACCATGAACTCGGCCGGGATGCCGGTGCGACGGCTGGCTTCCTGTGCGTGCGGCCACACCTCGGTGACGAAGTCCTGCGCGGACCTCGACACCGCGCCGCCGGCATCGCGCGCGCTGCGCACCGCGGCGTCGAGCCGGGTCTGCAGCGCGGCGCGCTCGTAGACCGACAGCGCGGAGAACTCGCCTGCCGTCGCGGCGGCGCCCAGCGCCGGCACGCGCGCCTCGGCCGGCAGGGCGGCCTTTCCTGCGGCGGCAAGGCTTTCCGCGGCATGCGCGAGCACGGCAGGAATTGCCGGGCGGCGACGCACGTCGGCAAGGTCGAAGCCGTTCTTGCCGGCCTCGCCTGCCGCCTCGGGCGAGGCCGCGGCCTTGCCGCCGAGCTGGCGGTAGAGCATCTCGGACAGCCCGGTGCCGCCCGACTGCGACATCTCGAGCGCCATCTGCTGATCGAGCATGCCCTGCCAGCTGCGCGTCTGCTCGCTGTCCATCATGCCGTTCTGCCCGGTGGTCGCGCGCATCGACTTCATGACCATCTGCAGGAACAAGCCCTCGAACTGCTTCGCGGCCGCACGCAGGGCGGCGTCCGAGCCGCCCTCGCTGCGCGCCAGGCGCTTGAGGTCACCGAGCGAGTTGGGGTCGAGCGCGTTGAGCTGGAAGCCCTTGTTCATGGCCGCTTCCTCAGATGACCTCGAGCTCGGCGCGCAGCGCGCCGGCCGCCTTCATGGCCTGCAGGATGCTGACCAGGTCCATCGGCTTGGCGCCCAGGGTGTTGAGCGCCTTGACCACGTCGGCGAGGTTGGCGCCGCCGCGCACGTTGAAGAGCGCGCCGCCCTCCTGGACGATGTCGACCTGGCCGCGCTGGGTGACCACCGTCTGCCCGCCCGAGAGCGGCGGCGGCTGGCTGACCTGGGCTTCGTTACTGACCGTGACCGTGAGGTTGCCGTGGGCGACCGCGCAGTCCTGCAGCATCACGCGCTGGTTCATGACCACCGAGCCGGTGCGCGAGTTGACGATCACCTTGGCGGCCTGCTGCACCGGCGTGACCTCGAGGTTCTCGATGTGGCCGAGGAAGGCGACGCGCGCGCTGGAGTCGGTCGGCGCGCGCACCTGGATGCTGCGCCCGTCGAGCGCGCTCGCCGCGCCCGGATAGACCAGGTTGATCGCATCGACCACCCGGCGCGCGGTGCCGAAGTCGGAGTCGTTGAGCTCGAACAGCACCGCGTCGCCCTGGCCGAGCGCGGTCGGCACCGCACGCTCGACGGTGGCACCGCCGGGGATGCGGCCGGCCGACAGGTGGTTGATGACCTGCGAGGCGCCACCACCTTGCGCGCCGGCGCCGCCCACCACCATGTTGCCCTGGGCGATCGCATAGACCTGGCCGTCGGCGCCCTTGAGCGGCGTCATCACCAGGGTGCCGCCGCGCAGGCTCTTGGCGTTGCCGATCGAGGACACGGTGACGTCGATCGGCTGCCCGGGACGGGCGAAGGCCGGCAGCTTGGCCGTGACCATCACCGCGGCCACGTTCTTGAGCTGCAGGTTGGTGCCGGGCGGGAGCGTCACGCCGAGGTTGCCGAGCATGTTGACGATGCTCTGCACGGTGAAGGGGGTCTGCGTGGTCTGGTCGCCGGAACCGTCCAGGCCCACCACCAGGCCGTAGCCGACGAGCTGGTTGTCGCGCACGCCAGCCACCGAGGCGAGGTCCTTGATGCGCTCGGCGGCGGCCGTCGCCTGCGCCGGGTAGAAGATCAGCACGGCGAGGAAGGCGACCGCGGCGCGCAGGAGCAGGGAGGCGAGGCAAGACATGGCGCGGCCCTCAGAACGGCATGATCGCCACGAAGAAGCGCTGCAGCCAGCCCATGGTGTTGGACTCGTCGATGAAGCCGCTGCCGCGGTACTCGATGCGCGCATCCGCCACCTGGGTCGATTGCACGGTGTTGGCGGTGGTCACGTTGTTGGGATTGATCACGCCCGAGAAGCGGATGAACTCGTTGCCCTGGTTGATCGCCACCATCTTCTCGCCCGACACCAGCAGGTTGCCGTTCGGGTACACGTCGATCACGGTGACGGTGATCGTGCCGTTGAAGGCGTTGTTGGCCGCCGCCGCGCCCTTGCCGTTGAAGTCGGACTCGGCCTCGGCATCGAGCTCGAGGCCGTTCAGGCCCTTCAAGGGCAGGCGGTTGATCGGCCCGATGGCGGCGCTCATGTTGCCGTTGCGGGTGGCGTTGGCGTTGGCGCTCTTCTGCGCGGTGTTGCGCTCGACCAGGTTGATCGTGATCGTGTCGCCGATGCGGCGGGCACGCCGGTCCTCGAACAAGGGCCGCGCCTGCACCGTCTGGTAGATCGCGCCATTGGCGGCCGGCGCGGTCGCCATGGCCTCGGGGCGCACGCTCATGGGCTGGTGCACCGCGGAGGGCGGCGTGGCCTGGATGGCCGCACAGCCCTGGAGAACGGCGAGCACGGCGGCGGCTAGCGAGGGGATGGCGAACTTCATCGGGCGCCTCACAGCTGGGTCAGGCGACCGAGCATCTGGTCGGAGGTCGAGATCGCGCGCGAGTTGAGCTCGTACGCACGCTGGGTCACGATCATGCTCACCAGCTCCTCGGCGACGTTGACGTTGGAGACCTCGACATAGCCCTGGTTGAGCACGCCCGAGCCGTTGGTGCCCGGCTGCGTGGGCGTGGCGACACCGCTCGAGGCGGTCTCGTAGAACAGGTTCTCGCCCGCGGCCTGCAGCCCGCCCGGGTTGACGAAGGTGGCGAGCTGCACGGCGCCGATCTCCACCGGCGCGGCCTGGCCGGCCTGCAGCACGCTCACCGTGCCGTCCTTGCCGATCGTCACCGAGACCGCGTCGGCGGGGATGTTGATGTTGTCGGCGAGCGTGTAGCCGCTGGCGGTGACGACGTTGCCCTGGCTGTCGAGCTGGAAGGCGCCGTCGCGGGTGTAGGCGGTGGTGCCGTCGGGCATGGCGACCTGGAAGAAGCCGTTGCCCTGCACCGCCACGTCGAGCGAGCCGCCGGTCTGCTGCAGCGTGCCCTGGGTGAAGATGCGCTCGGTAGCCACCGGCTTGACGCCAGTGCCGATCTGCAGGCCGCTGGAGATCTGCGTCTGCTGGGTCGACTGCGCGCCGGGCTGGCGGAGGGTCTGGTAGAGCAGGTCCTCGAAGATCGCGCGCTGGCGCTTGAAGCCGTTGGTGGAGACGTTGGCCAGGTTGTTGGAAATCACGTCCAGCGAAGTTTGCTGGGCATCCAGCCCGGTACGGGCGGTCCACAGGGAGCGGATCACGATGGGTTCCTTTGCCTTGCGTTGCCGGGGCGGCAGGATTTGCCGTGCGGGGTCCGGAGATGGACCCGTAATTGCCGCCGCGTTGCCGCTTTTTCGATGGGATCAGTCTAGGCCGCGGGCGTCACCGGCCATGCCGAGATAAGCAACGCAAAAACCGTGCTAATCCGGAAGGCAGCGTGCAGGAAGCGGCTGTGGGCACGACACGGCCCGCCCGACGCATCGCGACCGCTCACCAAGCGGGTTCCGATCAGCCCTGGCCGCCCAGCACGCGTGCGGCGGCGCGGTCGTTCTGCTCTGCGGTCGACAGCATGCGGGTCTGCATCTCGAACTGGCGGGCGAGCGAGATCATCTGCACCATCTGGTCGACCACGTTGACGTTGCTGCCCTCGAGATAGCCGCCCGCCACGCGCACATTGGGGTCGGCCGGCGCGGCCGCCCCGCCCTGCAGGCGGAAGAGGCCGTCGTCGCCGCGCACCAGCCCGGCCTCGGGCGGATTCACCAGCTTGAGCTGCGCGACCACGTTGACCACGCCCGGCTGGTCGGGCTGCGAGGCCGACACCGTGCCGTCGGCACCGATGGTGATCTCGTTGTCGGGCGGGATGCTCACCGGCCCGCCGTCACCGAGCACCGGCCTGCCGTCGCGCGTCTGCAGGACGCCGTTGGCGCTCACCGCGAGGCTGCCGTTGCGGGTGTAGGCTTCGCTGCCGTCGGCCATCTGCACCGCCAGCCAGCCCTTGCCGGCGAGCGCAACGTCGAAGGGCCGGCCGGTGAACTGCAGCGGCCCCTCGGTGAGGTCGTTGGCGACGCTGGCGTCGACCGTGAAGGCGCGCGTGTGCAGCGCCTCGGTCTGCACCTCGACGGCGCGCAGCTTGTGCAGCTCGGCGCGGAAGCCCGTGGAATTGACGTTGGCGAGGTTGTGCGCGACCGCCGCCTGCTGGTCCATGGTGCCCTTGGCGCCGGTCATCGCGGTGTAGATCAGGCGGTCCATCGCTGGCCTCTCGTGTCAGTGCTTTACGCTTAGCGCAGGTTCACCAGGGTCTGCAGGATCTGGTCCTGCGCCTTGATCGATTGCGCGTTGGCCTGGTAGTTGCGCTGCTGGATGATCATCTGCACCAGCTCCTGGGTGAGCTCGACGTTGGCGTCCTCGACCATGCCGGAGGAGATCACCCCCGCCACGCCCTCGCCCGGCTTGATCGGGGCGGTCAGGCCGGAGTCCAGGGTGGCTTCCCAGTAGTTGTTGCCGATCGAACTCAGCGCGTTCGGATTGCGGAAGGTCTGCACCGCCAGCTGCGCGAGCGAGACCGTCTCGCCGTTGGTGTAGCGGCCGATGATGACACCGTCGCGGCCGACCGACACCCCGGCGAGTTCGCCGCCGGTGAAGCCGTTCTGCGTCAGCTCGGTCACCAGGTAGGGGCCACCGATCTGGCGCATGTTGGAGAAGTCGATGCTGAAGGTCATCGGCGACGCGTCCGGCGTCCATTCGTCGTCCACCTTGAACGGATTCACCGCATCCGGCCCCAGGATCTCATCCTCGAGCAGCAAGCCCTTATCGTTGAATCGCAGCGTCCAAACGTAGTCGTTTTGCCCCGCGGTGTTGGCGCGCGGCTTCCTGCCGTCGAAGCTGGTATGGACTTGCCAGGTGTTGGACTCGATCGTCTGATTCCCCGGCGTGACCGGATCGGAGTCGACCTTCGCCTCGAGCTTCTCGAAGTAGAAGGTCATCTCGTGCGACTTGCCCAGGCTGTCGAAGACCTCGATCGAGGTGGCGAAGTTATAGGTGCGGGCGTCACGCCAGTTGTCCCCGTCGAGCGGGAAGCGCTTGTCATCGTCACCGGCGAAGGCCGCCGGATACATCTCGTAGGGGCTGCGCGAGTTCGCGTCCAGGTTGCCGCCGATCGTGATCTTGTCGGTGGTCTGCGGCAGCGAGCCGATGATCGGGACCTGCAGCTCCTTGAGGCCGCCCACCGGGCTGGGCAGCTGGCCGGCTGAGGCCAGGCTCTGGAAGCCCATCAGCTTCTCACCGGTGGGGGTGATGATGTAGCCGTTGCGGTCGAGCTCGAACTGGCCGTTGCGGGTATAGACCGGCGGGCCGTCGGTCCGGCCCACGATGAAGAAGCCGTCGCCGTTCACCGCCAGGTCGAGCGGGTTGTTGGTGGTGGTGAGGTTGCCCTGGGTGAAGCCCTGGCGCACCGCCCCGACCGTGCTGCCGGCGCCCACCTGCTTGCCCGTGACCGAGCCGGTCAGCGAGGCCGCGTAGACGTCGGCGAAGATCGCCGAGCCGGCCTTGAAGCCCACCGTGTTGGTGTTGGCGACGTTGTTCGAGATGATGTCCAGGGCCTTGGAGGAAACGTTGAGGCCGCTCAACCCTTGCTGGAAAGACATGATCGGGGCTCCGGATCAGAGGATCTGCTTGATGTCGTCGTATTTGAAGATGCCGAGCGAGCCGACCTGGAAGTCGGTGCCCGCCGCACCGCGGATCACGCTGGTGACCGGGCCGAACTCGAGCGTGCGGCCGGTGACCTTCTCGCCCTCGGCGAGCGCGGTCAGCTCGACCGTGTAGGCGCCATCGGCGGCGCGCGTGCCGTCCTTGGCGCTGCCGTCCCAGATGAAGTTCTGGCTGCCCGCCTTGACGTCGGCGAGCTGGATCTGCTTGACCTCGAGGCCGGCCGCGTCCTTGATCGACAGCACCACGCTGTCGGCCGCGGCGTCGAGCTCGAAGCCGCCCACCGCGCCCGACTCGGTCAGGGTCAGCTTCCTGCCTTCGACCAGCACGCCACGCCCGACCAGCGCCGCGGCCTGCATCGAGTCGTAGGCGCTCTGGCCATCGACGAAGCTCTGGAACATCTTGTTGAGGCGCTCGATGCCGTCGACCGTGCTCATCTGCGCGAGCTGCGAGGTGACCTCGGCGTTCTCCATCGGGTTGAGCGGATCCTGGTTCTTGAGCTGGGTGGTGAGCAGGGTGAGGAAGCGCGAGTTCATGTCGCCGGAGGCGCTCGCCTCCTTGGCATCGGTGCGCGTGTTGATCTTGGCGAGCACGCTCGCCGCGATGTCCTGGTTGTTCGTTACGCTGCTCATTCCTCTCTCCTGCTTTCGGCGTCTGTCGCGTCACGGCGCCCGCGGGATGCTTACTGGCCGATCTGCAAGGTACGCTGAAGCAAGGTTCGTGCCGTACTCATCACCTCGGCGTTGTTCTGGTAGGAACGCGAGGCGGAGATCATGTTCACCATCTCCTCGACCACGTTGACGTTGGGCATCTCGACGTAGCCGTCGGGGTTGGCGGCGGGGTTGTTGGGCTCGTACACGAGGCGCAGGGGCGCGGCGCTCTCGACCACCTGGGTCACCTGCACGCCGACCGCCGCCGGGCCGGCGACCGGACGCGCGGCGAACACCACCTGCTTGGCGCGGTAGGGCTGGCCGTCCTCCGAGGTGACGCTGTCGGCGTTGGCGAGGTTGGAAGCAGTGGCATTGAGGCGCAGCGACTGCGCGTTGAGCGCCGAGCCGGCGATCTGGAAGACGTTGAGCATGCTCATGGCGAATCTCCTTACTGGCCGGTGATCGCGCTGTTCATCGAGCGCAGCATGCCGTTGATGAAGGTCACGCTGGCCTCGTAGTGCAAGGCGTTTTCGGCGAAGGCGGCGCGCTCGACGTCCATGTTCACGGTGTTGCCATCCACCGCGGACTGCAGCTCGCCGCGGTAGCCGGCGAGGCTCTCGAGCGAGGGCGCGGGTGCGCTGGCGATGTGGCCCGCCTGCGTGGTCGCCATCTGCACGCCCTCGCGAGCGGTGGCGAGCGCGCCCTGCAGCGCGGCGCGGAAATCCACGTCGCGCGCCTTGTAGTGTGGCGTGTCGGCGTTGGCGATATTCGAGGCGATCAGCTGCTGGCGATGCGCCTGCAGGTTCAGTGCGGTCTGGTGGAACTGGATCTGCCGGTCGAAAAGGGTCTTCATCGCTGTGCTCCCGGGACGGTGCGCCCGGACGTTCCGGACGCAGTTTCCATGCCAGCGATGGTAGGCGCGGGCGGGCAAGACCCTGGCGCCGATAAGGGGGGCAAAGCCCGGCCAATTTCGCCGCCGGCCGGCGGCAAGGATTGCCGGCGGGCGCTGCCGGTTGCCAGGCCTGCGGGGGTCGTGGTGCAATCGGGCCATGACGATTTCCCTCCTCCGCCGCCGGGCGGCACGAGTCTCGCGCGGCCTGTCGGCGGCGCTGTGCGCGGCCCTCGCGCTGCTCCCCATCCCCGCTGCGAACGCCCAGCAGCGCGAAGGCGCGATCGAGGTGCGCGTGCGCGAGTTCCTGCAACGCGAGGTCGCCGGCCTGCCCGGCGAGGTGTCGATCGAGCTCTCGCCGCTCGACCCCAACAGCCAGCTGCCCGCCTGCGCGGCGCTCGAGCCCTTCCTGCCCGCGGGCACGCGCGCCTGGGGGCGGTTCAGCGTGGGCGTGCGCTGCGACTCGCCGGTGACCTGGACCGCCTACCTGCAGGCCCGCGTCGCCGTGGTCGCCGACTACCTGGTCGCCGCCCGCCCGCTGCGCGCCGGCCAGGTGCTCGGCCCGGCCGACCTCGGCCAGCGCCGCGGCGACCTCACCGCGCTGTCCGACAATCTCCTCACCGACCCTACCCAGGCGACGGGTCACCACACGCGCATCGCAGTCGCCGCCGGCAGCCCCCTGCGCGGCGACATGCTGCGCGTGCCCCACGCGGTGCGCCAGGGCCAGACCGTGCGCGTGCTCGGCGTGGGCGCGGGCTTCCGGGTGGCGAGCGAGGGGCGCGCGATGAACAACGCCGCCCCGGGCGAGCGGGTGCGGGTGCGCCTGGCCGATGGCCAGGTCGTCACCGGGACCGCGCAGGCGGGCGGCTCGGTGGAGCTGGCGTTCTGAGACCCGTGCGTGCCGAAGCGCCAGGCGTGAAAAGTTTCATGCTTTAATCGCTCAAGTTTCACGCGAACGCGCCGAAGAGAACGTCAGAGCCACTCTGTATGGGAACTGCGCCATGAAAATCGAAAGCTCGGGCAAGGCGATTGCCCCCTCCACCGCGGCGGAGGCCCGTCCGCGCAGCCCCGCGAACCCGGGCACCACCGTCTCCGCCGGCACCGAGAAGGTACAGCTCTCGTCGCTGTCGTCCAGCCTGGCCAAGGCCGAGGCGAGCATCGCCCAGGCCCCGGTCGTCGACACCCAGCGTGTCGAGGAGATCAAGCAGGCGATCGCCAAGGGCGAATTCAAGATCGATGCCGGACGCATCGCCGACGGTCTCATCGACAGCGTGCGCGAGATGCTCGCCGGCCAGCGCTGACCGCCTCGACGCGCATGAACCGTCCTGCCGCTCCACCCTCCTCCGCCGAGCGCCAGCGCCTCGCGCTGCTGATCGAGGCGGAAGCGATCCAGCTCGGCGAGTTCGTCGAGCTGCTCGCGCGCGAGGAGGCGCTGCTCATCGCCGGCGACGTGGATGCGCTGGTCGCGCTCTGCCAGGACAAGAACGAACGCTACCGCCGCCTGCAGCGGCTCTCCGACGACCGCAGCCTGCTGCTCGTCCGCTTCGGCCAGCCGGTCACCGACGCCGTGATCCGCTCCTGGCTCGACGGCCTGCCGCGCGTGCTGGCGCGCTGGGACGAGGTCCTCGGGCTGGCCCGCGCCGCGCGCGAGCGCAACGCCCTCAACGGCAAGCTCATCACCGAGCGCATGGCGCACAACCAGGCCGCGCTCAGCCTGCTGCTCTCGGCGGCCGACCAGCCGCCGCTCTACGATGCCGAAGGCAACACCCGCGCCATCGGCGGCGGGCGCATGCTCGGCAGCGCCTGAACATACATACAGCCCTTCGCTCTGCTATCCTTGCGCCCTTCGCAAGTTCGAACGGGCAGTCAGCATGGCCGGCACGCAAGCCACTCCAAAGCAGTACGACGAATCCTCCTTCCGCGTCCTCAAGGGGCTGGAGCCGGTGCGCGAGCGCCCCGGCATGTACACCCGCACCGACAGCCCGGCGCACATCATCCAGGAGGTGATCGACAACGCCGCCGACGAGGCGCTCGGCGGCTTTGCAAAGAAGATCCACGTCACCCTGCACCTCGACGGCTCGGTCACCATTGCCGACGACGGCCGCGGCATCCCGGTCGGCCTGCACCCCGACGAAGGCGTGCCGGTGGTGGTGCTGGCCTTCACCCGCCTCCACGCCGGCGGCAAGTTCGACAAGCGCGAGGGCAACTCGGCCTATGCGTTCTCGGGCGGCCTGCACGGCGTCGGCGTGTCGGTGACCAACGCGCTGTCGACCCGCATCGAAGTGGAAGTGAAGCGCGACGGCAAGATCCACCGCATCGACTTCGCCGACGGCGGCGAGACGATCAGCCCGGTGCGCGTCGAGGGCGACTGTGGCCGCCAGACCGGCACCCGGGTGCGGGTGTGGCCGGACGGCAAGTACTTCGAGTCGCCGCGCGTGCCGATGAACGAGCTCGAGCGCCTGCTGCGCTCGAAGGCGGTGCTGCTGTCGGGCGTGGCGGTGCGGCTCGACATCGAGCAGGCCAGCGGCCCGGCGTTGACCAAGACCTGGTCCTACCCCGAGGGCCTGGCCGGCTACCTGAAGGAACTCGCCGGCGACGTCGAGGCGGTGGCGCCGATCTTCACTGCCGACAAGTACGCCGGCAAGGACGACCCCACCTTCGCCCCCGGCGAGGGCGCGGCCTGGGCGCTGGCCTGGTTCGAGTCGGCCGTGCCGAGCGAGTCCTACGTCAACCTCATCCCCACGGTGAACGGCGGTACCCACGAGTCCGGCCTGCGCGCCGGCGTGTTCGAGGCGATGAAGTCCTTCATCGACCACCACACCCTGCTGCCGCGCGGCGTCAAGCTGCAGCAGGAGGACGTGTGCGGGCGCATGAGCTTCGTGCTGTCGGCACGCCTGCTCGACCCGCAGTTCCAGGGCCAGGTGAAGGAGAAGCTCAACTCGCGCGAGGCGGTCAAGCTGGTGTCCAGCCAGCTGCGCGACCCCTTCGAGATCTGGCTCAACAACCACGTCGAGGCGGGCCGCGCGATCGCCGAGCTGTCGATCAAGCAGGCGCTCGCACGCCAGAAGAGCGCGCAGAAGGTCGAGAAGAAAAAGACCTCGGGCGTGGCCGTCCTGCCGGGCAAACTGTCGGACTGCGAGTCCGAGGACCTCGCCGACAACGAGCTCTTCCTGGTCGAGGGCGACTCCGCCGGCGGCTCGGCCAAGATGGCGCGCAACAAGGAGACCCAGGCCATCCTGCCCTTGCGCGGCAAGGTGCAGAACGCCTGGGAGATCGACCCCGACCGTCTCCTCGCCAACGCCGAGATCCACGACATTGCAGTCGCGCTCGGCGTGGATGCCCACACCGCGGACAGCACGGTCGACCTCTCCGGCCTGCGCTACGGCAAGGTCGTCATCATGTCCGACGCCGACGTGGACGGCGCGCACATCCAGACGCTGCTGCTGACGCTGTTCTTCCGCCACTTCCCCAAGCTCATCGAGCGCGGCCACGTGTATGTGGCGCAGCCGCCGCTGTACCGCGTCGATGTGCCCGCCCAAGGCAAGAAGCGCCCGCCGCGCCGCCTCTACGCGCTCGACGAGGGCGAGCTCGCGGCGATCCGCGACCGCCTCGCCAAGGAAGGCTTCAAGCCCGAGGCCATCGAGATCGGCCGCTTCAAGGGCCTGGGTGAGATGAACCCCGACCAGCTGCGCGAGACCACCATGGACCCCGCCACCCGCCGCGTGCTGCCGGTCAAGGTGCGCCCGGGCGCCATCGATGCAACGCTGAAGATGTTCACCCTGCTGATGGGCAAGGGCGAGGCCTCGGGGCGGCGGGCGTGGATGGAGGAGAACGGCGACAGCGTGGAGGCGGATATTTGAGCAAGGGCGCATCTGGATGGTCGCTTCCGTCGCCGGGATCGCGGTCATCGAGGCGCGCACAATATCTACCGAAGGTATATACTTCTAGGCAATATATACCATCGATAGCGTTTAGTCGGAGGCTCGCCATGGATACCGCAAAGCTCTTCACCAACGGCCGTAGCCAGGCGGTACGCCTGCCCAAGGAATTCCGCTTCGACGGCGACGAGGTCATGATCAAGCGCGTGGGCGACGCAGTCGTGTTGCTGCCGCGGCATGGCTGGCGGACCTTGTTCGATGCGCTCGATCAGTTCGAGCCCGGGTTCCAGCTCGTGCGCGATCAGCCTGCCCAGCAGGAACGCGAGGCGATCGCGCCATGAAGTACATGCTGGATACCAACATCTGCATCTACCTCATCAACCATCGTCCCGCCCATGTGCGCCGCCGCTTCGAGGCACACCCGGTGGGCGACATCGGCATCTCTGTCATCACTGCCTGCGAACTTGCCTACGGCGTGTCGAAGAGCAACTCGGCACGCAATCGCGCAGCACTCGAAACCTTCCTGCTGCCGCTGGAGATCGCAGCCTTCGACGACACGGCGGTGTGGCGCTACGCCACACTGCGCGCCGAACTCGAACGCAGCGGCCTGCCGATCGGTGCGCTCGACACGCAAATCGCTGCCCACGCGCTCGCGCTCGGCTGCACGCTGGTTACCAACAACACGCGCGAGTTCGCCCGCATCGGCGGCCTGGCGCTCGAGAACTGGGCCGAACCGCTCCTTCATGAGCCCTTGGCACCTTACCTTTCCACGACATGAGCACTGACACTCCCGATCTCTTCGAAGCGTCCGAGGTGCCCGCAACTGCGGCGCCGAGCCATTCCGCGCCGGCACAGGCAGATGAGGGCAACGCGCTGGCGACGGCCACCGGTGCCGACCTGCCCCCGCCCCCCGCCCCGCCCGCCTCCCCCGAGCCCGAGCCCGAGCCCGAGGACGACGGCACCCTCGCGCTGGACCGCTATGCCGAGCGCGCCTACCTCGCCTACGCGATGAGCGTGGTGAAGTCGCGCGCGCTGCCGCAGGTCGAGGACGGCCTGAAGCCCGTGCAGCGCCGCATCCTGTTCGCGATGAACGAGATGCGGCTGTCGTCCACCTCCAAGCACGTGAAGTCGGCGCGCGTGGTCGGCGACGTGATCGGCAAGTACCACCCGCACGGCGACACCTCGGTGTATGACGCGATGGTGCGGGTGGCGCAGGACTTCTCGCTGCGCTATCCCCTGGTCGACGGCCAGGGCAACTTCGGCTCGCGCGACGGCGACTCGGCGGCGGCGATGCGCTACACCGAGTGCCGCCTCACCCCGATCGCCGAGCTGCTCCTGTCCGAGATCGACCGCGGCACGGTGGACTTCATCCCCAACTACGACGGCGCCTTCGAGGAGCCGCAGCTGCTGCCCGCGCGCCTGCCCTTCGTGCTGTTGAACGGCGCCTCGGGCATCGCGGTGGGCATGGCGACCGAGATCCCGCCGCACAACCTGCGCGAGGTGGCCGAAGCCACCTGCCACCTGATCCGCCACCCCGAGGCCACGCTCGAGGACGTGCTCGGCATCATCCCCGGGCCGGACTTCCCCGGCGGCGGCCAGCTCATCTCCACCCCCGAGACCATCCGCGACGCCTACGCCTCGGGCCGCGGCAGCCTGCGCCTGCGCGCGCGCTGGAAGATCGAGGAGCTCGCCCGCGGCCAGTGGCGCGCGATCGTCGAGGAGCTGCCGCACGGCGTCTCCGCCGCGCAGGTGCTGTCCGAGATCGAGACCCTGACCAACCCGCAGCCGCGCGCGGGCAAGAAGGAGGTCTCGCAGGAGCAGAAGAACCTCAAGCAGCTCGTGCTCGGCGTCCTCGACACGGTGCGCGACGAGTCCAGCGACAAGGCGCCGGTGCGCATCGTGCTCGAGCCCAAGTCCAGCCGCCAGAATCGCGACGAGTTCATGGCGGTGCTGCTCGCCCACACCAGCCTGGAGACCTCGGCCTCGGTCAACATGACCATGATCGGGCGCGATGGCCGCCCGCAGCAGAAGAACCTGGTGCAGATCCTGCGCGAGTGGATCGACTTCCGTTTTGTTACCGTCGAGCGCCGCACGAAGCATCGCCTGGACGAGGTCGACCGCCGCATCCACATCCTCGAAGGCCGCATGATCGCCTTCCTGCACATCGAGGAAGTGATCCGCGTGATCCGCGAATCGGACGAGCCCAAGCCGGCGCTGATCGCGGCTTTCGGGCTCTCCGACATCCAGGCCGAGGACATCCTCGAGATCCGCCTGCGCCAGCTCGCCCGCCTGGAAGGCTTCAAGATCGAGAAGGAGCTCGCCGAACTGAAGGACGAGCGCGCCGGCCTGCAGCATCTCCTCGACAGCCGCACGGCGATGACCAAGCTGATCCTCAAGGAAATCCAGGACGACGCGAAGAAGTACGGCGACGACCGCCGCACGCTGGTCGAAGCCGTCGCCGCGGTCGCGCCGGCGGAGATCTCGGTGCCCGACGAGCCCGTCACCGTCATCGTGTCGAAGAACGGCTGGGTGCGCTCGCGCCAGGGCCATGGCATCGACCCCGCCGGCATCACCTACAAGGCCGGTGACTTCGGCTTCGCGGTGATCGAGACGCGCACGACGTGGCCGCTGATCGTCGTCGACAGCAACGGCCGCGCTTACACCGTGAAGGTCTCCGACCTGCCGGGCGGGCGCGGCGACGGTGCGCCGATCACCACCCTGGTCGAGTTCCAGGACGGCGGCAAGCTCGCGCAGGTCGTGACCGACACGCCGGACTCGGTGTATTTCTTCGCCAACAGCGGCGGCTACGGCTTCCTGTGCAGCGTCGCGGACGCCACCAGCCGCCAGCGCGCCGGCAAGGCCTTCATGAGCCTGGAGAAGGGCGAGAAGGTGCTGGCGCCGGCCAAGGTCTTCGGCGACTGGATCGCTGCGGCATCCGAGAACGGCCGCCTCCTCGTCTTCCCCCGTCCCGAGATGAAGACCCAGAGCGGCGGCCGCGGCGTGATCGTGATGGCGCTCGACGAGGGCGAGGCGCTCGCCGCGGTGGCGGTGCCGGCCGACGACGCGGTGCTCGCCGTGGAAGGTATCGGCCGCGGCGGCAAGGCCGTGACGATCGAGCTCAAGCCTTCGCAGCGCGAACCCCTGCGCCACCGCCGCGCGCGCAAGGGCGTGCCGCTGACGCCGAAGGTGAAGCCGGAGAGGATGCGCTGAAGCCTGCACCTCATTCGCGGCTGCCGCCGCTCCTACAAGAGGCCGGACCCGCGGTGGTTCCTGTAGGAGCGCCGGCAGGCGCGAATGCGGCGTGTCGAACCGCGAGATCGCCCGTCGCCACCCCACCGCCCATTCGCGGCGGCCGCCGCTCCTACACGGGACGGAACCGCGACGGTTTCTGTAGGAGCGCCGGCAGGCGCGAATGGGCGGGCGATGGAAGCCTGCACGCGCGTCCTTCGATCGACCGCCCATACGCGGCGGCCGCCGCTCCTACAAGAAAAACGGCGGGTTAGCCCTGCAGATCTTCCGGCAGGATGGAGCGGATGGGGTCGTCGGGCGGGATCGTCGTCGGACCGGCGCCGCCTTCCGGGTCGGCCATGCGCGACTCGATCAGGATGGTGACGCGGCGGTTGCGCCCGCGCCCTTCCTCGTCCGCGTTGTCCGCGACCGGGCGCTGGTCGGCGTAGCCGGCGGCGGTCAGGCGCGGGGGTGCTACGCCGTTGTCGATGAAGAGCCGCGCTACGGTGGAGGCGCGCACGGCAGAGAGCTCCCAGTTGGACGGGAAGCGGAAGGTGCTGATCGGCACGTTGTCGGTGTGGCCCTCGACCGTGATCGGGAACTCGGCCGGCGCCAGCACCTGCGCCACCGCCTGCAGCGCCGACACCGCGTTGGTGCCGAGCGCGGCCTCGCCCGGCGCGAAGAGCAGGCTGGCGTTGATCTCGACGCTGACCCCGAAGGCGCCCTCGGTGACATTGACCTGGCCCGACCCCGTGAGCGGCGAGAGCACGCGGCGGATCTCGTCGGCCATGCTGCGCATGCGCTGCGCGGCCTGCTGGCGGCGCTGCTCCACCGCCGGATCCACCGCTGGCGGCGCCGGACGGGTGATCGGCTGCGAGGGCACGATGCTGACCTTGGGCAGCACGATCTGCTCGCCGCTGTCGTTGACATTGACGTTGCGGAAGGCCTGCACGAGCGAGTCGGAGAGCACCCGGTACTTGCCCTCGTTGACCGAGGACAGCGAGTACATCACCACGAAGAAGGCGAACAGCAGCGTGATGAAGTCGGCGTAGGACACCAGCCAGCGTTCGTGGTTATCGTGTTCCTCGTCGAGCTTGCGCCTGCGCCGCATGGTCGGTCTCCGGCGCTCAGGCCACGTAGCCCTGCATGCGGCTGGCGATGATGCGCGGGTTGTCGCCATTGGCGATCCCCACCAGGCCATCGACGAACATCTCGCGCTGGGTGGTCAGGGTGACGATGTGCGCGCCAAGCTTCTTGGCGATCGGCAGGAACACCAGGTTGGCGAAGCCGACGCCGTAGATGGTGGCGACGAAGGCGACCGCAATGCCGGCGCCCAGCCGCGAGGGGTCGGAGAGGTTCTCCATCACGTGGATCAGGCCCATCACCGCGCCCAGGATGCCGATCGTCGGCGCATAGCCGCCGGCGGCTTCCCAGATGCGCGCCGACATCTTCATCTGGTTCTCCCACACGCCGATCTCGACCTCGAGCACCTCGCGCAGGCGGTTGGGCTCGATGCCGTCGACCAGCAGCTGCAGGCCCTTGCGCATGAAGGGGTCGGGCAGCGCCTCGATCTGGTTCTCCAGGCTCAGCAGGCCTTCCTTGCGCGCGGCCTGGCCCCAGCTCGCGACCTGCTCGATGAGGGTGTCGAAGGCGGGTGCCGGCGGCACGAAGACCCAGCGCGCCATGCGCATGCCCTGCAGGAAGATGCGCAGCGGGCTCTGCAGCATCACCGCGCCGAGCGTGCCGCCGATCACGATCATGAAGGCGGTGGGCTGGAACAGCGAGGACAGGTGGCCGCCCTCGAGCACCTGGCCGACGAGAATGGCGGCGATTCCGAGGCTGAGGCCGACTAGGCTGATCTTGTCCATGGCATCCGGGGGCGGCGCGAGCGGCCCCGATCAGCGGCCCGCGGCCGCGTTCTTGGGTGGGCGTCCGCGCCGGCGCGCCACGGGCATCGCCGCGCCGCCCTCGAAGACGCAGGCGCGCAGGCGGGCCACCGCCTGGCTGTGCAGCTGGCACACGCGCGACTCGGTGACGCCGAGCACGGCGCCGATCTCGCGCAGGTTGAGCTCCTCGTCGTAGTACAGGGCCATCACCAGCTGCTCGCGCTCGGGCAGGTGCTCGATCGCCCCGACCAGGCGGCGGCGCAGGTCGGTGTCCTCGAGCAGGGTGAGCGGGTCGTTGCCCTCCTGGGCGAGATGGCGGTCGAGGTAGTCGTCGTCTTCCTCGCGGTTGAAGTCCTCGAGATAGACGAGCTGGTGCCCGCGCGCGTCCTGCAGCATGCGCTGGTAGTCCTCGAGCGGCAGGTCGAGCGCGGCGGCGAGCTCGGTCTCGGAGGGCGGGCGGCCGTTCTGCTGCTCCAGGCTGTGGATGGCGGCCTCGATGCGGCGCATGTCGCGGCGCAGGCTGCGCGGCAGCCAGTCGTTCTCGCGCAGGCCGTCGAGCATGGCGCCGCGGATGCGCTGCACGGCGTAGGTCTCGAACTGCGCGCCCAGGCCCTGCTCGTAGCGGCCGAGGGCGTCGAGCAGGCCCATCATGCCGTTCTGGATCAGGTCGTCCACATCCACGCTGGCCGGCAGGCGCGACATCAGCTGGTAGGCGATGCGCTTGACCAGCGGGGCGTAGTTTTCGACGAGACCACCCTTGTCGAGCTTACCGTGTGCGTCGTACATGCATCGGGCCTGTGGGTTCTGGCAGCGGACAGGGCCGTCGGACCCTGCCCGCGTGGATAGGAATTGCGCATTTTCCCGTAGCATCGCCGGCTTTACCAGCGGGATATGTCACGCCGGCGGCGCATCAGGCACGCATGACGCCGGCACGCGCTGGCGAAGTCACGCGCCGCAGGAAGGCCGCGCCCGCCTCGCGGGCCGAAGTCTGCAGCGGCTGCTGCAGGCCGCCGGCGATGTCGTCGCGCTCGAGCTCGCCCACCCAGGCGAGCGGCACGCCGACGTGGCGGCGCACGAGCGCCTCGAGGCTGCGGAAGAAGGCGACGGCGTCGCTGCGTCCGTGCGCGCGGCACACCGCGACATGCACCGAACCGGCCCCGGCGGCGGCCAGGCCCTTGATGGTCTGGTAGGCGTCGGTGGCGCCGCTCGCGCTCGCCTCGGCCACCACCAGGCGGCGCGGCGCGGCGAGCACGAAGGGCGAAGGCTCTGCAGCCTGCTCGCCGCTCGCGTGCACCAGCACGAAGCCGGCGTGGCGGTGCAGGATGCGCAGCGCCTCGATCAGGCAGGCGCGGCGCGCATCGTCGAGGAGCGGCAGCGCGAGCGCCGCCGCCGCCGCGGGCACGCGGCCAACCAGGCCCGGCACGGG
>NZ_AMXF01000049.1 GCF_000310225.1 Thauera phenylacetica B4P
GCTCCGGCCGCAGCGCGCGCAGCGGCGGCGGCACGCTGGCAGGCCTGGCTCGCCGGACGCGGCGGCGCTCCGTGAGCGCGCAGCACGCCGGCGTGCATACGCGTCGAACATGTAACGCTGTTTGACGGCTCAGTCTGGGTAGCCCAGATTGATGGGAGAGCCTTGGCTCCAGCCACGCCCCGGACGCACACGCCGACGGGCCATGCGCCGCCCCCGGGCGCAGCGAGGATGGAGCCCGCCTGCGCATGCCAGCCACGGGAGACGATGGATGACCACCCGCTCGAGCATCGAAGCCCCGCAGAGCACGACGACCGGTCGCTTGCCGCCGCCGCAGCCGGTCGCGGACGCGAGCCTCGCCGAGTTCGGACTGCTCGGCGAATCCGCCTGCTTCCTCTCCGCGCTGGAGTTGGTGCGGCGCTTTGCCGAGACCACCGCGCATGTCCTCATCCAGGGCGAGACCGGCACCGGCAAGGAGCTCGTCGCGCGCGCCATCCACTATCTCGGCCCACGCCGCTACAAGCCTTTCGTGGCGATCAACTGCGGGGCGCTGCCCGACAACCTGGTCGAGAACGAGCTCTTCGGCCACGCACGCGGCGCCTTCACCGATGCGCGCGACAGCCAGCCCGGCGTGATCGCGGAGGCCGACGGCGGCACGCTGTTCCTCGACGAGATCGAATGCCTGTCGCACAAGGGACAGGTGGCGCTGCTGCGCTTCCTGCAGGACGGCCACTACCGGCCGCTCGGCGGGCGCGGCATGGTGCAGGCGGACGTGCGGGTGGTGGCGGCGAGCAACCGCGAGTTCGACGAGATGGTGCGCGAGGGCAGCTTTCGCCAGGACCTGCTCTACCGCCTGGCGATCATGTCGGTGTCGCTGCCGCCGCTGCGCGCACGCGGCGACGACGTGCTGCTGCTCGTCGATCACTTCCTGCGCCGCTTCGCGCGCAGCTACGGCCGGCCACGGCCCGTGGTGGACGCCGAATCGCGACGGCAGGCGCTCGCCTACGCCTGGCCGGGCAACATCCGCGAGCTCGAGAACGTGGTGCACCGCCAGTTCCTGCTCACCGACGGCGGCGACCTGAGGCTGGAGCTGGCGGCGCAGACCGTCGCTCCGGTGCCGGCGAGCGCGGCGGCAGGCGTCGCAGGTCTCGCCGACATGGACATGAAGACGGCCAAGGCGGCGGTGATCGAGCGCTTCGAGCGCGACTACCTCGAGCAGCTCATCGCCGCCACGGCTGGCAACGTGTCGGCCGCCGCGCAGCGCGCCGGCAAGGAGCGCCGCGCCTTCGGCAAGCTGCTGAAAAAATACTGCATCGAGCGCGAGCGCTTCGGGCGCCGGCGCGCCTGAACACGTGCCTCGCCCCGCGCGCGCCACGGCGGCAGCGTCGAGCGGCTACACTTGGCGGGTTCGCGAACTCCTGTCGCCGGCGTCGCGCCTAGCGCCCGGCAACGCGCCCATGGCCTCCCGTCCCCACGTCCGCCTGCCCCAGAGCCTCGCGCTCGGCTATGCCCTGCTCGTCGCCTACGCCTGCCTGCACCCGCTCGCCGGCTGGCGCGACAGCGGGCTGCCGGCGTTCGACTGGCTATGGGCGCCGTGGCCGAAGTACTTCATCCTGGAAGACTTCGTCTTCAACATCCTCGGCTACCTGCCGCTCGGGCTGCTCGCCGCCGCGGCCTTGCCCGCGTCCTGGGGGCAGGCGCGCAAGGTGGCGGTCGCCACGCTGCTCGCCGGGCTGCTCAGCCTGGGCCTGGAGGCGGCGCAGAACTTCCTGCCCAGCCGCGTCGCCAGCAACCTCGACCTCGGCGGCAACATCGCCGGGGCGCTCGTCGGCGCACTCGCGGGTGCATCCTGGGGCGAGGGCCTGCTCGGCCCGCAAGGTCGCCTGCAGCGCTGGCGCGTGCGCTACGTCATCGGCGGGCGCAGCGGCGAGGCCGGCCTGATGCTGCTGGTGCTGTGGCTGCTCGGGCAGCTCGGCGCCACCGACCTGCTGTTCGCCACCGGCGACCTGCGCAGCCTGCTCGGCATTCCGCCGCCGCTGCCCTTCCGTCCGGAGCGCTTCATCGCCTTCGACACCGCGCTCACCGCCAGCGCCCTGCTCGCCATCGCGCTATTCACCCGCTGCATGACGCGCGGCGCCAACCCGCTGCCGGTGCTGGCCATGCTCGCGCTCGGGATCGGCGCCAAGACCCTGGCGACCTGGACCTTCTTCGACCCCGGCGCCCCGCTGGCCTGGCTCACGCCGGGCGCCGAGCGCGGCCTCGTGGTGGGCAGCCTGCTGCTGCTGCCCTGCCTGCTGCTGCCGCGGCTGGCGCAGCACGCGCTGGCGGGCACCAGCCTGCTGGTGGCCACCGCGCTGGTCAACCTGATCCCCGAGAACCCCTACCTGGCCTACGGGCGCCGGCTCGCCGACATCAGCAACGTGCTCAACTTCCACGGACTCACCCAGCTCGTCGACAGCCTGTGGCCCTTCGTCGCGCTGGCCTATCTCTCGGCGCTCGGGCTGTGGCGCGGCGAGCACCTCGGCGGGGCGCCCCCGCGCAGCGCGCGCCGCCTATAATCGGCGGGCCCCCGAACCAGAGAGCGCCCCATGAGCTACTTCAAGCACCACGTCTTCTTCTGCTGCAACCAGCGCCAGCCGGGCGAGTCCTGCTGCAACGACCACAAGGCGAGCGAGCTGCAGACCTACGCCAAGGAACGCACCGCCGCGCTCGGCCTCAAGGGCAAGGGCAAGGGCAGCGTGCGCGTCAACAAGGCGGGCTGCCTCGGCCGCTGCGACGACGGCCCGGTGGTCGTGGTCTACCCCGACAACGTCTGGTACACCTACGTCGACAAGGAAGACATCGACGAGATCATCGACTCGCACCTCGTGAACGGCCGCGTGGTCCAGCGCCTGCGCCTGCCCGAGGACGCCGCATGAGCCGCCCGCTGCCCACCGAAGCCGTCCTGCTGCGGGGCGCCGCCGGCAACATCGAGGCGCTGATCGACGCCCCCGCCACGGTCAAGGGCATCGCGCTCGTCTGCCACCCGCATCCGCTTTTCGGCGGCGCCAACACCAACAAGGTCGCGCACACGCTCGCGCGCTCCTTCCGCGACCTCGGCTACGCGGTGATCCGTCCCAACTTCCGCGGCGTGGGCCAGAGCGAGGGCGCGCACGACCACGGCGAGGGCGAGACCGAGGACATGCTGTCGGTCATCAGCTGGGCGGAGTCGCGCTGGGGCGCGCTGCCGCTGGCGCTCGGCGGCTTCTCCTTCGGCGGCTACGTGCAGGTGCGCGTGGCCAACCGCCTGGCCGAAGGCATCGCGCCGCCGCGCCAGCTCGTGCTGGTCGGCATGGCCGCCGGCGAGACCACCGGCAGCGGGCGCAGCTACGACACCCCGGCGTTGCCGAAGAACATCCCCGCGCTGGTGATCCATGGAGAGGACGACGACACCGTGGCGCTCGCCAACGTGCTCGCCTGGGCGCGCCCGCAGGAGCAGCCGATCATCGTCATCCCCGGCGCCGACCACTTCTTCCACGGCAAGCTGCACCTGATTCGCGAGCTCATCGCGCGCAACCTGGCACACGCCTGAAGGTCGCGCGGCGCGTGCGGCAGCGCCGCATTCGCGGCTGCCGCCGCTCCGACAGGGCATCCAGCCGCGCCGGTTGCTGTAGGAGCGCCGGCAGGCGCGAAGGCTACGGCGCAGCTCTGCAGGCGCGTCGAGCGCTGGAGCGCCGGGTTCGCAGCTGCCGCAGCTCCTACAGGCGAGTCCTGGACGAGCGGTGGTTGCTGTAGGAGCGCCGGCAGGCGCGAAGGCTACGGCGCAGCTCTGCAGGCGCGTCGAGCGCTGGAGCGCCGGGTTCGCAGCTGCCCCAGCTCCTACAGGCGGGTCCTGGACGAGCGGTGGTTGCTGTAGGAGCGCCGGCAGGCGCGAACATCGGCTCGCCCAGGCCGCCCTGCCCCCTTCCGGTTTCCCTGATTTCCCCCCACCCGCCTGCGGCGTACCCTGGGTCGGCCACCACCGGAGATCCGCCATCATGAAACTGCTCGCCTCGCTGACCAGCCCCTACGCGCGCAAGATCCGCGTCATCCTCGCCGAGAAGGCGCTGCCCTTCGAGCTCGTGGTCGACTCGCCCTGGGAGGCCAACACGCGCATCCCGGAGGTGAACCCGCTCGGCAAGGTGCCGGTGCTGATCACCGACGAGGGCGAGACCTTCTTCGACTCGCCGGTCATCGCCGGCTACCTCGAGACCCTCGGCGCTCCACCGGCGCTGCTGCCGCCCGCCGGGCTCGACGCGGTGCGCGTGCGCCAGACCGAGGCGCTCGCAGACGGCGTCACCGACGCGGCGGTCGCCGCCCTGCTCGAATCGCGCCGCCCCGACGGCGAGCGCAGCGAACGCGAGATCGCCCGCCAGAAGGACAAGATCGACCGCGGCCTCGCCGAGCTCGAACGCCGCCTCGACGGCCGCCACGCCTTCAACGGCAGCCCCATGCAGCTCGGCGACATCGCGGCCGCGGTCGCGCTCGGCTACCTCGACCTGCGCTTCCCCGAGCTCGACTGGCGCAGCCGCCACCCGGGCCTGGTGCCCTTCGCAGAGCGCATGTTCGCCCGCGACAGCCTGCGCGACACCCAACCGCCGGCGGGCTAGGCGGGCTGGAGCCGCGGGCGAGCTGGTTCGAGGGGTGGGATGAGCAAATGAAAGACTTGACCCCAGGTTTTCCCTCTGTTCTTTCGCGACGCCAGCACCGACGCGGCGCTCGCGTGGCTCGAAGCCAGCGCCAGCGAAACCATCCTGATCAGCCCATGGACACGCACCGAGTTCGCCAACGCCGCGGGGATCATGGCGCGCCGGGGCGATGTCTCCACGGGCCTCCATCGCGAGGGGCTCGAGCGCTTCGACAAGCTCGTCAGTGCGCGACTCGCTGTGGAAGCAGTCGATACCGCGGACTTCGACCGCGCCAGAGGCTGGATTGCCGAGTACCACAGCGGACTACGTGCGGGCGATGCGCTGCCTCTGGCCATATGCATGCGCTTGAGCGCGACACTGTGCACAGCGGACGACACGCTGGCGCGGGCGGTAGACAAGGTCGGCGTGGCCGTGCAGCGGGTGGGGTAAGGAAGCAAAAAACCAGAGGAGACAAGGGGCATTAGATGCTATATTCAATGCCTGATTAAGCATCTTTTTGAGGCGCACCATGCACGCCATCATGGCCGACCTGACGGTCAGCGTCACCGAGCTCAAGCGCAACTTCGCCAGCATCCTCGCCCAGGCCGACGATCAGCCCGTCGCCGTGCTCAATCACAACCGGCCCGAAGCCTATCTGCTCTCGGCCGCACACTACGAACGCTTGGTCACCCACCTCGAAGACCTCGAAGACGCCGCCCGTGTGCGTGAGCGCAGCGAAGGGCCGTTCATCGAGGTGAGCCTTGACGACCTATAAGCTGCGCTTCCACACCCTGGCGCTCGCCGAGTGGAAAAAGCTCGATGGCAGCGTGCGGGCACAATTCAAGAAGAAGCTGGAGGAGCGCCTGCTCACGCCCAGGGTGCCCTCGGCTGCGCTGTCGGGCATGCCAGACTGCTACAAGATCAAGCTCCGCTCTGCGGGGTACCGATTGGTGTACCGGGTGGACGACGGTGAGGTCTGGGTAACGGTCATCTCGATCGGCCTGCGTGAGAGGCTCCACGCCTACACCCGGGCGCAAGCCCGCCTGGACGACCCACCTCGGGACTGACCGCCGGATGAAAAAGCCAGTGAGCTAATGAAAGACCTGACCCTGGGATCTACTTCTCGGAATGGGCGGTCACGATGGGTCGGAATACGCACATATGAAAGCGCTCAGTCCCCTCAGCCCCTGTCAGTAATGATCCCGACACTGCGCGATCAGCACGACCTCCCCCTCGACCGCATACACCAGCCGGTGGCGGTCATCGATGCGCCGCGACCAGAACCCCGCTAGCTGGTGCTTCAACGGCTCGGGCTTGCCGATCCCCGTAAAGGGGTGCCGGCGGATGTCCTCGATCAGCGTATTGATACGCTTGAGTTGCTTGCGGTCGGTCTCGTGCCAGTAGAGGTAGTCCTCCCAGGCGTGATCCGAGAACCTAGGCTGCATCGTCCGTCTCGATCAGCGCACGCGGCTCGCCACCGCCTGCGCGCAACTGCTCCACCGACTCCATCAAGCGCTTCGCACCCTTCGGCGAACGCAGCAGATACGCCGTCTCTTCGAGCGCGTTGTAGTCGTCCAGCGACATGATCACCACCGGCTTGCCGCGCTGCGTCGTCACCAGCACCGGCGCGCGATCCTCGTTGACGCTGCGCATCACCTGCGCGAGGTGGGTGCGGGTGTAGCTGTAGGTCAGGGCTTCCATCGTGAGCTCCAAATCAAAACTTTGTACAAACTTTAGCACAATCCTCACGCGCTCGCGCCGACGGCGTGGCGCGAGCGCGTGAGCAGATGAAAGACCTGACCCCAGGGTCAAAATCAATAGTGATAACGCCCTTGCAGGAACTCGATCCGATCCGCCTTCACCAGGTAAACGCAGCGGTGCTCCTGCGTGACGCGACGTGACCAGACATCCGAGCCCAAGTACTTCAATGGCTCCGGGCTGCCGATGCCCTTGAAGGGATCGCGCAGCACGGCCTTGACGAGTTCCAGCAAGCGTTTGGCCGTGCGGCGTTCCGTCTCCACCCAGTAGCTCAAATCTTCCAGGAACTCGGGCTGGAACACGGCGACGCGCTTGGAATCAGGCTTCGAGACCATGGAGCTTCTCGAGAGCATCGACTGTAGTGGGGGCCACCTCGCCGGCTCGGGCGCGTGCCAGAGCAGCCAGCAGACGCTCGGCATTCCTGGGAGAGCGCAAGAGATGGGCCGTTTCCATCAGGCTCTGCAATTCATCGGCGGCAATCATCGCGACCGCCCCCCCGGAGCGGCGGCGGACCACAACCACTTCACGGTCATCGACAGCACGGTCCATCAGCGTCTTGAACTGTTCACGAGCTTGGCTGTAGGTGGTTTCGATGGTCATGGCGACCTCCTTTACTTGTACGTAGCTATTGTACAACCCTTCATGTGCCCGACACTCCCTCACCGACCAACAGCGCCTGCCAGGCGAAGCGCCCGCGAGAAAAGATCGATGCCGACACCAGGCAGTCCGTGTCGAGCACGACGCGCGGCCGCGTCATGCGCGTTTTCTCGCCCAGGCAATCGCACCCTCGACGTCATCCTGCGTGATGCCGAGCGCCTCGAGCTTCGCGCGCACGGCATCGGCTTGCTGCAGCCGGACCGGCGTCAGCACGATCTTTCCATCCTGGACCGTGACGTCGTAGTAGTCGGCCTCGCCCACGCGCTGGACGATGGCCTTGGGCAAGGTGACCTGGTTCTTGCGCGTCCGCTTGGCCAACATGATCGCCCTCGAAAAAGTAATGAAGTAAGAACGTTGATTCTGGCTGCGTCGCGGCGGGAAAGCACTGATGCGGCTCGAAGGCGGCGCCCATGCCACGCAAAGCGGCCGGCCCGCCCCTTTTGTCACATGTTGACCACCCGTTCCGGGGCGGTTGTCACATTCGGCCGCGGAATGGTGTCAAGGCAGTGGAACTGCGTCACGGAAAACGGGGGTTTCGGGGCTGGCACGGGGATTGCTGATGGATAGGCAAGCGGGCTTCCCCGTGGTTACCCATCAAGGAGAACTGACATGAAAAAGATGCAACAAGGCTTCACGCTGATCGAACTGATGATCGTTGTGGCGATTATCGGCATCCTGGCTGCCGTGGCGCTGCCGGCGTATTCGGATTACCAGGCGAAGGCGAAGGTCGCCGCGGGCCTGGCGGAAATCTCGGCGGGCAAGACCGCGTTCGAGGAGCGCAGGAACAATGCAGAAACAGTAGCCTCCGCGGCAGATATCGGCCTGCAAACCACCACGGGTAACTGCACCATCGCCGCCACCGCGACAACCATTACCTGCACCTTGGCGAATGCACCTTCGCAGGTGAATACCAAGGTGATCACCTGGACGCGTAACGCCACCTCGGGTGCTTGGTCTTGCGCGACTACCGCGCCGGCCAAGTACGCGCCGAAGACCTGCCCGGGCGCGTAACCGCCTCGGGATCGACAGAAAGGGGGCAGCCTGCTGCCCCCTTTTTCAATGCTGCAGGCAATCACCCTTCAATAAGCGCTGATCGCGAAAATGCCGCCCTCCCAGTCGCGCACAGCATGGCTTTGCCTCGGGCTCATCGTCATTGCCTGCGGCTTCCTCTACCAGCCCGGCCTGACGGGTTCGCTCTACTACGACGACATCCGCCCCCTTTCCGGACTCGGCAACGTCGTCGATCTCGACTCGGCCCTCTACTTCATCTCCTCCGAGATCTCCGGCCCGCTCGGTCGTCCGCTCGCCATGCTCAGCTTCCTGCTGCACGTCGAGGACTGGCCCGGAGCCATCGAGAACATCTTTCTTTTCAACGTGCTGCTGCATCTCGTCAACGGCACGCTGGTCGCCCTGCTCGCCCATCGGCTGCTGAGCCTGCGTGGCCTCCCCGGCAGCGCGCCAGCCTGGATCGCAGTCGGCGCCGCCGCGCTCTGGATGCTGATGCCGCTGCAGGTGTCCTCCTCACTGATCGCGGTGCAGCGCATGGCGACGCTGTCGGCCTTCTTCGTGCTCGCGGGCTTGCTGATTTACGTGCAGGGCATCGCGATCGAATATCGACGCCCTGTCCTCGGCGCCGGCCTGCAGGCGCTCGGCCTCGTGGGATTCACCGTGCTCGCGATGTTCACGAAGGAGAACGGCATCCTCCTGCCGGTGTTCGCGCTCGTGCTGCAGACCACCCTGCTCGCCGACCACGCCTCACCGGGTCGCCTTCGCACCCTGCGCACCTTCGCGGGAGGCGCGGCGCTCGCGATCGTCCTCGCCTACCTCACCTACAGCGCGATCCGCTCCGGTGGCGTATTCGGCGGGCGCGAGTTCAACCTGATCGAGCGCATCCAGACCCAGCCGCTGATCCTGCTCGAATACCTGCGCGACGCGTTCGCGCCCCGGCCTTACGGCCTGCATCCCTTTCATGACGGTTATCCCAAGGTCAGCTCGCTTGCCGAGCATCCCGTTGCGCTCTTTGCCGCCGTCCTTTGGCCGACCCTCGGCCTGCTAGCGATACGCTTCCGCCGCCGTCACCCAGTCGCAGCTTTCGCCGTGCTGTGGTTTCTCGCGGCCCACCTGCTCGAATCCTCCGTCCTCGGCCTTGAACTGTACTTCGAACATCGGAACTACCTCGCGTTGTTCGGGCCGTGCCTGACGCTCACCTGGGCGGTCGGGCGCACCCCGGTGCCGTACCGCCGACTCGCCGTCGCCGGCTTCGCAGCCTATCTGGCGACCCTGTCGGCGATCCTGTTCCATATGACCAGCCTCTGGGGCGACAAGCTCGACGCGGCCGAAACCTGGTTCGTCCATGCCTACAAGTCGCCCCGAGCCGCAGAGCATCTCGCTTTGCTTTATCTCGAGCAAGGTCGGTTCAGCGAGGCCTACCAGCTCATGCGGATCCAGGTGGAGGATTGCCCCGAGTGCCTCGCCTCTGTCACCCAGGCTGCATTGCTTGCCTGCGCGGCGGGGGATGCAGAGCGAACCCACGACTACTTTGCGCGGGCAGAGGCACTCGCCATCGCCGCGCGAAACGTCAGCGGAGCAACATCGGTCCTGAATGCGATGCACAATGCGGTCGAAGAGGGGAAATGCACCCTTCTCGGATACGACCAACTCGAAACACTCAACCAAAGCCTCCTGCGCCACCAGACAGGGGGGCTCGGTGCTCTCAGCCGCAAGGCAATTCACATCAACCTGCAACGGCTCGCGATGACCAGAGACGACGCCAAGACGGCGCTGGATCACCTGAAACAGGCTTGGGACGCAGACAACGATCGCGCGCTCGGGCATGCGATCGTCCTCAGACTGCTCGACCGGCAGGCGGTCGAAGACGCCAAGGCCTTCCACCGTGACGAATTGTGCCGAGACTTCCCAAAGCACCCAGTGCTCGGCCGCGCCGCGCGCAAGCGATGTGACGAATCGATGCAGGCAATACTCGAAGCGGAACGCAGCCATCCGCTGAAGATCGGTGATATCGGAACAGCCTCAAAGCCATGAGCGCACAAATATCAGTGGTGCTTCCAGCGCGGAACGAGTCTGCCCCCATCGGCGGTGTCGTGATGCAGATTCGCGCGCTTCTCCCCGAGGCTGAGGTGATCGTCGTGGATGATGGCTCAAGCGATAGCACTGGCGAAGCGGCCTCGAAGGCAGGGGCACGGGTGGTCCGCCATCCTTATTCGAAGGGCAACGGTGCCGCAATCAAGTCCGGCGCGCGTGCAGCAGCCGGCGATGTGATCGTATTCATGGATGCCGACGGTCAGCACGACCCCGCCGACATCACCACCTTGCTCGCTCGTCTCGATGAGGGCTACGACATGGTCGTTGGCGCGCGCCAGGCGGGCTCGCAGGCGAGCATCGGCCGTGGCATCGCCAACCGCTTCTACAACCGTCTCGCGACCTACATGACGGGACACAAGGTGGCGGATTTGACCTCGGGCTTTCGTGCCGTGCGTGCCGCGAAGTTCCGCGAGTTCCTCTACCTGCTACCCAACGGCTTCTCGTATCCGACTACGAGCACGATGGCCTTCTTCCGTGCCGGCTACTCGGTTGCGTACGAACCAATCCATGCCGCAAAACGGGTGGGCAAGAGTCACCTCCGTCCACTGCACGACGGCCTGCGCTTTCTGCTCATCATCTTCAAGATCGGCACGCTGTATTCGCCACTCAAGTTGTTCGCGCCAGCTGCTGCTGGGTTGTTCTTGCTCGGCAGCCTGTGGTATCTGCACACCTTCATTCAGTTCGGCCGCTTCACCAACATGAGCGCGCTGCTCTATACGGGTAGTGTTGTTGTTTTCATGATGGGGCTGATCTCGGAGCAAATCACCGCGCTCATGTACAGGGATTCCTGAAGGAAGAACCACCGGCTCGGCGCCGTTCGCTACTAAGCCTCTGAAAAAAATGACAATTTTCATCCATTTTCGCCAGAAGTCTTCATGAAGCGCAGTTTGCCCTGGCTGGGACTAGTCGCCACTGTAGCCTTGGCGATCTATTTTCTTTTTTTCTTAACTCAATCTTTTAGCTGGAAGGGTGTCGCTGCCCTGCTTGAGCTTGGGAACGCATTGTCCGTCGTCGGCGCGGGCTTTTTTTATGTCCTTGTGATTCCTCTATCTGGCTGGGCGTGGAGCCGCCTCCTTTCTGGCATGGGGGTTGATTGGCGATGGAGCAAGACATCTGCGATTATCGGCGTAACCCAAATTGCAAAGTACGTTCCGGGAAATGTGGCCCAACACGTTGGGCGAGCGGCAATGGCGCTATCCAGGAAAATGCCACCTGATGTCTTGGCAGGCTCCATACTGGTGGAAACCCTGCTCACAATGGGGGCCGCATTCTTGGTTGGATGTGTCGGCTTGCTCTGGATGACGAATCCGGGCAAAGCGGACGGAGACGTACTCTCGCACACGCTCCTTCTAACCCTGACTCTGTTGGGAGTTGTCCTGCCAGGGACAGCATTGTGCTTCCGCATGCTTAGCAGCCTGCGGGGCAGGTCGGCCTGGTTGCAGAAATGGGTTTCCGACGATCTGCGTTTTCCAAGCTTCTGGGTAGTTTTACAGGCAACGCTGGCTTACTCGCTGAATTTCCTCGTGCTGGGTGCAGCGCTTTTAATGGTTTGCTCGGCATTCAGCCCTTCTGCAGGAGTAGGCTATTTCTCTCTCACGGCAGCCTTCGCCCTCGCGTGGTTAGTTGGCTTTATGGCGCCAGGTCTACCGGCTGGCCTAGGCGCACGCGAGGGTATGCTTGGCATACTGTTAGCGGGGCAGATACCCGAAACGGAACTGCTGAATGTCTTGCTTGGAATGAGACTCGCGACAATAGGTGGCGACTTGCTATCGTTCGCTTTAGGCGCCTGGTTGACAAAGCGCTACCTACCGGCAGCAACCAAGATTGTATGAAATCACCTAAAAATTGCGAAGAACCTTTCCCAGAAGATCCGCCACTACGGCAAGGGATAGTTTCTCCTCGTAGAGGCGGCGCCCCGCCGCCCCGATGCCAGGCAACCTTTCACGATGCTCGACGGCCCAGCGCAACGCCCGGACAAGGTCCAGAGGTTGCCCTTGTCGGGCAATCAGGCAGTTTTCCTGATCAACAAACCCAGGAAGGCACTCAGCGGCCCCCACTACCGTCGGAACGCCTTGGGACAGCGCTTGCGACGTCTTTCCCGTAACGACTCGTCGAGCTTGGGGCGTGTTTCCGAACGGACCACCGAGACACAGATCGGCGGTTGGGATTTCGGTCTGGATAAGCGACTCAAAAGGTACCCAGCGGCGAATACGGTAGTGAAGCTCCCCCCCCCTGCCCAAGGCATCCCGGATCTGCTGCGCAGCATGACGATTTGCGCCGATAAAATCGAGATCCAACGGGAGACCCAACAATTGACGTGCAGCTTCCAAGATCAACGGAACACCGTGAAGAGGAAGGAATGATCCATAGAACAATACCCGAAGCCTTGGGGACGAGCCCGGATGCTGTGCAAGCGGTGCTGACTCCACTGCTCCAACGGGCACAGCAGCCAATCGATCGGGGGACAGCCGATAACGCTCGGTGAATACATCCACATGCGCTTTTGTGTCTGTGAGCACGAAGGCTGCATTCCGCAGAATGCAGCCTTCGACCGGCTTCAGCATATGAGCCGCAAGTCTCCCTCCAAAGCCGTATTGATTCTCTTCAGCCAGAGCGATAGCAGGTGACATCATCGCATCGAGGATGATAGGGCTGCTTCCAACCATGGCTTTCAACGGCCAATAAAGCTCATACCCTCGAAAGCCCAACAGATATAGATCTGGCCGGTAGAGTCGCCGAATTTCCGCAACTCGAGCGAGCGTTTCACGGTAGCGGTGGGGCCCCTTACTCGAATTGATCGCCGTGTAGCACTCAACGCCCGGTAAAGCTCGAAGCGCTGCCAATAGACTCTGCGTGCGTATGTAGTCGGGCGCGCGGTAGGCGAGGACGTAGCAGATCCGCATGTCAAATCCACCCGAATGGGCAACTACGCCTTTTTCGCCAAGACGATCCAACCGTCGCCTAGATCGGATTTGCGGGCGACATGTTGCAATAAAAACAGCGGCTTCATTAGCCGAGCCATCCATGCTGCGGCGCCAGGTTTTTGATATGGCCGTGCAACTCCACTTTGCTTGGTTGCTCGGATTTTTTCGGTCGGCTCTCCTGCTTTGGCGCTAGCGCGATAGTAGAGCTGACGCAATGGATACAGTAGCGACGTAACGGGGAAGCCATACCCCCAGACCTCCTCCACCTTAAAACCAGTCGCTACAAGCTTTTCTACGAGTTCCTCCCTTTCGTAGCGTCTGTAGTGCCCCGCCCATTCATCACCTTTTTGCCATTTGCTCATGTACGCAGGTACTGACATGAGGAAGACACCTCCGCGTTCAAGCATCAGATAGATCCGCTCAAAAGCGAGAAGATCGTCCTCGATATGCTCAAGCACTTCAAACGCCATAATCAAATCGAACCCACCCTCGAGTGGTCCTTCGAGAAAATTTCTGCTCCATAAACTCAAGCGCTCTTCCCCACGAAATCGAGCTTTGAGTCTTCCTACGGCGTCTTCAGAAAACTCGAAGACCGTACCGCTCGCGTCGGGGTACCTCCTCAGAGCATGGGCCGTTACATCCCCTAGCCCTGGACCGAGTTCCAGAAAGCGGTGAACATCGCTGGACGTGCTGTCCAGCAACCGCTGGACGCACTCCAGTCGCATCATGTAGCGCGGCACTGGAGCAAGCACTTCATCGAAGACGCAGACATCAGTCATTCGGAAAAATATCCAGAGTCAGCATTGACGGAAAAATTAAAATAGGGGGCAGTTCTTTAATTTACGCACCCAACTTATCACCGCTTCACCCCAAAGCCCGCCGCTCACGCCCGGCGGGCTTTCTCATTCTTGACGCGACCGCGGCCCAACTCGCCCCTCATACCACTGACGAGCGCTTCTCCATCCTCTGCAGCGCTACACGCAGCCGCGGCAATTCCTGATCCACCACCAGCCACACCGCGTCGACATCGATCGCCAGGTAGTCATGAACCAGGATATTCCTGAAGCCGGATATCGCACGCCAAGGGACGTCGGGCTCGCTTGCCTTGATCGCATCGGTCAAACGCTGTCTCGATTCCGCCAGCGTTTGCAGATTGCGAACGACCGCATCCTGAATCAGCTGGGATGCGCGAAAACAGGCTTCGTTACCGCCGACGTATTCGTCGATTCGGCCAGTGCACTCCAGCATGTGGGCAAGATAGACCTTGTCGGCCTCGGGACTCGGCTTCATTCGGCAAGAATCACAATGGCCGCGCTTCGCTGAGGATGCGGTCGCGCATCAGAGGATGGAGCGACTTCTCGGTCACCACATCCACGCGGCGCCCGAGCAGGTCCTGCGCGTCCATCAACAACGCCCCGAGTACGAAGCCCGAGGTGTCGGGAGCGGTTTCGACGAGCAGATCGACATCGCTGGATGCGTCGGCGTCGTCACGCGCCATCGAGCCGAACACCTTGATCGAGCGCACGCCATGGCGTCGCGCCAGCGCACGCAGCGCCTCGCGGTGGGATTCGATCATCGGGTGCATGTTCGCCACCTCATGAAAAACGACGCCTCAAGTCTAGCAAACGAACAACGCTCCGCAGGGTGCCACTGGTGATGTGAGCGGACCAGAGGCGGCACGCGAACCCCGCCACCACCTCTTCCAGGCGCATTGGGCGGCGCCCCCAGATCCAGCCTGCCCGCCTGCCAGCAGGTTTTGAAAACGTCTGCTGCGGAACGCGCCGTATCCGGTACGAGGCGGGGAGAGCCGCCGATTTCCCGCTCAGGCGGCAGCAACTTCGCGTAGCGTTTGATCACAAGTGGCGAGGCGCGTCCATCCGCTCATGCAGGACACGAACCACAGAAGAAATAGGGGACAGACCCCAATTTCCGCCCCCCCGCCTGCGCTACACGCCCCCGTGCCGACGCCAGAATTCGGCCGGCGTGAGGATGGGGTAGGCTTTTGCCAAGGCGAGCAGGTCCTTGTCGCCGGTGATCAGGTAGTCGAGGCTTCCCGCGCGCATGCCCGCCAACAGGGTGCCGAGCACGGGCTGGTCGTTGTCGTCGCGCAAGGCCTCGTCGGCAACCGACTCCGGCTCGACGAGCTCCGCCTGGATCGACAGGATGTCCACGAGGTCGTCGATTTCGCGGCTGGAAAGGCCGTGGCGGGCGGTTAGCCGTGGCAGGACGCGACGCAGTTCTTCGAGGATGAAGGTCGACAAAACCACGTCGACCGAACCGTGCCGCCAGGCGGCGACGATGTGGCCCGGCACGCTCCCCGGGTAGGCCAGGCCGGACAACAGGACATTGGTGTCGAGAACGACACGCAGGGTGGACGGCACGCTCAGCCCGCTGTCCGCTGCTTGCGTTCGCGTCGCTCGGCAGCGACCGAAGCCTCGATCTCGGCCATCCCCTCGTCTTCGGGGACGCCGTCATAGCCTGCCTCGATCCGCTGGCAAAGCGCATCGAAACGCGCCTGCATGCGGCGGATGCGCTCGAACAGGCGCGCATCGACGAGTGCCGCGACGGGCTTGCCGTCCTTGTTGATCACGACGCTGTCGTGGCGGTACTGCACCTGGTTGAGCATCTCGCCGAGGTTCTGGCGAAAGCTGACGGCGCTGGCTTGCGTGATCATCTCGTGCGACTCCTGCTGACTGTTATGGTCATTATGGTCATGAGAGTGTGTTCGGGCAAGGTGAGAGAAATAGGGGACAGACCCCAATTTCCCACCTGACCTAGCCTCACCCCAATGCCCGCCGCGGTCACCCCCGGCGGGCTTTTTCCTGCTGCGCTTCCTTTAGTCCGACTCGAACAAGTCCCTGCTCGCCGGCACGTCCGGATGTTTCGACGGGCGCCCCGCCCTGCCCGGCGTTACGCGGCGGCTGAGCGCGCTCGCAAGCTGCGCGGCAAAGCGATCGTTGCCAAGCGCGTAGTTGCCGTTGGTCGCCGTGCGGATCTGCTCCACTTCGCCGGGCTCCAGGGCGTTCTGAAAGAGCGCGCGGTAACGCTCAGCGCGAGCCCGGGGATCGGCATCGAGGGCGGTGAAGACGGCATGCGGCTGGATCAGTTCGTCCGCCTCGCCCTGCGCGTTGCAGCGGTAGCTCGACCAGCGGTAGGCGCCCGGGTGATCGACCATGCCGGCCCGCACGGGGTTGAGTTCGATGTAGCGCATGCAACTCAGGAGATAGAGGTCGTGCTGCACGAGGCAAGAGCGATACCGCCCTTCCCACAGGGTGCCGCTGCGCGCGTAGACACGATTGACGTGCTGCACGTAGCGCTGACCGAGCGCCTTCATCATGCCGCCGACACCGCCTGCGTCTTGTGCGCTCAGCAGCAGATGGACGTGGTTCGTCATCAGGACATAGGCATGGATGTTGCAGCCCGCGTCTCGCGAGGCCTGTCCGAGCCACTCCAGGTAGCAGCGGTAATCGTCGTCGGAAAAGAAGCAGGCCTGGCGATTGTTGCCGCGCTGGATGACATGCATGGGAACACCAGGAAGGAACAGACGTGCGCGCCGGGGCATGGTGGTCGGCGAAGGGGCAAATGATGCTATAAGCATACCCTGTGTGCTCGATCGATGCTGCGATGCTGGGGCCAGAACCGAGAATAATCGTGGTCTGTCCCTGATTTCCCGGGCCCCTCAATCACGGCGACAGCCAGTTCTCGATCGCCAGGCCTGGAACGCGGCTGAACTCTCACGTTGTCCGTCACCAGCACGGCACCGAGGGCAAGCGCCTGCGCCGCGATCCACAGATCGTTGCCGCCGATCGGCGTGCCTTGCCGCTCGAGCACGGCGCGAATCCTTGCGTAATGCGAACTCGTCGCGGCGTCCAGCGGCGGCACCGCAAGCCCCGCCACCACCTCTTCCAGGCGCGCCCGGTTGCGCTCGGCCTGCGCGCTCTTCTCCACCCCGGTCTGGAGTTCGCCCAGCACGATGGGCGAAAGCACGACCGCGGACGCCGGCAAGGACTCGAGCCGCAAGCGGACCGCCGGCTGCGCCTTCAGCGCCGCGATGAAGATGTTGGTATCGAGCAGGTAGTGCATGCGGCGTCAATCCCAGCCGGCGACCGGTTCGGCGGGTGCATCGGGCGGCGCCTCCAGGTCCAGCCCGCCCTCCTGCCAGCAGGCTTTGAAAACGTCCGCCGCGGAACGCGCCGTATCCGGTACGAGGCGGGCGATCACCCGACCGCGCCGGGTGATCGCCACCTCCTCACCACTCTCGACCGCCGCCAGCAGCGCCGAAAACTGGCTCTTGGCCTCAACCACTGCAACCGTGCGCATGACGCCTCTCCAGATGACCACATGGACAGATGATAGCAGCGGTTGCGGGCGAGACGGACGATGCCAGCCTCGCGACGCCCCTATTCCCGCTCCAACCAATCCTCCAGCCGCAAGCCCGGAACGCGCTCGAATTCACGGCGGTTATGCGTGACGAGGGTGAGGTCGAGCGTGCGAGCGTGCGCCGCGATCAGCAGGTCGTTGGCTCCGATGGTGTTCCCCGCCCGCTCCAGCGTCGCGCGAATTTCGGCGTATTGCCGATCTGCATCACCCTCGAAGGGCATCACCTCGATGGCACCGAGCAAGTCTTCCACTCGCTGCGTCAGGACGACCGAGCCGCGCTTCGCCGCGCCATAACGGAGCTCGCAGGCCACGACGATGCTGGTGCAGATGGCGTCGGCGTCGAGTTGGGCCAGCCGCTTCGTTACCGGCCCCTGCGGATCCTTGATCAGGCTCGACAGGATGTTCGTGTCCAGCAGATAGCGCGCCGGCATCAGAACACGTCCTCCGGTTCAGGCGGCGGGTCGGCGATCTCGGGGAAGGCTTCCTGCAGCGGCGCCCAGCCGGCCAGCAAGGCCAGGAGCCTGTGACGCGGACCAATGGGCTCGATGATCAACCGCGCCCCCTCCTTGCGGATGATGGCCTCGGTGCCTTCGAGCTCGAACTCGCGCGGTATCCGGACCGCCTGGTTGCGTCCGTTGCGAAAAAGGGAGACGTGGCGTTCGCTGTTCATGATGATCTCCTGATTCGGCATATGTCGAAGCCTATGCCCTTCAGGAGTTCGGGTCAATCAGCGGAGAATTTGACGGCTGGAAAGGCCGTTGCGGGTGGATAGCCGTGGCAGGACGCAGCCTCGATCTCGGCCATCCCCTCGTCTTCGGGGACGCCGTCATAGCCTGCCTCGATGCGTTGGCACAGCGCATCGAAACGCGCCTGCATGCGGCGGATGCGCTCGAACAGGCGCGCATCGACAAGTGCCGCGACGAACTTGCCGTCCTTGTTGATCACCACGCTGTCGTGGCGGTACTGCACCTGGTTGAGCATCTCGCCGAGGTTCTGGCAAAAGCTGACGGCGCTGGCTTGAATCACTGTAATCGAATGATTACACTCAAGGCGTGTACACGATCTATCAACTCCCCGAATTCGACGCTTGGCTGTCTGCCATCAAGGACGGCATGACACGCCGTCGTTTGGGGCGCCGGCTGGAGAAGGCGCAGCGCGGCAGCTTGGGCGACGTCAAGCCGGTGGGCGCGGGCGTGTGGGAGATGCGTGAAGTTTTCGGGCCGGGCTGGCGAATGTATTACGTGCAGCGCGGCGCGGTGCTGATCGTGATGCTGGGCGGTGGCGACAAGTCGACGCAGGCCGCCGATATTGCCAGGGCCATCGCGCTGGCTGGAGCACTGGAGGACTGAACGATGACCCGCAAGATCAAGATTGCCGAGCTGCCCGAGTTCGACATGGCCGCGCACCTGCCCGACGAGCAGGCGATTGCCGAGTACCTGACCGTGGTGCTGGAAGAGAACGATCCTGCCGCGCTCGCCGATGCGCTGGGGACGGTCGCCCGTGCGCGCGGCATGACCGAGATCGCCAAGGCGTCGGGCATGACCCGCGAGGCGTTGTACAAGGCCCTACGCGCCGATGCACACCCGCGCTTCGAGACCATCAGCCGGGTGTGTGCGGCTTTGGGGGTCAAGCTGGTTGCCCAGGTGGCGCATGCGAGTTGACGGTGCAGAGGCCCGACCCCCGGCCTCCTCAGTCACGGCGACAGCCAGTTCTCGACCGTCAGGCCTGGAACGCGGCTGAACTCCCTCACGTTGTCCGTCACCAGCACGGCACCGAGGGCTAGCGCCTGCGCGGCGATCCACAGATCGTTGCCGCCGATCGGCGTGCCTTGCCGCTCGAGCCCGGCGCGAATCCGGGCGTAATGCGAACTCGTCGCGGCGTCGAGCGGCGGCACTGCAAGCCCCGCCACCACCTCTTCCAGGCGCGCCCGGTTGCGCTCGGCCTGTGCGCTCTTCTCCACCCCGGTCTGGAGTTCGCCCAGCACGATGGGCGAAAGCACGAGCGCGGACGCCGGCAAGGACTCGAGCCGCAAGCGGACCGCAGGCTGCGCCTTGAGCGCGGCGATGAAGATGTTGGTATCGAGCAGGTAGTGCATGCCGCGTCAATCCCAGCCGGCGAGCGGCTCGGCAGGCGCATCGGGCGGCGCCTCCAGCTCCAGCCCGCCCGCCTGCCAGCAGGCCCTGAATACGTCTGCCGCGGAACGCGGCGTATCCGGTATGAGGCGGGCGATCACCCGACCGCGCCGGGTGATCGCCACCTCCTCACCACTCTCCACCGCCGCCAGCAACGCTGAAAACTGGCTCTTGGCCTCGACAACTGCAACCGTGCGCATGACGCCTCTCCAGATGACCACATGGACAGATGATAGCAGCGGTTGTGGGCGAGAAAGAAACCCCCAGGGTCAGGTCTTTCATCTACTCATCCTTCCGCTCCAGCCAATCCTCCAGCCGCAAGCCCGGAACGCGCTCGAATTCACGGAGCTTATGCGTGACGAGGGTGAGGTCGAGCGTGCGAGCATGCGCCGCGATCAGCAGGTCGTTGGCTCCGATGGTGTTCCCCGCCCGCTCCAGCGTCGCGCGAATTTCGGCGTATTGCCGATCTGCATCATCCTCGAAGGGCATCACCTCGATGGCACCGAGCAGATCTTCCACTCGCTGCGTCAGGACGACCGAGCCGCGCTTCGCCGCGCCATAACGGAGCTCGCAGGCCACGACGATGCTGGTGCAGATGGCGTCGGCGTCGAGTTGGGCCAGCCGCTTCGTTACCGGCCCCTGCGGATCCTTGATCAGGCTCGACAGGATGTTCGTGTCCAGCAGATAGCGCGCCGGCATCAGAACACGTCCTCCGGTTCAGGCGGCGGGTCGGCGATTTCGGGGAAGGCTTCCTGCAGCGGGGCCCAGCCGGCCAGCAAGGCCAGCAGCCTGTGACGCGGACCAATGGGCTCGATGATCAACCGCGCCCCCTCCTTGCGGATGATGGCCTCGGTGCCTTCGAGCTCGAACTCGCGCGGTATCCGGACCGCCTGGTTGCGTCCGTTGCGAAAAAGGGAACAGACCCCAATTTCCTCCCGGTGCCGGTACTACACGCCCCCATGACGACGCCAGAACTCGGCGGGCCCGAGACAGCAGGCGCCCTGATCGCCAAATGCTGGAAGCCGTCGGCCGTCGCCAGTTCATCGAAACGCGCGACCGCCGCGAACCGGCGGACGATTGACTCGCCCCACGCACGAGCGCACCGTTCGACAACCTCCGGCCGCCATCGGGGGCGAACAACTCGACACAGGAGACGAAACCATGTCCGACCAGCCTGATCCCCATATCGCGCAGAAGGCTCCCTATGCCGTCGAGGTCGAGGCCGGCAAGAAGTACTTCTGGTGTGCCTGTGGCCTGAGCAAGAACCAGCCCTTCTGCGACGGCTCGCACAAGGGCGGCCCCTTCTCGCCGCTGGCCTTCACCGCGGAGAAGGACGGCACGGTGCATCTGTGCGGCTGCAAGCACACCGCCAAGGCGCCGTATTGCGACGGGACGCACACGAAATTGTGAGCTCGCCGGCCCCCGTGTAGGAGCGGCGCCAGCCGCGAACACGGCGCCTGGACCCGCGCCGACGTCGATCGCATCCGGCACCGCCGCATTCGCGCCTGGCGGCGCTCCTGCACGAAACCGCGGCACTTTCACGCAGCGATACGGTCTGTTCAGCCGTTTACGCCTGCCCCGGACACTCGCCGATGAGACCCCTCCTCGCCTGCCTCGCCCTGCTGCTGCCCCTGCTCGCCTTCGGCGCGGATGCCGACGAGGCCGCGCTGTGGAAGGCCTTGCGCGAGGGCGGGCATGTGGCGTTGATGCGGCATGCGATCGCGCCCGGCGTGGGCGACCCCGCAGGCTTCCGGCTCGGCGACTGCTCCACCCAGCGCAACCTGTCCGCACAGGGGCGGGCGCAGGCGCGCGCGATCGGGGCGCGCTTCCGAGACCACGGTATCGAACGCGCGGCAGTGCACTCCAGCCGCTGGTGCCGCGCACTGGAGACGGCGGAGCTGCTCGCGCTCGGGCCGGTGAGTCCGTTTCCCGGGCTGGACTCGTTCTTCACCGACCGCAGCGCGGAAGGCGCGCAGCTCGTGGCCATCCGCAAGCTCGCCGCCAGCCACCCCGTCGACGCCCCGCCGCTGGTGCTGGTCACCCATCAGGTGAACATCACCGCGTTGAGCGGCGTGTATCCGGCCTCGGGCGAGATCGTGGTGATGCGCGTCGCCGGCGACACCCTGATCGTGGCGGGGCGCATCCGCACTGGGGATTGATTCGGTCGGCCAGGCCTCGGCGGGGGTCGCGCCGCTCAGCTCACCGGCGCATAGAGCGGGTACAGGGTGTCCTCCTCGCGCTGGATGCGGTCGACCAGCACGGCGCCGACGCGCTCGAGGTCGGCGGCGAAGCTCGCGGCGAGCGCCGGATCCTCGCCGAGGCGAACGTAGCGCGCGAGGAAGGCGACGACCTTCTTGCCGATCTCGTCCATGTCGTGGCGAAACTCGTGCATGAGCGCGTGGCTCACCGGGTCGTCGGCGAGGGTGTGCTCGAGATACACGTACAGCCGGACGTTCTCGACCAGCAGATGAGCGTGGAGGTCGACACGGAAACGCTCGAGCAGGGGCACGGCCTCGTCGAAACGCCCCGCATGCGCGGCCTCGCGGATGGCGCCGAAGCGTCCCAGCATGAGCCGATGGTCGCGGACGAGGCGCGCTACCAGTTCGGCGCTGTAGCGAATGGTGGTGCCGGGGGCGAAGCTCTCGGAGTCCTCCATGGAATGCGCAGGCTCGGGCACCGATGCCGAAGCGGGCGCCGAGGTGCCGATGGCCTTGCCGTGATGCTTGCCGAACAACCAGTCGAGCAGGAACATGGTGTGCTCCGGATGGGCCGTGGATGACAGCCGATGCTTTGGGAATTTGGAAGTTAATACAAAAGCATGGAGATTTTCCATGGCACAGATCAAATCCGGATCGGGTCGCCCCGGGACCTGGGCGCCGTGCTGCTTTGCAGCGCTTGATCCCGCGCAGGGCACGCGCGGCCTCGCTGCGGGATAATCGCCGCCGTTCCATGACGGATCCGCCATCATGCCCGCCAGCCCAGCCGCCGCGACCGATGCACCGCGCGCCCTGCTCGTCTTCACCAGCCTGCCCGACGCCGCCAGTGCCGAGACCTTGGCAAGCGCGCTGATCGGCTGGCGCCTGGCCGCCTGCGTGAACATCCTCGCCCCCTGCACCTCGATCTATCGCTGGCAGGGCGCGACCGAGACCGCAACCGAGGTGCCACTGCTGATCAAGACCACGCCGGCGCACTATGCGGCGCTGGAGGCGGCGATCCGGGCGCACCACCCCTACGAACTTCCCGAGATCGTCGCGGTCCCTGTGACGCAGGGTCTGCCCGGCTACCTCGACTGGATCGTCGCCGAAACGGCGGGCGATGACTGAGCGTCCATCGATGCATCTCCGCCGCACTCGCATCGACGGCCGCACAACGAAGCGCCTCGGCTCGCCGCCGGCATCGCCCCGCCCGACCGACTCACCCGCCGGCGCCGCAGCGCGCCCGCACACCGCCGCATAGAAGACCACGATGCACCGCCTGCTCCTCCTGCTCGCCCTGATCGCGAGCCTGCTCTTGCCCGCCGCGGCCCGCGCCAACCCGATCGAGCCCGAGAAGGCCTTCGCGATGCGCGCGCAGGCGCTCGACGCGCAGACCATCGAGGTGGTGTTCGAGATCGCCAAGGACTACTACCTCTACGGCGACAAGTTCCGCTTCGAGGCCGAGCCCGCCGGCGTGGGCTTCGGCACACCGGAGAAGCCCGCGGGCAAGAAGCACAAGGACGACTTCTTCGGCGAGGTCGAGACCCACCGCGGCGAGCTGCGCATCCTGGTGCCGGTGCAGGCGCCCGCCGGCACGACCCGCTTCGAGCTCTTCGCCACCAGCCAGGGCTGCTGGGACGGCGGCATCTGCTACCCGCCCACCACGCAGCAGGCCTCGATCGACCTCACCGCGCCGCCGAAGAAGGCGGGCGGCTTCCTCGACAGCGTGCTCGGCGGGCGCGCCGGCGCCGGCAGCGGCGCCTCGGGCACCCCGGCCGCGCTTGCGACGGCCGACGGCGCCGCCGC
>NZ_AMXF01000050.1 GCF_000310225.1 Thauera phenylacetica B4P
GCGCGCGACGCCACGCCCGCGCAGCGCGGCGAAGGCCGCCCCGGCGAGCGCCGGATAGAGCGCGAGGTAGGCGCAGAACAGCGCGATCGCCAGCGCGGCGACCGGCGCGGGCACGCCGCCGTAGCGCTCGAGCGCGATGTAGAGCCAGGACACCCCGGCGGCGAAGGCGCCGAAGCCCCAGGCGAAGCCGAGCGCGAAGCCGGCGCGCGCGCGCGTCACGTCGGCGAGCAGCCAGGCGAGTCCGCCCAGGCCGAGGAAGGCGAGCGGAAACAGCCCGAAGGGCGCGAAGGCGAACACCGTCGCGCCGCCCGCGAGCAGCGCGACGAGCCAGGCGCGCCGCATCACGCCTGTTCGGGCAGCGGCTGCGGCAGGCGCTCGACGATCAGGGTGTACACCCGCCGGCTGTCGGCGCGCAGCACCTGGATCTTCAGGCCCTCGAGCTCCACCGCCTCGCCGCGTTTGGGCAGGCGGCCGAAGTGACGGATCACCAAGCCGCCGACGGTGTCGTACTCCTCGTCGCTGAAGTGGGTGGCGAAGGCCTCGTTGAAGTCCTCGATCTCGGTCGTAGCCTTCACGCGGTAGCGCCCGCTGTGGTCGAGACGAATGCTGTCGCCGACCTCGTCGAAGTCGTACTCGTCCTCGATGTCGCCGACGATCTGCTCGAGCACGTCCTCGATGGTGACCAGGCCGGCCACGCCGCCGTACTCGTCGACCACGATCGCCATGTGGTTGCGCGACACGCGGAACTCGCGCAGCAGCACGTTGAGGCGCTTGGACTCGGGCACGAAGACCGCCGGGCGCAGCATGTCGCGCAGGTCGAACTCGCGCCCGGCGAAGTAGCGCAGCAGGTCCTTGGCGAGCAGGATGCCGGCGACGTCGTCCTTGCCGTCGCCGATCGCGGGGAAGCGCGAGTGGGCGGTGTCGATCGCGAAGTTGGCGATCGTGTCGATCGGGTCGTCCAGATGCACGCAGTCCATCTGCGCGCGCGGCACCATCACGTCGCGCACCTGCATGTCGGACATCTGCAGGGCGCCTTCGATGATGGTGAGGGCGTCGGCGTCGATCAGGTTGCGATCGAAGGCCGAGTGCAGCAGCGCGAGGAGTTCATCGCGGTCTTCCGGTTCGCGCGAGAGAAGGGCCGAAAGTCGCTCGAGTAACGAGGGTTTGGGGGAACTGTCCATTTTGGGTGTTCGGTGTCTCCGCCTCAGGCTTAAGGATTGGCGTAGCCGAGCTCGCGCAGGATGAGGGTCTCCAGCGCTTCCATCTCGGCCGCCTCGGTCTCGTTTTCGTGATCGTAACCCTGCAGGTGCAGCATGCCATGCACGACGAGGTGAGCGAAGTGCGCCTCCAGGGTCTTGCCCTGGGCGGCGGCCTCGCGCACCACCACCGGCACGCACAGCACCAGGTCGCCGGCGAGCGGCACATCGCCGGCCGCCTCGGGCAGGCCGGGCAGCGCCTCGCCCTCGGCGTAGGCGAAGGTCAGCACGTTGGTGGCGTAGTCCTTGCCGCGGTAGTCGCGGTTGAGCGCGCGACCCTCGGCCTCGCCCACCAGGCGCACGGTGACCTGGGCGCTGGCGCGCAGCGCCGCGGTGGCCCAGCGCCGGATGTGGTTCTTCTTGGGGCAGTTGGCCTTGTCCTCGCCCTCGACCGCCTTCTGCACCTGCAGCTTGAGCACCGGCGAGTGCTCGCCCGCAGGCAGCGCGAGCGGCTCGACGAAGCTCAGGTCGTGGTGCACATCCACGCGCAGCGTCATCAGGTTGCAGGCGCCGGGCTGCAGCGACAGCATCGGCACCGCGTTCTCGTCGTCGGCCTCGGCCTCGATCTCGAGGTCGCCCCAGGCCTTCTCGGGGAAGGCGAGCAGCAGCTTGCGGCCGTCGCCGAGCTCGATCTCCAGGCGCTCGGCGCGGACGCGCGCGGCCTTGCCGTCGGCATCGATGGCGATGACCCTGGGGTAGGCGCCGGCGGACTTGTCCGCGGCCGGCTTGTTCGTCCTGTCGGTCTTGTTCGTCTTGTTGGTCTTATTCGCCATCTTCGGCTTCCTGCTCCTGCGCGGCCGGCTGCTGGCGCGCTGCGCGGGCCACGGCCTTCTCGCGCTCGAGGCGCGCCGCCTCGAGGTCGTAAGCTTCGACGATGCGTGCGACAAGCGGATGACGCACCACGTCTTCCTTGTTGAACTCGGTGAACGCGATGCCGCGCACCCCCGCCAGCACCGCGCGCGCCTCCTTGAGGCCGCTGCGCTGGCCGCGCGCCAGGTCGACCTGGGTGAGGTCGCCGGTGACCACCGCCTTGGCGCCGAAGCCGATGCGGGTGAGGAACATCTTCATCTGCTCGGGCGTGGTGTTCTGTGCCTCGTCGAGGATGATGAAGGCGTTGTTGAGCGTGCGCCCGCGCATGAAGGCGAGCGGCGCGATCTCGATGCTGCCGCGCTCGAAGAGCTTGCCGACGCGGTCGAAGCCCATCAGGTCGTAGAGCGCGTCGTAGAGCGGGCGCAGGTAGGGGTCGACCTTCTGCGCCAGGTCGCCGGGCAGGAAGCCCAGGCGCTCGCCGGCCTCGACCGCCGGGCGGGTGAGGATGATGCGCTCGACGAGGTCGCGCTCGAAGGCGTCGACCGCGCTCGCCACCGCGAGGTAGGTCTTGCCGGTACCGGCCGGGCCGATGCCGAAGGTGATGTCGAAGTCCTGGATGTTGCGCAGGTAATCGACCTGGCGCGGCGTGCGGCCGTGGAGCTCGGTGCGGCGGGTGAGCAGCACCGGCGCGGGCTGCGCCGCCTCGCCCTTGTTGGCGATCTCGATGAGGCCGAGCTGGACCTCGTCGCGCGACAGGTCCTTGTCGGCGAGCGCGTAGAAGTGCTTGAGCGCCATCTCGCCGCGCAGCACCTGCGCCGGATGCCCGGCCAGGGTGAAGTGCTCGCCGCGCCGGCTCACGGTGATGTCGAAGGCGTTCTCGATCTGGCGCAGGTTCTCGTCGAGCACGCCGCACAGCTTGGCCAGCCGGGCGTTATCCACCGGCTCGAAGAAGACTTCCAGGGTTTTCGCCATTCAGGATTCCCGGGTGAGGATTTCGCCGCGCAGGCTGTGCGGCAGGGCTGCGGTGATGCGCACCTCCACGAACTGGCCGACGAGGCGGTCGCGATTGGGCGAATCGGAGGGGAAGTTGACCACGCGGTTGTTGTCGCTGCGGCCCATCATCTCGACCTCGGCGTGCTTCTTCGCCGCGCCCTCGACGAGGATGCGCTGCACCGTGCCGACCATGGCCTCGCTGTTGGCCTGGTACTGCGCGTCGATGCGCTTTTGCAGGCGGGCGAGCCAGGCGAGCTTGGTCTCCTGCGGCACCGGGTCTTCGAGGTCGGCCGCCGGCGTGCCGGGACGCGAGCTGTAAACGAAGCTGAAGGAGCCGTCGAAGCCGATGTCCTCGATCAGCTTCATGGTCTTCTCGAAGTCCTCCTCGGTCTCGCCCGGAAAGCCGACGATGAAGTCCGAGGTCAGGGAAAGATCCGGCCGCGCTGCGCGCAGCTTGCGCACCACCGACTTGAACTCGAGCACCGAATAGCCGCGCTTCATCGCCGCCAGCACGCGGTCCGAGCCCGACTGCACCGGCAGGTGGAGCTGCGACACCAGCTTCGGGATCTTCGCGTAGCAGTCGATCAGGCGCTGCGTCATCTCGCGCGGGTGCGAGGTGGTGTAGCGGATGCGCTCGATGCCGGGGATCTCGGCCACGCACTCGAGCAGGAAGGCAAAGTCGCCCTGCTCGCCGTCCTCGCGCACCAGCTCGCCGCGCCAGGCGTTCACGTTCTGGCCGAGCAGCGTCACTTCCTTGACGCCCTGCGCCGCCAGGCCGGCGACCTCGGCGAGCACGTCCTCGAGCGGACGCGACACCTCGTCGCCGCGGGTGTAGGGCACGACGCAGAAGGTGCAGTACTTCGAGCAGCCCTCCATGATCGACACGAAGGCACTCGCGCCCTCGACGCGCGCCGGCGGCATGGCGTCGAACTTCTCGATCTCGGGGAAGGAGATATCCACCTGCGAGCGCCCGCTCTGCTTGCGCGCCTCGATCAGGCCGGGCAGGCGGTGCAGGGTCTGCGGGCCGAACACCACGTCCACATAGGGCGCGCGCTTGATGATGGCCTCGCCCTCCTGGCTGGCGACGCAGCCGCCGACGCCGATGATCAGCCCTGGCTTGGCCTGCTTGAGCAGCCGCACCCGGCCGAGGTCGTGGAACACGCGCTCCTGCGCCTTCTCGCGCACCGAGCAGGTGTTGAAGAGGATCACGTCGGCCTCTTCCGGGTTGTCGGTCTTGACCAGCTCTTCGTGGGCACCGAGCACGTCCGCCATCTTGTCGGAGTCGTACTCGTTCATCTGGCACCCGAAGGTGCGGATGTAGAGTTTCTTCATCTATTCGGGAAAGTCAGGCAAGGCCTTGCGGCAGGTCGGGCGGGCATCGCGGCGGTCAGCGCGCAGGCTTCGGCAGGGGCGCCAGCGCCTCTTCCGGCGTGAGCATCCACACCCGGTGCACCTGGCCGTTACGGTCGACCAGCATGCGCACCACGTGCTCGCCCGACACGTGCGAAGGCAGCACGATGCGGTTGTGGGTGTCGCGGATCTGCGCGCCGGGGCTGAGCAGCAGCGTGGCATCCTTGACCTGCACCACGCCCGGCGAGGTAAACGCCATCTTCACCCTCGGCGCGGCGTCGGGAATCGGCCGCGGCAGGGCCGCGAAGGCCAGGGTCGAAGCGAGACCGGAGAGGCCGGCCACCAGGACAGAGAGAAAATGCGGGCGCAAGGAGGGCCGGAGAGATCCGGGACGTTGGGGAACAGGCCGGGGATGATCGTCCATCGCCCCGGCGATGTCAATGCAAAAGCCTTATAAATCAAGCGCTCCACCGGCGGAAAGCCGCGCCCCTGCGAGCACTCGCCGCCCGTCCTGTACAGCCCCGGGGGAGTGGGCTTGGCCGCGAAATGCGGCCATGTCGCCGCTCGTTCGCGGCCAAGCCTGCTCCCACGAGCACGGCCCGAACCCTGCGAGTGATCCATTCGACGCCCCTCGCGCTTGACGACTCCGCCGCAGACCCGCTATATTCGCGCGCTCTGTTGGTGATGTAGCTCAGACGGTTAGAGCGATGGATTCATAACCCATAGGTCGGCGGTTCGATTCCGCCCATCACCACCAACGAATTCAAGCAAGAAGGCCGACCCTGTGTCGGCCTTCTTGCTTTTGATCCGCGGATCGGGTCCATCGCCGGGCTTCGGGCGGGGATGCGGGCCCGCCGGAGCCGCGCTGCACGGGAGCGCGCACCTCGGCTCCCAGCCCCGATCAGAGCTGCCCCGATGCCGAGTGCTGACCGATCACGGTCACCGCCATGATGTCGAAGATCGCGCCGTCGTCGGTGTATTTCTCGTCGGCAAGCTCGTCGTAACGCCCCAGCTCTCCGTAACGGGTCTGGATCATTACTTTGACCTGCCTGCGGAAGACGTCCCCGAGATAGATCGGGTCACCCTGGTGGCCCAGCACCGTAGTGCGAATGCCCGGATCCCTGGCCTTCTCCTCCGTGACCTGGCGGATGAACAAGGCCTCCTCCTCCGAGATCGGAAACTGCTGACGGAATTTGTCGAGCATCTCGTCGATGCTCATCCGAGCGGGTGGCGAACCGCCAACGCCGCCACGTCCGCCCGTGATCTTTCTGCGGCCCCCCGCCTGCAGCCCGACCACGCCCGCTTCCTGGACGCTGGCCCGCACCACCGTAGTCGCCCGCACCTGCCTCATCAGCTCCGACACCGCACCCGCCTTGATGAGCTGCGGCCCCACCACCTCGGCAAAATCCACGAACTCGCGCAACGCGTAGCCATAAGCAAAGAAGCAGTTCAGAAAGCGATAGCTGCCGACGAACTTCCCCAGCAGGTGCACATAGGATCTGCGTTGCTCCGGTTCGGCGACCGCAAACTGGAAGCGCAGCCGCAACTGCTGCACCTGGGCCTGGATCGCCGCATCGTCCTTGCCCTCCAGCAGCAGACAGAAGGCCTTGGCATCGTCCTGATTGAAGACCTTCGCATCCAGAATTTCCTGATACAGCCGGACGCATTGCTCCTGATCGGGCTCGCTGGGCGCATACGGCGTACCCTGCCGGTACTTGGCAAAGGCCTTCACGATCGAAGCGGCATTGTTGGTGAAGTCCACGACCACCACCTCGCCCTTGCCTTCGTGACAGCGGTTCAGGCGTGAAACCGTCTGCACCGCGTTACGGTCGGCCACCGCCTTGTCGAGGAACATCCCCGCGAGCAAAGGCTGATCGAACCCGGTCTGGAACTTGTTGGCCACCACCAGCAGCCGGTAGTCGTCCCCATCGAAGCGATCCTCGATCAGCTCTCCGGCGCCCAACTCGTTCACCTCATGCTCGCTCACCGTCTTCTCGCTGACCGGATGCACGAAGTCGGAGAAGGCATACAGCACCTTGTACCCGGCGGCGCGCTCCTTCAGCTTCTCGCGCAGGATCTCGAAGTAACGCAGCCCGGCAAGCCGCGAGGTAGCGACGATCATCGCCTTGGCACGGCCACCGACGAGCGGCTTCACCTTCTCCTCGAAAATGCGCAGCATCACCTCGGCCTTGTACTGGATCAGCTCCTCGTCCTGGAAGGCCACGTTCATCAGTGCCTTGGCCAGCACACCCTGCGGGAAGGCCTGCTCCGGCCGGGCAATCGGGCAATGCAGGTGGAACAAGGTCTTGTAGGCGATGATGCTGCTGGCGACATCGACGATGTAGCCCTCGTCGATCGCCTCGGCCTCGGAGTAGGTATCGAAGGCGGCGCCGAACAGTTGCACCGTCGCCGCCGAAGGCGTGGCGGTGAAGGCCACGAAGAGCTGATTGCCGTCGTGCGCGCGGATGATGCGCGCCAGCTTGTCTTCTTCGTCCTCGTCGGCGGAGTCTTCCGCATCCGGCTGCAGCGGATCACGGAACGGCAGGCGGATCGCCGCGCCCATCTGCCCCTCCTGCGAGCGGTGCGCCTCGTCGATCAGGAAGGCCACGCGTTGCTGCTTCAGCTTCGGGTCGTTCTCGATGCGCTCCAGCAGCCAGGCGAACTTCTGCTGTGTCGACACGATGATCGAGGTCTGCCGCGTGAGGAAGCGCTCGAGTTCGGCCGCGCTCCTCGCGAAACCCACCACATCGGCGAGGTGCGCGAAGTTGGCCAGCTCGTCGCGGATGTTCTTGTCCAGCGCCTTGCGGTCGGTGAGCACGATCACCCGATCGACCAGCTTCTCGTTGCTGCCCGGCTTGAAGAGTCCGTGCAGGCGATCCGCCAGCCAGCAGATGGAGAGCGTCTTGCCGCTGCCGGCGGAATGATTGATGAGGAACTTGCACCCGATGTCGCCATGCTCGACGAAGCGCGCCAACGCCTCCTCCGCCACCCGCCGCACCATGCGCGCCTGGTGGTAGCGGGGAAAGATGGAGAATGCCGGCCGCGCCGGCTTGTCCCCTTCCGCCTCGCGGGCCGGCACGTGCACCAGGAAGAACGCAAGCGCCTCCAGCAGGCTGTCCTTGCTCAAAACCTCCCGGTAGAGGAACTCCACCGGGTATTCGCCGGCATGGAGGGGCTGGTTGGCGAGGCCGGTGTTGAACCAGCGGAAGTGCTCCTCCCGGCGCGGATCGGTGGCGACCTTCACCTCGGAGGTGTCGGCGGCGATGAACAGGAAGGGCAACCGGAAGAGGCTCCGGGCGTGATCGCGCCGGGCGAACTGGGCCACCGCATCGTGCACGTTCCAGCCCTGCGCGCCCGCCTCATGCTTCAGCTCCAGCAGCACGACCGGCAGGCCGTTGAGAAACAGCACCAGGTCGACTTCCTCGTTCCTGGGGCCGAAGCGGAAGCCCCGGAAAAAGGCCAGATGGTTGCGCGCGTAATGCGGCGCCGCGGCGCTCTCGGCCGAGCGCGGCCTGGGATAATACAGCCGGAAGCTCGCTCCCCGCACCATCAGCCCGTGGCGCAGGATCATCCACAAGGGCGTGTGCCGCAATTCGTCCCGCAAGGCGCGGAAGAACTCGTCCCGCGCCGCCGAACCGTACTGCCCCCGCAGGGTCTCGACCGCCTGCGGCTGCGTGTCCACCACGAAAGCCCACAACACATCGGCCATCCACACGTCGGTGGGGTCGATGGCCGCGCCCTTGCCCAGGCGTTCGTAACCGTGTTCGCGCTCGAGAAAATCGGCGATGTGCTGCTGGAACAGGAGCTCGGGCGTCGACATCGCTCAGCCCTGTCTCGGTTCCGCTCCTCCACCCGCGGCGCTCGCGTCCGGGATCTGGCTCTGCACCTTGCCGTTGCGATAGACCACCACCGGCGTGTGAGTCTGCCGGGCCAACTCGCGGGCGCGCAGGGCTGCACGCCGCAAGGCCTCGGCCACGCCGGACAGCGGCGCGCATTGCGATTTCGCGGTTTCGTTCATTTTCGTTCTCCCTCTTCCAGCAACACGGCGACGTCTCCCGAGTTGTCGAACACCTGCCAGGTGTCGACCAGGCCGCGGTAGAGCTGTTCAAAATTGCGCCAACCCTTAATGAAGCGGCGGGCGATCACCTGCGGCGGAATGTCGTGCCCGCCCTGGGCCACCCGCGCTGCCACCCGCTCCACGGCCATGTCCACCGTGGGCAGGCGCAGGAAGACCAGATGCACCCGGTAACCGGCGGCCTGCCATGTCTGGATCAACGGCGCATAGCCTCGGCCCGACAGCGTGGTCTCGAAGGCAAAGCTCTCGCCTGCCGCCGCGTGCCGATGCAACTCTTCCAGCATCAGCCGTCCGGCGCGGATGGCGGCCTTCTCGGGCGCGAAGGGCGACAGGCCGGCGGCGATCAGGTCGGCGTTGACGAACACCGGGCAGTCGCCCTCGTTGGGCAGGAACTCCCGCGCGAAGGTCGACTTGCCGGCCCCGTTCGGCCCGGCGATCACGATCACGCGCCGTTCCGGGCTCATGCGCACGCCTCCGCCTCGGGCAAACGCGCACCCACGCCGGCAAGATCCTCGGCGGAGATGCGGCGCTGGCCGGTCACACATTCGTGGATCAGGGACTTGCGATAGGCGGTCAGGGTGTCGATCTGCTTGCCGATGATCTCCTGAATGGCCTTGAGGCGACCGATCTCCGTGTCGAGGTACTGGACCAACCTCTTCTGCTCTGCCAGCGGGGGCAAGGGAATATAGAACGCGCCGACCTTCGTCGCATTGGTCGCGGCCAGGTTGGTGGTGCGCTTGCCAGTCGCCTCGAAGTAATCGCGGCCATATCGCGAGGCGGTGACGTAGGCCAGAAAATGCGGCAACAGCTTGTGCGGGAAGCAGCGCACGGCAAAAACGTGGTTCTGATGCAGGCAGGGCGCAAGCTGTCCCTCCCACACCGTACCGCGCCCGAGCTTGTCCAGATCGCCGCCTTCGGTCATCAGCACATCCCCAGGCCGCAACATCACCCCTTCTGCCACGGCCGGCGGCACCTCCAAGCTTGTGACATCCGTCAGATCGAGGTGCCCGTCCTGCACGTTCGCCACACGCAGATAGGGGTACTCGACCACTTCCAGCCCCTCGTAGGATTTTCCGAGCGTCAGTCCGCCATGCACCTGCGCTACGCGTTTGAGCTGCACCAGAGACCAACCGGCGGGAATCCGTTCAAGCCAGGCGTTTCGGGTTTCGACCAACGGCCCTTCAGGCATCAGCCCCCGGGTGATGACCCGTTGCAGGGTCGCGGCCCGCAGGGCGTCCAGCGTCTCGATCTGCTTGCGCTTGGCCGCGACAGCTGCGTCGATGACGGTGCAACTGGCGTCGAGGTAACCGGCGATTCGGACCTGTTCATGCAAGGGAGGAATCCCAACCTCAGTGTTCAGGTAGTCAGTAACCCGCAGATTCTGAATACCCGTTGTTTGCTGGATATTCGCCTCATTCAACTTAGAACAATATGCCGCCTGAAACAGGTATGCGGCGTAGAGACCGTGGAGCGTCGGCCCACAGTCCGTCTTCGCCATGAAGTTGGAACTGATCGCGTCGAACGGTAGATTTCGTCCTAAGACAACACGGCCTACCGACTGCTTCTCGCCGCCTCCCGATTTTTCAATGACTAGCGAGCTTGTCCCGATAAGCCGCCCAGACAGCTTGGACGCAGCAACTCGACGAATCGTCAAGTTATCTGGGTTGATGTCTATCCCATCAATATCAGAAACACGCACCACAGGAACTTCAAGTCCCTGATCGTGTGAAGCTGGGTCCTCTCCCCACTCCCCACCAATTATCGGACCTAAGCGGTCCCGAATGCGATCCAAGCCCCAGCCCTCGGGCAGAGGGCCAAATGCACTAACGCACTGCTTTCCGTGAATAATCATTTGCCGCCAACCCGTTGCAGCATCCCCTCCGCCTCCTTCTCCAACGCCCAGAACTCCGCCAGCAGCTCGCTCGCCGGCCTCGGCGGCTGGTAGCGGTAGAAATACTTGTTGGGCAGGATTTCGTAGCCCAGTTGCGGGCTGTCCTGCCAGCGAATGATGGGCTTGGCGATCTCGCGTTCCAGGAAGGCGGGGATGTATTCAGCGGGCTCGCCGGCCGGGTCGAAGGGAATGTACTCGTCGTCGGCGACATAGTGGCGGTGGGTCCACGTGACCTGCAGCGCCAGCCCGTCGATGAAGGCCTTGGTCGCCTTGTTGCGCTCGCGCGTCTCCGCGATGTCCTTGGTGAGCTCGGCCAGTTCGGCGGCGAAGGCCTTGCGCACCGCATCGCCCCAGACGGTAGCGAAGCTGTCGTCCGGATTCAGGCTGAAGCGGATCTCCACCGTCCTGTCGCCCCGTCGCGCCTGCACGGCAAACTGCAGCGCGCTGTCGTAGAAGGCCTGCTCCCTGGCCATGTTGGCGGCGGTGAAGGCCTTCTCGTAAGGCTCGGTGACGATGGCGGGCCGGTCCTCGGCATCGGTCTGCCAGAACACCACGCCGACCTTGTGGTAGGCAAAGTCGGTGGTGTGGTAGAGCTTGACGTCGTCATCCTCGAAGCGCTCCGCCCAGCCGTCCCGGTAGCGGGTTTCGATCCACTGGCGGTGGGCGTCGGCGATGCGGTTGCGCTTGTTGCCGAATGCCTTGGGCTCCTTGTCGAACTGCTGGCGCGCGTCGATCAGCATCACCCGCCCCCGGTGACTCTCCGGCTTCTCGTTGCGCAGCAGCCAGACGTAGGTGTAGATGCCGGTGTTGTAGAAGAGCTGGTCGGGCAGCATCACGATGGCGTCGAGCCAGTCGTTCTCGAGTATCCAGCGGCGGATCTCGCTCTCGCCCTGCCCGCAGTCGCCGTTGGACAGCGGCGAGCCGTTGAAGATGATCGCGATCCGGCTCCCACCCTGGCCGCTGCCCGCATCCACCGGCTTCATCTTGGCCAGCATGGTTTGCAGGAACAGCAGCGCGCCGTCGTTGGTGCGTGGCATGCCGGCGCGGTAGCGGGTCGCGGCGTAGCGGCGTGCCTCGTCCTCGTAGCCGTCCTTGCCGCCCCAGGTCACGCCGAAGGGCGGGTTGCTGAGCATGAAGTCGAAACGGTCGTGCGGGCCGGCCAGCTGGTCGCCGGGCTCCTTGCCGCTCGGGTTGTGCGGGATCAGGGAGTTGCCGAGGAAGACACGCGCCTCCTTGTCTTCCTTGATCAGCAGGTCGGCACGGCAGATGGCGTAGTTGGTTGGCGACAGCTCCTGACCGTGCAGCGTCACGTAGCTCTCGACCTGCTGCCTTTCGGCGTCGCCCTGGGCGCGGTCGAGCAGATGCTCCTTCGCCACCGACAGCATGCCGCCGGTGCCGCAGGCCGGGTCGTAGATGGCGGTGTGGCGGGTGGGCGTGGGGATGTCGAGCAGTTCCACCATCAGGCGGATGACTTCGCGCGGGGTGAAATGCTCCCCGGCCTCCTCGCCGCTCTGTTCCGAGAAGCGTCGCAGCAACTCTTCGTAGATGTAGCCCATCTCCAGGTTGGAGAGCTGGTCCGGGCCGAGCGTCAGGCTCCTGTACTGGTTGAGGATGGGGGCGAGCCGGTTGTTCTTGACCAGCTGGGTAACGGTGGCGTGGTAGTTGAAGTGGTCGAGAATGTCGCGGACGTTCCGGGAGAAACCGTTCAGATAGGCGCGGAAGTTGTCTTCCAGCAGCATCGGGTCTTCTTCGGCGAGGCTTTCCAGGGTGTGGTCGGTGCCGTTGGAAAAATGCGCCTGGGTGATCTCCAGCTTCTTCACCAGCCGGTCGAGTTCGATCGGCTTCGCTTCCAGTTCCGGGCGCTTGGCGAGCACTTCCTCGCGCATCTTCTTGCGCCATTGGATGAGCACGCACTCCAGCCGGCGGATGACGATGATCGGCAGGATGACGTTCTGGTACTCGTAGGCCTTGAACTTGCCACGCAGGCGCTCGGCGGACTTCCAGATCTCGTTGGCGAGGTTGTCGAGCTTGGGTTTGTTGAGAGACAGCACGGGGGGAATCCTGAACGAGTATGACCGCCCATCCGGGCGGATGCGTTGCGGCAAGTCTACGGCAAGGCATCCTCCAGGCCTAGCCGCCCAAGGACAGTAGGACCTGAGGCGAAACCGGCTCTTCGCAAAGACTGAAGAGTGAGCTCGACGGCGCCGACATTCCGCCACGGCGGAACCACCTGTCCGTCCGCAGGCAAACCGCGTCTTCCTCCACGGACGAACTGCCCGTAACGAGGCATGATTGCCTCATGTCCTCCACCCACGCCGCCTCCCTTCCCAAGCAGCCCCACCGCCGGCCGCCCCACCGTGACGGCGGGCGGCGCTTCCTGTTGCTGGCGGGGGGCTACTGGAACTGCGAGCGCAAGTGGCAGGTGCGCGCGACGGTGCTGGCGCTGGTGCTGCTGACGATGGCGCAGGTCGGGCTGGCGGTCTGGGTGAGCTACTGGAACCGCGATCTCTTCGACGCCCTGGAGGATCGCGCGCTGTCCGAGCTGCTGCAGCTGGTGGGGGTCTTCGTGCTGATCTTCGCCCTCACCATGGGGGTGACCGCGCTGCACATGCACGTCAAGCGCCGGCTGCAGCTCGACTGGCGGCGCTGGCTCACCGACCTGTTGCTGGAGCACTGGCTGTCGCACGGCCACCTCTACCGCCTGCAATTCACCGCTGGCGAGCACGACAACCCGGACGGTCGCATCGCCGAGGACATCCGCATCGCCACCGACGTGGCGGTCTCGCTCGCCCACTCGCTGCTGTTCGCGCTGCTGATCCTGGGCAGCTTCATCGACATCCTGCTGAGCGTGTCGGGCAGCGCGCCGCTGCCGGGGACCTCGATCGCCGTGCACGGCTACATGGTGCTCGCCGCCTTCCTGTACGCGGGCGTGGGCGCAGCGCTCGGGCTCATGCTCGGCCGCCCGCTGATCCGCGCCACCAACCGCCTGCAGACCGTCGAGGCCAACCTGCGCTTCGGCCTGGCGCGGGCGCGCGAGCACGCCGAGCCGATCGCGATGATGCACGGCGAGCCGCACGAGCGCCGCGAGGCGGCGCGCCTGTTCGACGACGTCGGGCGGGGCTGGAACCGGCAGACCCTGGCCTACCTTGGCATCGTGTCCTTCTCCACCGGCTACGGCACCCTGCTGCCGGTGTTCCCGATCCTGATCGCAGCGCCGCAATACATCGCCGGCGCGATGACGCTCGGCGTACTGATGCAGGCGGCGCAGGCCTTCCAGCGCCTGACCACGGCGCTGTCCTGGCCGATCGACAACCTCGGCGAGCTCGCACGCTGCCGCGCCTCGATCGACCGCGTCGCCAGCCTGTATGAAGACATGCTCGCGCTCGAACGCGCGGAGGCGCGCAGCCGCGGCCGCGAGCGCATCGCGGTGTGCGCCTCGCCCCACCCCGAGCTCGAGCTGCGCCGGCTGCGCCTGCAGACCCCGGCGGGCGAGCTCCTGCTCGACGACTTCGACCTGCGCGTGCGCCGCGGCGAACGCGTGCTGATCTGCGGCGATCCCGCGGTCACGATCAGCCTGTTCAAGGCGGTCGCCGGGCTGTGGCCCTGGGGCAGCGGCGAGGTCCGCCTGCCGGCCGGGCGCGACCTGATGTTCGTGCCGCGCCAGCCCTTCCTGCCCGCGGGCAGCCTGCGCATGGTGCTGAGCTACCCCGACGACGCCGATCGCCACCCCGACGCCGTGCTCGAGCGCGCGCTCGAATGCGCCGGCATCGCGTGGCTGGCGCCCAAGCTCGACACCCAGGAGGACTGGGGGCGCGAGCTGCCGCTGCGCATCCAGCAGCGCCTGGGCCTCGCGCGCGTGTTCCTGCACCAGCCGGCGTGGATCTTCATCGAGGAGGCCACCGACGCGCTCGCGCCCAAGGAAGAGGTCGACTCCCTGGAGCTGCTGCACCACGAGCTGCCGAGCTCGACCCTGCTGGTGATCAGCCGGCGCGCGCGCCAGAACCATTTCTTCGAGCGCCGCCTGTTGCTGCAGCGCCCGCGCACGGGCGTGCAGCCTCCGGCCGCGCACACTGCGCGGCCGGAAGCCCCGTCCCTACCCGAAGCGTGAGGGCAGCCAGCCGCGCTCCACGCACTCGCGGAAGCACCACGCCGGCGTGGTCTCGGTCTTGTAGCTCCAGAAGAACCAGCCCGCCAGGCGCTCGAAGGTCATCAGCTGGCTGTCGCCGTAGGCGCGGCTGGCGACGTCCTGCTGGAAGTCGTCCATGTGCTCGAGGGCGTGGTTGAACGGCCCCTCGGCCCACAGCGACACCACCTTCAGGTCCAGCCCCAGGCTCCACTCGCCACACACCGCCGGCAGGCCGAGCTCGGCGTTGATCGCGTCGGCCTCCTCACGCCAGTCCACCGCCGCCTTGCGGATGTGGCCGTGGATGTCCATGTCGATGTCGCAGCGCTCGAAGCACTGGTAGCGGTGATAGTCGAACACCACGTTGCGGAAGGCCGGCGCCTGCATGAAGCCGAGGTATTCACGGAAGCTGCGGAAGCCGTCGTGGAACACCACCGCCACGGTCTCCGGTGCGCAGTGCTTGCGGATGCGCGCATAGGCCTCGAGGTAGTAGGCCTTCAGGTAGTCGGTGGGCACGTCCCAGCGCGGCTCGTTGAGCAGCTCGATGCCGTGCAGCGCCGGGTGCGCGCGGTAGCGCTCCGCCAGGCGCTCGAGCACGGAGAGCGAGTGCTCGAGGTATTCCTTCTTGGTGTGCCACTCCACCACGTCCTTGATGCCGCCGTTGTCGAAGCCGTTCTGGCAGCCGGGCGCGGCGTGCAGGTCGATGATCACCGCGAGGCCGAGCTCCTGCGCCCAGTCGAGCGCGCGATCGAGCACCTCGATGCCGCCGGTCACGAAGGGGTGGCGGTGGGCGCCGTACTTGGGGTGGTACGGGTAGTCGGCGCCGAAGATCCAGTGCCCGATCGGGATGCGCACCGCGTTGAGCCCGCGCCCTGCGATCCAGGCGAAGTCCTCGCGGGTGATGAAGCTGTCCCAGTGCTGGCGCAGGCGCTCGCCGGCGGCGGGGCCGAGCTCGGCGCACCAGGTGGTCTCGTCGGTCGCCTCCAGGCCTTCGAACAGGCTGGGCACCATCCACTTCTCCAGCAGCAGCCAGCTACCCAGGTTCACCCCGCGCAGCTTGGTACGCGTCGATTCCATGAGAACCTCCCCTGCCCGGATCGGGCGTAATGGACATGACTCATTCTGGCAGCCAATCGCCCCCGGCGACTGTGAAAAAGCACGCGCCCCCGCGCGCCCTGTCCGCGAATCCGGCCTCGCCCCTGTGAGAGCGGCCTTGCCCGCGAATGAGCACCGACACAGCCCCCTTTCGCGGGCAAGCCCGCTCCCACAAGCACCGCTCGTGCTAACCCACCCGTTCGTGCGATCGCCCTGGCGGGCAAGCCCGCTCCCACGGCGCTCGTGCGAAAATCGCGCCCCGCCTCCCCGCCCGAGCCCGCCGCATGCGCACCGTCGAACACGTCGTCACCCACCTGATCCTCCACGCCCTGGTGCGCGAGCCCGGCGTACCCTCGCGCCTGATGCTGCGCGAGGCCCCCTGCGCGCTCGACACCGCGGCGCTGCGCCTGGTCGAGCGCCTGTGCGCGCAGTACGAGAGCCGCAGCGCCAAGGGCTTCGGCCGCTTCGAGGAGGACGAGGAGACTTTCCCCCTGGCGCGTTGGCTGCGCGAGCACCTGGTCGACGAGACCCTCGACTTCACCGCCCTGTCGCGCCAGCTCGCCGAGCGCGTGCAGGCCATCGCCGACGAGGAGGAGCTCGAGGACGGCGACCACCTGGTGCTGGCGCACATCCGCGAGGGCGATGGCGACAGCCTGTGGGTGGCCCTGCTCGGCAGCGCCGAGGGCATCGCGATCGGCGGCGGCCTGGAGCCGCTCGACTGCACGCACGTGGATTTCTCCGCACTGCACGCCGCCGGCCGCATCGACCTTACGGGCTGGCGGCGCGGCGACGAGCGCTACCTCGGCTTCCTGCGCGGACGCGGCAAGGGCGGTGCGTGGTTCAAGCGTGTGCTTGGCTGCAGCGACGTGATGGTGGCGCTGCAGGAGACGAAGAAACTGGTCGCCACCCTCGACCGCTTCATCGACACCGAGCGCCTCACCCCCGCCGCCCGCGACAGCGTGCTCGAGCGCGCCCACGACTACCTCGACACGCTCGGCGAGGCCGGCGCGCCGGTAGTGTTCGAGGAGCTCGCACGCGAAGTCTTCCCCGAGCAGCCGGCGCGACTGGACGCCGTGCTGCGCGCCGAGGAGACGAAGATCGCCGCGGGCTTCGTCCCCAACCGGCGCGCGCTCCGCCCGCTGGTGCGTTTCAGCGCGAGCGGCGAGAACTGGAAGCTGGAGTTCGAGAGGAGCGGCCTGCACTCCGGCGCGGTGCACTACGACCGCGCCACCGATACGCTGGTACTGTCGGGCGTGCCGGACTACCTCAAGCGGATGCTGGACGAGGACGGCGCCGCCTGAGCGGCGGCCCCGTCGGCGCAGGCCCGCGGTCGCGGGCTCGACCGTGGGAGCGGACTTGCCCGTGGGAGCGGACTTACCCGTGGGAGCGGACTTGCCCGTGGGAGCGGGCTTGCCCGCGAAGGCAGCGATCGTGGACACAGGATTCGCGGGCAAGCCCACTCCCACCAGGGCTCGGCCGCATCACCAGCCTGCTCTGACGGCGGCGAGGGAAAATCCGTCGAACATCCCGCCAGCGACTGCCCGGGCAGCCACCACCCAACCCGGCGGCCACACATCCCCGAAGCGGGCAAGACCGAGCGCGACCAGGGTCAGCGCCACCGCCGACGGCAACGTGACGCCCGCCGCCGCCGCGCCACCATGACCGGGACGCTGCAGGCCGGGCGGGTTGCGCCGGCCCGGCACGGTCAGAGGCGACGAAAAACCAGGCTGAGGTTATTGGCCGGCATGTCGACCACCTCATCCAGCCGAGAATCACGGCGCCGCACCTCGGCCTCCACCGCCTCCGGGTCACGCACGGCGAAGCGCGAATCGATGTTGCGCAGCCAGTCGTCGAAAGCGGCATTGCTCGGCGCGGTATGGGCCCCGCCGCGGCGATAAGGACCATGGCAATACACGGCGCCGCCCGCGGGCAACACCCCGGCCGCAGCGGTAAAGAGCGCGGGCGTGCTGGCCCAGGGCGAGTAATGCAGCACCTTGACCACCACGATCGCGCCTTGGCGTCTTGGCCAGCGCCCCTGGACTCGTCGTCGCCATCGATCGATACATCGCTCACCACGACATCGACCCCAAGCCCTTCATCTGGGCCAAGAGCGCCGGCGACATCCTCCGCGCGCTCATCCATGCTTAAGCTATGCAGCAGTACACTAGAGGCCGACGCGCCCTTGCAAGCGAAGGTCGATACCGCGCCCGACACCGCGCCCGACACCGCGGACCAGATGATCGAGCAGCGTTTCAGCCGACTGCAGCGGCTGGCCGCGCGCTGATCCGCAGCAACAAGGAGGAGACCCGCCGTGAACACGATCGACACGAAGGCTCCCAAGTCGCACGACTCGCTCGTCGACTACCGGACCGAGCCGTCGCGTTACCGCCACTGGCAACTCGCCTGCGAGGGCGGGGTGGCCACGCTCACGCTCAACATCGACGAGGACGGCGGCATCCGTCCGGGCTACAAGCTGAGGCTGAACTCCTACGATCTGGGCGTCGACATCGAGCTGCACGACGCGCTGCAAAGGATCCGCTTCGAGCACCCGGAGGTGCGCGCCGTGGTGTTTCGTTCAGGCAAGCCGAAGATATTCTGCTCGGGCGCGAACATCCACATGCTCGGCCTCTCGACCCACGCATGGGTGGTTAACCTCTGCAAGTTCTCCAACGAGACGCGCAACGGCATCGAGGACGCGAGCGCACACTCGGGCCTAAAGTTCATCGCCGCGTGCAAGGGCGCAGCCGCGGGCGGCGGCTACGAGCTCGCGCTCGCGTGCGACGAGATCGTGCTCGTCGATGACCGCAACTCTGCCGTCTCGCTGCCCGAGGTGGCGCTGCTGGGCGTGCTGCCGGGCACCGGGGGCCTGACGCGCTTGACCGACAAGCGCCGCGTGCGCCGTGATCACGCCGACATCTTCTGCACCATCTCCGAGGGGGTGCGCGGCGAGCGCGCGAAGCAGTGGCGCCTGGTCGACGAGGTGGTGCGCGCGCAGGAGTTCGACGCCCACATCGGCGAGCGCGCAGCCGCACTCGCCAAGGGCTCGGATCGGCCGGCCGGTGCCAGGGGCATCGCGCTGGCGCACCTCGAGCGCACCGATGACGCGGCCGGCTATCACTACCAGTTCGTCGATGTCGCGCTCGACGAAGCCGCGCGCACCGCCAGGATCGCCGTGCGCGCACCGGCCGCGGTCTCCGCGCGAAGTGCTGCCGAGATCGCCGCCGAGGGGGCGAACTGGTGGCCCTTGAGGATGGCGCGCGAACTGGACGACGCGATCCTGATGCTACGTACCAACCACCTCGAGCTCGGCCTGTGGGTGCTCGCCACCGAGGGCGACAAAGACGTGGTGCTCGACATCGACGCGACGCTCGAGGCCAACCGCGACGACTGGTTCGTACGCGAGACGATCGGCATGCTGCGGCGCACGCTGGCGCGCCTGGACGTGTCCTCGCGCAGCTTGTATGCGCTCATCGAGCCGGGCTCGTGCTTTGCCGGAACGCTGTTCGAGATCGCGCTCGCAGCCGATCGCAGCTACATGCTCGACGACCCCGGGCGGCCCAACGCGATCGCGCTCTCGACGATGAATTTCGGCACCTTGCCGATGATCAATGGGCGCTCGCGCCTCGCCTCGCGCTTCTACGAGGACGTCGCGCCGATCGCGGCGGCCAAGGCGCGCATCGGAGACAGGCTCGCACCCGCCGACGCGCTCGCGCTCGGGCTGGTGACCGCCGCCCCGGACGACCTGGACTGGCGCGACGAGGTGCGCATCGCGCTCGAGGAGCGCGCCGCGCTCTCGCCCGATGCGCTCACCGGCCTCGAGGCGAACCTGCGCTTCGGCATCTTCGAGACCCTGAACACGCGCATCTTCGGCCGCTTGTCGGCTTGGCAGAACTGGGTCTACAACCGACCCAACGCCGTCGGCGAGACCGGCGCGCTGACGCGCTACGGCTCCGGCAGGAAGGCGCAGTTCGACAGGAAGCGCGTGTAAGGGTGACCGCAACAGTGGAAGGGCAGTCAATCGTACGAACGAGGATGAGGAGCAAGGCGATGATCAACTACAGCGAACGCATCCCGAACAACGTCGATCTGTCGGGCAATCGCACCCTGCAGCGCGCGCTCGAGCAGTGGCAGCCGTCCTTTCGGCAGTGGTGGGACGACATGGGTCCGGACGGCTCGTCGAACTACGACGTCTATCTGCGCACCGCAGTCAGCGTCGATCCCAAAGGCTGGGCGCACTTCGACTACGTCAAGATGCCCGACTACCGCTGGGGCATTTTTCTCGCACCTTCCGCGGGCGACCGGAAGATCCACTTCGGCGAGCACAAGGGCGAGCCGGTGTGGCAGGACGTGCCGGGCGAATACCGCTCGACGCTGCGCCGCATCATCGTCACCCAGGGCGACACCGAGCCGGCCTCGGTCGAGCAGCAGCGCCACCTCGGCCTGACCGCGCCGTCGCTCTACGATCTGCGCAACCTCTTCCAGGTCAACGTCGAGGAAGGCCGTCACCTGTGGGCGATGACCTATCTGCTGCACGCACACTTCGGCCGCGACGGCCGCGAGGAAGGCGAGGCGCTGCTCGAGCGCCGCGCGGGCGATGCCGACAACCCGCGCATCCTCACCGCGTTCAACGAGAAGACGCCCGACTGGCTGTCGTTCTTCATGTTCACGTTCATCACCGACCGTGACGGCAAGTTCCAGCTCGCCGCGCTCGCCGAGTCGGCCTTCGAGCCGCTCGTGCGCACCTGCAGGTTCATGCTGACCGAGGAGGCGCACCACATGTTCGTCGGCGAGTCCGGGGTCGCACGCATCATCCAGCGCACCTGCGAGGTCATGCGCGACCTGAAGACCGACGACCCGGTCAAGCTGCGTGCGGCCGGCGTGATCGACCTTCCGACCCTGCAGAAGTACCTGAACTTCCACTACAGCGTCACCGGCGACCTGTTCGGCGCCGAGGTGTCGTCGAACGCCGCGACCTATTACACCAACGGCCTCAAGGGCCGCTTCGAGGAAGGCAAGCTCGATGACGACCACACGCTGCACGACGACGAATACACGATTCTCGACGTCGCCGACGAGCGCATCGTCGAGCGCCACGTGCCGGCGCTGTCGGCGCTGAACGAACGACTGCGCGACGACTGGATCCGCGACGTCCAGGCCGGCGTCGACCGCTGGAACCGCATCCCGGCCAGGCTCGGCGTCGACTTCCGTTTCAAGCCGCCGCACAAGGGCTTCCACCGCAGGATCGGGCTGTTTGCCGGCGCCCACCTGAGCCCGGAAGGTGAGCTGATGAGCGAAGCCGAATGGACCCGCCGCCACCTGGAGTGGCTGCCGACCGAGGCCGACCGCCTGTTCGTGCATTCGCTGATGAGCCGCTGCCTCGAGCCGGGCAAGTTCGCCAACTGGATCGCGCCGCCTGCGCGCGGCATCAACAACCAGCCGGTCGAGTTCGAGTACGTTCGCTTCAACTGACCGGCCGTGGCAAGGAGGCCCCGTCATGAACGCGCCTGCAGACCACACCAAGGTCACCCGCCAGCACCTGATCGACCCGGAGGTCTGCATCCGCTGCAACACCTGCGAGCAGACCTGTCCGGTCAACGCGATCACCCACGACGCGCTCAACTACGTCGTCAGGTTCGAGGTCTGCGAGGGCTGCATGGCGTGCATCTCGCCGTGCCCGACCGGTGCGATCGACTCGTGGCGCAACGTCGAGTCCACCGCTCCGTACAGCCTCGAGGACCAGTTCAGGTGGGACGTGCTGCCCGAAACCAGCGCACTCGACGAGCTCGCGGCCGGGCTCGGCGGCGCTGCTGCCAAGCCCCCGGCCCGGGCGCAGGAGCTTGCCGAGATGGCCACCACCGGCCAGGGCGGCGCCGCGCTCGCGCCGTGGTCGGCCGCACACCCATATGTGAATCTGTACACGCCGGCGCGCCCGGCCACTGCCACCGTGGCGGGCAACTACCGGCTCACCGCCGAGGGCGCCTCGAGCGACATCCACCACATCGTGCTCGACTTCGGCGCCACACCGTTCCCGGTGCTCGAGGGCCAGTCGATCGGCATCATCCCGCCCGGCACCGATGAGAATGGCGAGCCACACCTGTTGCGCATGTACTCGATCGCGAGCCCGCGCGAGGGCGAGCAGCCGCGCCACAACAACGTCGCGCTCACCGTCAAACGCGTCACCGAGGACCACGAGGGGCGTGCGGTGCGCGGGGTGGCGTCGAACTACGTGTGCGACCTGGAAAAGGGCGCCAAGGTGCAGGTGACCGGCCCCTACGGCGCGACCTTTCTGATGCCCAACCATCCCGGCGCCAAGATCATGATGATCTGCACCGGCACCGGTTCGGCGCCGATGCGCGCGATGACCGAGCGCCGGCGCCGGCGCATGCATCTGAAGGAGGGCGGCGAGCTGATGCTGTTCTTCGGCGCGCGCACAGCGGGCGAGCTGCCCTACTTCGGGCCGCTGCAGAAGCTGCCGGGAGCGTTCATCGACATCAACCTCGCCTTCTCGCGCGTGCCCGGTCAGCCCAGGCGGTATGTGCAGGATCTCATCCGCGCACGCGCCGACAAGGTGCTCGCCTGGCTCGATGACGCCGAGTGCTTCATCTATCTGTGCGGCCTCAAGGGCATGGAGGCCGGCGTCATCGAGGCTTTCCGCGACCTCTGCCGCAGCGCCGGGCGCGACTGGGACCAGTTGCGACCGCAGCTCCTCGCCGCCGGACGGCTGCACGTCGAGATCTACTAGTGCAGTGCTGCGCCCAGGCACGGTCGACCGCTTCTTGCTTGACATCACCACCGCGCGACTGCGTCGCAGCGTCTTCACCAGCGTCCCTGAGCGCGTCGCCGCCATCGATCAATACGTCACCAATCATGACACTGACCCCAAGCCCCTTATCTGGACCAACGGCGCCCGCGACGTCTTGCAGTGCTCACCGCCGGCGAAGCCTGAAGACAGGCGCCGCCCCTGGCCCTTCAGCGCAACCGCAGGATGCGCACCGCCCCCGTCAGCACCACCGCAGCGATCAGCAGGCCGATGATCCAATCCGGCCACGGCGTCCCCAGCCAGGCCACCAGTGCACCGGCGCCGATCACGCCGAGGTTGGCGATGACGTCGTTGGCCGAGAAGATGTAGCTCGCCTTCATATGCACGCCGCCCTCGCGATGACGGGCGATCAGCACCAGGCAGGCGACGTTGGCGGCGAGCGCGAGCAGCGCGATGCCCATCATGCCCACCGGCGCGGGCATCGCACCGGTGACGATGCGGCGCACGACCTCGGCGAGCGCGCCGAGCGCCAGCACCAGCTGCAGCACGCCCGCCAGCCGCGCCGCGGCGAGCTTGTGGCGCGCTGCGCGCCCCACCGCATAGAGCGCGACGCCATACACCGCGGCGTCGGCGAACATGTCCATGGCGTCGGCGATCAGCCCCGCCGAGCGCGCCCACAGGCCAGCGCCGAGTTCCACCACGAACATCGACGCGTTGATCGCGAGCAGGATCCACAGCACGCGCGCCTCGGTGGCATCGTCGGCGGGCGCGGCGGCCTGCGCCTCGCCAGCGGCGAGCGGGCGCGACTCGGCCAGCTCGGCGCCGTAACCCAGCGGCACCAGGCCGGCGAGGATCTGCGCCGGATCGCCGTCGTGATCCACCGTCAGCCGCCGCCCGGCGAGGTCGAACTTCAGCGCCGCCACCGGCGCATCGGCCAGGCGCATGCGGATCATCTGCTCCTCGGACGGGCAATCCATGCCGGGGATGCGGAACACGCTGCGCGTGCGCGCCTCGGCTGCATCCAGGCGCATAGCCGCGCCGGCACCCGCCGCCGTCTCGCCGCCATCCGCGGCAGCGGCCCCCCCCAGACCACGGAGCGCGCCGCGCCGCCC
>NZ_AMXF01000051.1 GCF_000310225.1 Thauera phenylacetica B4P
CACCGGACGCGGCCGGGGCGGCGGCAGCAGCCGGGGCAGCGGCCGGAGCCGCGGCGGCGGAACCGGCGGCGGCCTTGGCTTCGGTGTCGATCTGGGCGATGAGCTCACCCGAGGTGACCGTGTCACCACCCTGCTTGATGATCTTCACCAGCACGCCGTCGGCCGGGGCCGGGGTCTCGAGCACGACCTTGTCGGTCTCGATGTCGATGAGGTTCTCGTCGCGCGCGACCGCATCGCCTTCCTTCTTGTGCCAGGTCACCAGCGTGGCTTCGGAAACCGACTCGGACAGCTGCGGTACTTTGACTTCGATCAGCATGAATTTCTCTCCCTAGATGTTTTTCAGTGCGGGAACTGCGGCGTGGTGTCCTGGATCGGACCGAAGGCGTTTTCGAGGACCGCCTTTTGTTGGGCGTTGTGCTTGGCGTAGTAGCCGACCGCGGGCGAGGCGGCGGCCGGGCGGCTCACCAGCAGCAGGCGGCGCTTGGTGCCGAGCACGTTGACCAGGTGCTGGCGCGAGGCGAGCCAGTACCACGCGCCCTGGTTGCGCGGCTCTTCCTGGACCCAGACGATCTCCTTGGCGTTCGGGAACTGCTCGATCGCCTTGGCGAAGGCCTCGGTCGGGAAGGGATAGAGCTGCTCGATGCGGACCAGAGCGGTGTCGGTGATCTTGTTCTCGCGACGATGCGCGAGGAGCTCGTAGTAGATCTTGCCCTGGCACAGCACCACGCGCTTGACCTTCTTGGCGTCGAGCTTCTCGACCTCGGGGATCACGGTCTGGAAGCGGCCGTTGGCCAGCTCCTCGATCGAGGAGATCGCCTCCTTGTGGCGCAGCAGCGACTTCGGCGTGATGATGATCAGCGGCTTGCGCACCTTGCGGATCGCCTGGCGGCGCAGCAGGTGGAAGATCTGCGCCGGGGTGGTCGGCACGCAGATCTGCCAGTTGTGCTCGGCGGCGTTGTTCATGTAGCGCTCGATACGTGCAGACGAGTGCTCGGGGCCCTGCCCCTCGTAGCCGTGCGGCAGCATCAGCGTGAGCCCGCACAGACGGCCCCACTTGGCCTCGCCCGAGCTGATGAACTGGTCGAGCACGACCTGGGCGCCGTTGACGAAGTCGCCGAACTGGGCTTCCCACACCACGAGCTCGTTCGGCTCGGTGGTCGCGTAACCATACTCGAACGCGAGCACGCCCTCTTCCGACAGCACCGAGTCGTAGCTCTGGAAGCGCGCCTGGCCGTCCTGGATGTGGTCGAGCGGCTTGTAGGTGCCCTCGTCCCAGCGCTCGCGCTTCTGGTCGTGCAGCACGGCGTGGCGGTGGAAGAAGGTGCCGCGGCCGACGTCCTCGCCGGAGAGGCGGACGCCGTAGCCCTGCGCGAGCAGGCTGGCGTAGGCGAGGTTCTCGCCCATGCCCCAGTCGAAGGGCACCTCGCCGCGGCCCATGGCGGCGCGGTCGTCGATGATCTTCTTGACGCGCGAGTGCAGCGTGAAGTTGGCCGGGATCGTGCTCAGGCGCTCGGACAGGCGCTTGATCTCCTGCACCGGCACGGTGGTGTCGCCCTCGTCGGTGTAGGGCTGCTTGACGTAGGGCGTCCAGTCGGCCGCGAACTGGCGGTTGTGGCCCGAGAGCACCGGGTTGTAGAGCAGCTGGCCCTTGTCGAGGTGCTCGCGGTACTCGGCGATCATCTGGTCGGGCTCCTCGGACTTCAGCGTGCCCTCGGCGACCAGGCGGTCGGCGTAGAGCTTGCGGGTGCCGGGGTGCTTCTGGATGGTGCGGTACATCAGCGGCTGGGTAACCATCGGCTCGTCCTGCTCGTTGTGGCCGAGCTTGCGGAAGCAGATGATGTCGACCACCACGTCCTTCTTGAACTCCTGGCGGAACTCGACCGCCAGCGCGGTGACCAGGGCCACGGCCTCGGGGTCGTCGCCATTGACGTGAAAGATCGGCGCCTCGACCATCTTGAAGATGTCGGTGCAGTACAGCGAGGAGCGGTAGTCGCGCGGGTCGGAGGTGGTGAAACCGATCTGGTTGTTGACGACCAGGTGCACCGTGCCGCCCGTGCCGTAGCCCCGGGTCTGCGAGAAGTTGAGCATTTCCTGGTTGACGCCCTGGCCTGCCACGGCGGCGTCGCCGTGGATGAGCACCGGCAGCACCTGGTTCTTGTCGACGTCGCCGCGACGGACCTGGCGGGCATACACCGAGCCCTCGACCACCGGGTTGATGATCTCGAGGTGCGAGGGGTTGAACGCGAGCGTCAGGTGCATCGGGCCGCCCGGGGTCATCACGTCGCTCGAGAAGCCCATGTGGTACTTCACGTCGCCGGCGGTGAGGTCGGCGGCGGCCTTGCCCTCGAACTCCGAGAACAGCATCGAGGGCGACTTGCCCAGGGTGTTGACGAGCACGTTGAGACGGCCGCGGTGGGCCATGCCGATCACGCTTTCCTGCACGCCCAGGCTGCCCGCGACGCGGATCAGCTCGTCCATCGCGACGATGGCCGATTCGCCACCTTCGAGCGAGAAGCGCTTCTGGCCGACGTAGCGGGTATGCAGGTAGCGCTCCAGGGTCTCGGCGGCGGTGGTGCGCTCGAGGATGCGCTTCTTCATCTCCGCCGAGAACTTCGGCGTGCCGCGCAGGCTCTCGAGGCGGCTCTGGATCCAGCGCTTCTGACCGATGTCGGTCATGTACATGTACTCGGCGCCGATCGGGCCGCAGTAGGTCTGGCGCAGCGCCTCGAGGATCTCGCGCAGGGTGGCGCGCTCGGTGCTGAAGCCGTGGAAGGAGCCGACGTTGAAGCTCTTGGAGAGATCCGCCTCGGTGAAGCCGTAGAAGGACGGCTCGAGCTCGGCGATCTGCGGCCGCTCGGTGCGCTTGAGCGGGTCGAGGTTGGCCCAGCGGTTGCCGAGGAAGCGGTAGGCGTTGATGAGCTGCAGCACGGAGACCTGCTGCTTGTCCTCGCCGCCACCGGAGACGATGGTGCGCACCGGGCCACGCTTGGCCATCTGCTCGAAGGCGGCGATGACCGGGCCGTGCGGCACGTCACGCGCGGCTGCGCCGACCTGGGCCTGGAGCTTGTCGAAATAGTCGCGCCACTCGGCGGAGACCGAGGTCGGGTCGGCGAGGTAGTTTTCGTACTGCTCTTCGATGAACGGCGCGTTCGAGCCGAACAAGTGCGAAGTCTGTTCGAGTTGCTTCATCATGGGATAAGCACCTGTGGTGTTCTGTTGCCCTGTTTTCGGGTGCGGGAGTGCGGCCGACGCGCGGATTCCGATGGAAAAACGGGATGGCCGCGCACGCGCAACCACCCCGTCACCGTCACTCGCGGCGGATCCTGCAGCCCCTCTTCATCGTCTCTTACGGACGCTGCGCGAGCGCCGGCACGTCGCGACGCGCGGTGCCGACGTAGAGCTGGCGCGGACGGCCGATCTTGTACTCGGGATCGGTGATCATCTCTTCCCACTGCGTGATCCAGCCCACCGTGCGGGCGAGCGCGAAGATGCAGGTGAACATCGAGGTCGGGATGCCGAGCGCCTTCTGCACGATGCCCGAGTAGAAGTCGACGTTCGGGTAGAGCTTCTTCTCGACGAAGTACGGGTCTTCCAGCGCGATCTTCTCGAGCTCCATCGCCAGCTTGAAGAGGCGGTCGTTCTCGAGGCCGAGTTCGGTCAGCACTTCGTTGCACACCTTCTGCATCAGCTTGGCGCGCGGATCGAAGTTCTTGTAGACGCGATGGCCGAAACCCATCAGCTTGAAGCTGTCGTTCTTGTCCTTCGCGCGGGCGATGTACTCGCTCACGCGGGACACGTCACCGATCTCCTCGAGCATGTTCAGGCAGGCTTCGTTCGCGCCGCCGTGCGCCGGGCCCCACAGGCAGGCGATGCCGGCCGAGATGCAGGCGAAGGGGTTGGCGCCCGAGGAGCCGGCCAGGCGGACGGTCGAGGTGGAGGCGTTCTGCTCGTGATCGGCGTGCAGCGTGAAGATGACGTCGAGCGCGCGCACCAGCACCGGGTTCGGCTCGTACTTCTCGCACGGCGTGCCGAACATCATGTGCATGAAGTTCGCGGTGTAGTCGAGGTCGTTGCGCGGGTACATGAAGGGCTCGCCCTTGTTGTACTTGTAGGCCATCGCAACGATGGTCGGCAGCTTGGCGATCAGGCGGTTGATCGACACGCTGCGGTGCTGCGCGTCGGAGAAGTCCATCGCATCGTGGTAGAAGGCCGACAGCGCCCCCACCACACCGACCATGACCGCCATCGGGTGTGCGTCACGACGGAAGCCCGAGTAGAACTTGGTCATCTGGTCGTGCAGCATCGTGTGGTTCTTGATGGTGTTCTCGAACCCGGTCTTCTGAGCCGCGTTCGGGAGTTCACCGTTCTTGAGCAGGTAGGCCACTTCGAGGAAGTTGCAGTTATCGGCAAGTTGCTCGATCGGGTAGCCGCGGTACAGCAGTTCGCCCTTGTCACCGTCGATGAAGGTGATCTTCGACTTGCAGCTCGCAGTCGACAGGAAGCCGGAGTCGTAGGTGAAGAGGCCGGTCTTGCCGCCCAGGGTGCGGATGTCGATGACGTCCTGGCCGTGGGTGCCGGTCATGACCGGGAATTCGACGGTCTTGCCATCGACGGTAAGCGTTGCAGTGCGTTCAGTGCTCATAGATCGTCCCTTCTACTTGCCGGTTTAACTGCCTTTGGTCTTTTGTCGGACCGGTACTGCCGCGTCACCCCTGACGCAGCAGTCCGATCATCTCCTTCCAGCGGTCGTTCTCACATGCCTTGCTGCCGTTGACCCACGCCCAGATGTCGTAGTCGTCGCAGCGCAGCAAGTCGTCCAGATCCGCCAGCTGATCGTCGGTGAGACGATCGAAATGCCGCTCTAGAAAGCGCGTGAACACCAGGTCGAGCTCGAGCAGAGCCCGACGACACTGCCAGCGCACGCGCCCCCTGTTGATGGTCATCGACTGTGCCCGCCCTTAGATCGCGCGGCGGACCATCATGTCCTTGATCTTGCCGATCGCGCGGGTCGGGTTCAGACCCTTCGGACAGACATCGACGCAGTTCATGATGGTGTGGCAACGGAACAGGCGATACGGGTCCTCGAGGTTGTCGAGGCGCGCGGCGGCGTCCTGGTCGCGGGTGTCGGCGAGGAAGCGGTAGGCCGCGAGCAGGCCGGCCGGACCGACGAACTTGTCGGGGTTCCACCAGAACGACGGGCAGGACGTCGAGCAGCACGCGCACAGGATGCACTCGTAGAGGCCGTTGAGTTCCTCGCGATCCTCCGGAGTCTGCAGGCGCTCGCGCTCGGGCGCGGGGTCGTTGTTGACCAGATAGGGCTTGATCGAGTGGTACTGCTTGAAGAACTGCGTCATGTCGACGATCAGGTCGCGGATGACCGGCAGGCCGGGCAGCGGGCGCAGCGTGATCGGCTGCTGAAGCCCTTCGACGTCGGTCAGGCAGGCCAGGCCGTTCTTGCCGTTGATGTTCATCGCGTCCGAGCCGCACACGCCTTCGCGGCAGGAACGGCGGAAGGACATCGAGTCGTCCTTGGCACGCAGGCGAACCAGGGCATCGAGCAGCTTCTTGTCGGAGGGCTCGAGCTCGACCGAGATGTCCTGCATGTAGGGCTTCTCGTCCTTGTCCGGATCGTAGCGGTAGATCTTGAAATGAACGGTACGCTTGCTCATATGTGTTTCTCCCGTGCGCTCATCACGCTGATCAATAAGTGCGCTTGGCGAGCGCGATCGGCTCGACGTCGGCGGACAGCGGCTTCAGGTTCACCGGCTTGTAATCGAGGCGGTTGCCTTCGGAGTACCAGAGGGTGTGCTTGAGCCAGTTGGCATCGTCGCGGCCGTTGGGGTTCTCGGCGGTATCCGGGGCGTCGTCGCGGACGTGGGCGCCACGCGACTCCTTGCGGGCCTCGGCCGAGACCATGGTGGCGCGCGCGACCTCGATCAGGTTGTCGAGCTCGAGGGCCTCCATGCGGGCGACGTTCCAGACCTTGGACTTGTCCTTGATCTCGGTGCGCTTGGCACGCTCGGCGACCTCGCCGATCTTCTGCACGCCTTCCTTGAGCAGGTTGTCGAAGCGGAACACGCCGGCGTGCTTCTGCATCGTGCGGCGCATCTCCAGGCCGACATCGAACACGCTCTCGCCGTTGGTCTGGCCGTCGAGGCGGGCCAGGCGGGCGAGCGAGACGTCGGCGGCGTCGGCGGGCAGCGGCTTCAACTTGAGCTGGCCGGACTGGAAGTCCTCGACCACGGTCTCGCCGGCGGACTTGCCGAACACCAGCAGGTCGAGCAGCGAGTTGGTGCCGAGGCGGTTGGCGCCGTGCACCGAGGCGCAGGCGCACTCGCCCGCGGCGTAGAAGCCGGCGACCGGGCTGTTCGGCTGGCCGTCCTTGGGCACCACGACCTGGCCCTTGTAGTTGGTCGGAATGCCGCCCATCTGGTAATGGCAGGTCGGCACGACCGGGATCGGCGCCTTGATCGGATCAACGCCGGCGAACTGGATCGCGATCTCGCGGATGCCAGGCAGGCGCTTCATGATGGTGTCGGGCGCAAGGTGCGTGATGTCGAGCAGCACGTGATCCTTGTCCGGACCGCAGCCACGGCCTTCGTTGATCTCGGTGGTCATCGCGCGCGAGACGATGTCGCGCGAGGCGAGGTCCTTCAGGTTGGGGGCGTAGCGCTCCATGAAGCGCTCGCCCTGTGCGTTGCGCAGGATGCCGCCCTCGCCACGCACGCCTTCGGTGATCAGCACGCCCGCACCGGCTACGCCGGTGGGGTGGAACTGCCAGAACTCCATGTCCTCGAGCGGGATGCCGGCACGCGCCGCCATGCCCACGCCGTCACCGGTGTTGATGAAGGCGTTGGTCGAGGAGTAGTAGATGCGGCCGGCACCGCCGGTGGCGAAGATGGTCGCCTTGGCGTGGAAGATCGAGACCTCGCCGGTCTCCATTTCCATCGCGGTGACGCCGAGCACGTCGCCGTCGGCGTCGCGGATCAGGTCGAGCGCCATCCACTCGACGAAGAACTGGGTGTTCGCGCGCACGTTGCGCTGGTAGAGCGCGTGCAGCATGGCGTGGCCGGTACGGTCGGCGGCGGCACAGGAGCGCATCACCGGCGCCTGGCCGTAGTTCATCGAGTGGCCACCGAACGGACGCTGGTAGATCTTGCCGTTGTCGGTGCGGTCGAAGGGCATGCCGTAGTGCTCGAGCTCGATGACGACCTCGTTGGCCTTCTTGCACATGAACTCGATGGCATCCTGGTCGCCCAGCCAGTCCGACCCCTTGACGGTGTCGTACATGTGCCAGTGCCAGTTGTCCTCGGTCGAGTTGCCGAGCGAGGCGGCGACACCGCCCTGCGCCGCCACCGTGTGCGAGCGGGTCGGGAACACCTTGGTCAGCACGGCGGTCTTGAGGCCGGCTTCGGAGAGTTGCAGGGCCGCACGCAGGCCGGCACCGCCGGCGCCCACGATGACCGCATCAAAGGTACGCTTCGCGACGTTCACGCTTAAAGCCTCCACAGGATCTGGGCTGCCCAGCCGGCGTAGCCGACGAGCACGAAAATGGTGACCAGGTGCAGCGCGAGGCGCACACCGTTCGGCTTGATGTAGTCCATCCAGAGGTCGCGGATGCCGATCCAGGCGTGATAGAAGACCGACAGGAAGAACAGGAAGCTCAGGAACTTGAACAGGCCGTGCGAGAACAGGCCGGACCACTCCTGGTAGTTCAGCTCGCGCAGGCTGAACGCCGACAGCGCGAAAATGATGGTGTAGGCCGCCATGTAGACGGCGGTGGCACGCTGCGCGATCCAGTCTTTCAGACCGTAGTGCGCGCCGACGACGATACGCTGTTTCACCATAGGACCACCCCGATGATCAAGGTGAGCGTGAGGCTCACGACCAGAACGATTTTGGAGGACTTGCGCGCCTCTTCGAGTTCCAGACCCTTGTGCAGGTCGAGCATCAGGAAGCGGATGCCGGCACAGAAGTGATGCAGGTAGGCCCACAGCAGGCCGAACAGGATCAGCTTGATGAACCAGTTATCGACCACCGCGGCGAAGGTCTCGAAGGTCTCCGGCGAACCGAGGCTGCGATCGAGCAGGTACAACAGGAACGGCAACATCAGGAACAAGCCCACGCCGCTGATGCGGTGAAGGATCGACACGATGCCCGGCAACGGCAGCCGGATCTCGTTCAGGGCCAGGTACTTCGGCCTTGGTTTGCGCGCTGTTACTTCTGACATGAAGACTCCCCTCTGCATGTGCGACGACCCCCGTCGCGGACTCCGAAAAACGACAAAAAATTATAGCGCCGGTCCCGGCCTGCGGCCCATGCGCGAGACCTCAATTCAGCTCATTCAGATAAAAATGTTCCGCTGTCGAATACAGGCCGCGACGCCACTCGACGGGCTTGTCGCCATAGGTGTACGTGACACGCTCGACCGACAGCAGCGGCGTGCCCTCCTGGACGGAGAGCGCCTCGGCGGCGCCGCGATCGGCCGCGACGGCGCGGATGCGCTCCTGCGCGCGGATCATGCGAACACCGAAGCGGGTTTCGAAGAGACTGTAGAGCGAACCGTTCCAGCCCTGCAGGGTCTCGGCGCTGAGCCCCTGGAAGACTTCGCCGGGCAGATAGATCTCGTCGATGACGACGGGCCGGGCGGCGAACTTCAACAGGCGGCGGACGATGATGATCGGGGCGCCGGGCTCGATCGCGAGCATGCGCGAGGCCTCCTGCCCGGCTTTCGCACGCCAGCAGTCCAGCGGCATGCTCTGCGGCGGAGAGAGATCGCCATCCACCGGCACGAGGCGGAGGAAGCGAAAGAGTGCGCGCGGGTCGTTGTGCGAGGCGACGAAGGTACCCTTGCCCTGCTTGCGCACCAGGAGGTTGTCGGCCGCCATCTCGTCGATGGCCTTGCGCACGGTGCCTTGCGAGACATTGAAGCGCGCGGCGAGTTCCTGCTCGCTCGGGATGGCCTGGCCGGGACGCCATTCCCCAGCCTCAAGCGCCTGAAGGATCAAGGCCTTGATCTGACGGTAGAGCGGGCTGAAGGTAGGCGACTCCTGCGACATGCGCGCATTTGAGCATAAATTTTCGCAAACGTCTATCTTTAGTCTTGTGTCTTATATAAGATATAAGATGGCATTTGACAGGCATCCCTCCTGGGGCTAGTATGCCGGCGCCCAGGTTGGCCCTCGCGCACGCGTGGCCGTGCCGCGCAGGCTCGACCGCAAGACACCGCCATGCGGCGGTGGGTGGTTCGCCGCGACGGACCCGGGCAGGTTTCCAGCACCTTCATACGACCGTCTCACTCGAGGGAGTAATCACATGAGCAAAGCCCCCATGCGCGTCGCTGTCACCGGCGCCGCCGGCCAGATCGGCTACAGCCTGCTGTTCCGCATCGCCAGCGGCGAAATGCTGGGCAAGGACCAGCCCGTCATCCTGCAGCTGCTCGACCTGCCCCAGGCCCAGAAGGCCGTCAAGGGCGTGATGATGGAGCTGGAAGACTGCGCCTTCCCGCTGCTCGCCGGCATGATCGCCACCGACGATCCCAACGTCGCGTTCAAGGACGCCGACGTCTGCCTGCTGGTCGGTGCCCGTCCGCGCGGCCCCGGCATGGAGCGTGCCGACCTGCTGACCGCCAACGGCGCCATCTTCACCGTCCAGGGCAAGGCCATCGCCGAGAACGCCAAGGAAGACGTGCGCGTGCTGGTCGTGGGCAACCCCTGCAACACCAACGCCTACATCGCCCGCGCCGCCGCCATCAAGGTCGGCCGCACCAACCCGAACAACTACCACGGCATGCTGCGCCTGGACCACAACCGCGCGCTGTCGCAGCTCGCCGCCAAGTCCGGCCGTGAGGTGTCGTCGCTGAAGAAGATGGTCGTGTGGGGCAACCACTCGCCCTCGATGTACGCCGACTACCGCTTCTGCGAGTCGAACGGCGACAGCGTCAAGGCGCTGATCAACGACCACGCCTGGAACAACGACGTGTTCCTGCCCACCGTCGGCAAGCGCGGCGCCGCCATCATCGAGGCCCGTGGCCTGTCGTCGGCCGCCTCGGCCGCCAACGCCGCCATCGACCACGTCCATGACTGGGTGCTCGGCTCGAGCGACTGGGTCACCATGGGCGTGCCCTCCGACGGCTCCTACGGCATCCCCGAGGGCGTCGTGTTCGGCTTCCCCTGCGAGTGCAAGGACGGCCAGTTCAAGATCATCCAGGGCCTGGAGATCGACGAGTACTCGAAGGGCAAGATCGCCATCACCCTCAAGGAACTCGAGGACGAGCGCGCGGCCGTGGCCGACATGCTGAAGTAAGCCGCGATCCCGGGCGGCCGCGTGCCGCCCTCGCGAAAGGCCACGGGTTAGAATCCGTGGCCTTTTTCATTTCCGCGGCGCCCCGCGGGGCCCGGCGCAGCGCTCCGCCCCACGGCGGCAAGACCGCCGCCAAGCCGCCCCAAAGCGCCCCAAACCACCCCAAGCCGCCCCCAACCGAGGAGCCCGCCATGTCGCTTCACCCCGCCCAGGTCCTGTTCGCCGGCGAAAAGCCCTTCCCCGCCCTGCCCGCCGTGGACCACTACGCCGGCGCTGAGAAGCTCATGATGAAGGCGCTCAAGCTGCAGCAGGAGCTCGGCCCGGTGTTCGACCTCACCTGCGACTGCGAGGACGGCGCGCAGGCCGGCGCCGAGGCCGAGCACGCGCGCATGGTGGTCGAGGTGGTCAATGGCGCGGAGAACCACTTCGGCCGCGTCGGCGCGCGCATCCACGACATCACGCACCCGCACTGGCAGCACGACCTCGAGATCCTCGTCGGCGGTGCCGGTCGGCGGCTGGCCTTCATCACCATTCCGAAGGTGCGCGCCGCGGCCGATGCCGCCGAGCAGATCCGCGCGCTTCGCCGCGTCGAGGCCGCCTGCGGCCTCGAGCGCGCCCTGCCCGTCCATGTGCTCATCGAGACCCACGGCGCGCTGCGCGAGGCCTGGGAGATCGCCGCGCTCGACGGCGTGGAGTCGATCGACTTCGGGCTGATGGACTTCGTCTCCGGCCACCACGGCGCCATCCCCGGCAGCGCAATGAAGAGCCCCGGGCAGTTCGAGCATCCGCTCGTCGTGCGCGCCAAGGCCGACATCGCCGCCGCCGCGCTCGCCAACGGCGTCGTGCCCTCGCACAACGTCACCACTGAGCTGCAGGACGTCGCGGTGATCCGCCACGACGCCGAGCGCGCCCGCCGCGAATTCGGCTACCTGCGCATGTGGAGCATCCACCCCAACCAGATCCTGCCGATCATCGCCGCGATGCAACCCGACTTCTCCGAAGTCGAGGAGGCCGCGGCGATCCTGTGCGCCGCGCAGGACAATGCCTGGGGCCCGATCCGCCACCAGGGACGCCTGCACGACCGCGCCTCCTACCGCTATTACTGGGAGCTGCTGCAGCGCGCGCGCAACACCGGCATGGAGCTGCCGGGCGAATCCCGCCTGCGCTTCTTCGCCGGCGCCGGCCACTGAGCCCCGGGGAGAGGCGTCCAGGAAGGAAGGCCACGCCGAACCCGGATCGCGCACAGCCTCCGCGCACCCCTGAGACCGGACTACCCGGCCGACGCTGCCTGACAAACCCCAGCTCCGCCGCGCAGTTCGTCCAGAACCTCCAGAAAACCGGCGAGCAGCGGGGGCGTCTCGCCCTGCCGGATCGCCAGGGCGAGACGGAACTGCGCCTCCGGCTCGGCCAGCGCCAGATAGCGCACGCGCGCGATCCGCACCGACTCGAGCGGCGCCGGCAACAGCGCCACACCCAGCCCGGCGGCGACCAGGCCGATCTGCGTGGTGGCCTCGCGCGCGGTCTGCACGATGCGCGGCTCGAACCCCGCCTGCCGGCACAGTGCGCGCAGCACCCCCGGCAGGTCGGTGCCGACATCGGGCGGGAAGCTGATGAAGTCCTCGTCCGCCAGCTCGGCGAAGCGCACCTGCGCCGCATCCGCAAGCCGGTGTGCGGCATTCACCACCAGGCGCAGCGGATTGCGCGCCACCTCGCGCAGCACGATGCCCGGCGGTGGCGCCCCTGCCTGCAGGCGCACGAAGCCGATATCGAGCTCGTCGCGCCCGAGTGCCACGAATTGTTCCGGCGTGAACATCTCGCGCAACTGCAGCCGCACCGCCGGGAAGCGCCGGCGGTAGGCGTTGAGCGCATCGGGCAGCAGGTCGGTGAAGGGCAGCGAGGAGGTGAAGCCGACGCGCAGCTCGCCCAGCTCTCCGCGCGCGGCACGCCGGGCCTCGGCCACCGCGTCGGCAAGGCCTTCGAGGATGCTGCGCGCGTGCGGCAGGAAACGCTCGCCGGCCGCACTCAGCACCACCCGGCGCGGGCCGCGCTCGAACAGGCGCACGCCGATCTCCTCCTCCAGGTCACGGATCTGCATCGACAGCGGCGGCTGGCCGATGTGCAGCCGCGCCGCGGCGCGGGTGAAGTTGAGCTCCTCGGCGACGGCGATGAAATAGCGCAGGTGGCGCAGCTCCATCATTCAATTCCATATATGGATGAAGCGCTCAGAATATATTGGACTGCTGCTCTGGCGCCATCCTAAGATCGATGCAGATTCGATCGACCCCGAGCCACCGCCACATCATGTCCCCACCGCCCGCGGACTCGCCCGCACCCTTGCCGACCCAGCTCGAGGCCGGCACGCCCGGCTACCGGCGCGCCAACCTGGCGATGTTCGTCGGCGGCTTCGCGACCTTCGCGATGGTCTACAGCACCCAGCCCCTGCTGCCGCTGCTCGCCGCAGAGTTCGGCGTCGGCGCGGCGAGTGCCAGCCTGACCGTGTCTGCCACCACCGCGGGGCTCGCGCTGATGCTGATCCCGGGCAGCGTGCTCGCCGACCGCCTCGGCCGCCAGCAGGTCATGAAAGCCGCGCTCGCGATCGCCGCCCTGCTCGCGCTCGCCACCGCCTTCGCGCCCGACTTCGGCGCGCTGCTGGTCTTGCGTGCGCTCCTCGGCGGGGTGATCGCCGGACTCCCCGCCGCCGCGATGGCCTACATCGGCGAGGAGATCGCCCCCGGCGCGCAGGCGCGCGCGATGGGGCTGTACATCGCCGGCAACGCGCTCGGCGGCATGAGCGGGCGCTTCGTCGCCGCGCTGCTCACCGACTGGAGCTCGTGGCGGGTCGCGCTCGGGGCGATCGGCGTGCTCGGCGTGATCTCGGCGCTGCTGTTCTGGCAGCGCCTGCCGGCCTCGCGCAATTTCCGCGCGCGCGCGGCCACGCCGGCGCGCATCTTCGCCGACACCCTGGCGATCTACCGCGACCCCGGCCTCCCCGCGCTGTTCCTGGTCGCCTTCCTCGCCATGGGCGGCTTCGTCGGGCTGTACAACTTCCTCGGCTTCCGCCTGCTCGAACCGCCCTACGGGCTGGGCCAGAGCGCGATCGGCGCGGTCTTCCTGCTCTACCTCGTCGGCACCTGGGCCTCGGCAGCGAGCGGCCGCCTCGCCGAGCGCCGCGGCCGGCGCAAGGTGCTGTGGCCGATGGTCGCGGTCATGGGCGCAGGGCTCGCGCTCACGCTGGCGCAGCCGCTGTGGCTGGTGATCGCCGGAGTCGGCGTGTTCACCTTCGGCTTCTTCGCCGCGCACGCGCTCGCCAGCGGCTGGGTGGGGCGGCGCGCCGGAGAACGCCGCGCGCTCGCCTCGGCGCTCTACCTGTCGAGCTACTACCTCGGCGCCAGCGTGCTGGGCAGCCTCGCCGGCACCGCCTGGACCGGCTGGCGATGGGAGGGCGTGGCCGCGCTGGTGGGGCTGTGCGTGCTGCTCACCGCAGCGTGCGCGCTGTGGCTGCGGCAGCTGCCCGCGCCGGCGGACGGCGCGGACTGAGCGACGCGAGCGGAGGTCCGCGGGTGGAGCACGCGGACGGAGGGAAGCGCAGCCCCGCCTCAGCCCGTCTCCGCCGCCACCGCGCGCCGCGCCCGCCACAAGGGCAGGATCTGCACCGCCAGCACGCAGGCGAAGATCAGCAGACCGCCAGCCATCTGCTCGGCGGTGAGCGTCTCGCCCAGCACGAAACGGCCGGCGAGCGCGGCGAACAGGGTCTCGCAGCTCAGCAGGATGGCGGCGTCGGCTGCCGGGGTGTGACGCTGCGCCACCACCTGCAGGGTGAAGCCGACGCCCACCGACAGGATGCCGGCGTAGGCGATCGACGGCAGCGCGCGCTCGAGCGCGTCCATCGACACCTCCTCGGAGCCGAAGCCTACCGCCATGCCGAGCACGCCGACGATGAGGAACTGCAGCATCGCCACCGTCACCGAGGCCCCCTTGCGCGCCGCCACCCGGCCCACCAGCATGACGTGGGCGGCCCAGAACAGCGCGCTCGCGATCACCCACAGGTCGCCCACCGAGAGCGCCGCCAGGCTGCCGCCGCCGAGCAGATAGGTGCCCGCGACGCAGCCCAGGCTCGCCGGCCACACCGACCAGTGCGAGCGCTCGCGCAACAGCAGCGCCCCGGCGATCGGCACGAGCGGAACGTAGAGCGCGGTGAGGAAGCCGGCGTTGCTCACCGTGGTGCTCATGATGCCGATCTGCTGCAGCGCCGCGCCGAGGAAGAGCACCGCGCCGAGCAGCCCGCACGCGAGCAGGTCGCGCACGTCGAGGAAGGTGCCACGCCGGCCGAGGCGGCGCAGCTCCAGGAAAGCGAGCGGAGCCACCATCACCGCCCCGAAGAGGAAGCGCGCGCCGGTGAAGGTGAAGGGGCCGACGTCGCGCATTCCCGCCTGCTGGGCGACGAAGGCAGTTCCCCAGATGAGCGCCGCCACGAGCAGCAGGCCGTTCGCCTGCGCGCGCTTCATCGCGCACCCCGGACCGCAAGCGGCTCGATGAAGGGGGGAAACAGAAGTGAAACCGTAGACACGAATACTCCAGGGGGCCGACGCCCGGTCGCGCTCGAGCCGGGACCGCGCCGCGCCTGCGCGCACGAGCGATGGCCCTGGCCGTCGAAAAAAGGCGCAATCAATACACGCTCCGGGGCTGCTCCGTCAATCCCGACCGCATCACGATGCCAGCCGCTGCCATCGCGGCGGGACCTGAGGTAAATTCTTCGCCATGGAAAATCTCAAAGTCAGTCTGATCGGGGCGCCCACCGACGTCGGCGCCGGAGTTCGCGGCGCGAGCATGGGGCCGGAGGCCTTGCGGGTCGCCGGGCTGGGGCGGGCGATCGCCGCCTTCGGCGCCGAGGTGCGCGACTGCGGCAACCTCGCCGGCCCGTCCAACCCGGAGCTGCCCGCGGTGGAGGGCTTCCGCCACCTCGCCGAGGTCGCGGCGTGGAACGGCTCGGTGCATGAGGCGGTGTACGCGGAGCTGGCCGAGGGGCGCGTGCCGATCATGCTCGGCGGCGACCACTGCCTCGCCATCGGCTCGATCAGCGCGGTGGCCCGCCACTGCCGCGAGACCGGGCGCAGGCTGCGCGTGCTGTGGTTCGACGCCCACGCCGACCTCAACACCGCCACGATGACGCCCTCGGGAAACATCCACGGCATGCCGGTGGCCTGCCTGTGCGGCCATGGCCCCGAGGTGCTGACCGGCATCGGCGGGCATGTGCCCGCGATCCGCCCCGACCAGATCCGCCAGATCGGCATCCGCAGCGTGGACGAGGGCGAGAAGCGCTTCCTGCACGAGCTGCGCGTCGAGGTCTTCGACATGCGCTACATCGATGAGATCGGCATGCGCGCGACCATGGAGCAGGCGCTCGCCGGCGTGGACGCGGACACCCACCTGCACGTGAGCCTGGACGTGGACTTCCTCGACCCGACGATCGCGCCGGGCGTCGGCACCACCGTGCGCGGCGGGCCGACCTACCGCGAGGCCGAGCTGTGCATGGAGATGATCGCCGACACCGGGCGCCTGGCCTCGCTCGACATCGTCGAGCTCAACCCGGCGCTCGACCACTGCAACAAGACCGCCGAGCTCGCGGTCGACCTGGTGGAGAGCCTGTTCGGCAAGAGTACGCTGATGCGCATGCACCGCCACTACCGCTGACCTCCGCCCGAGAGGTCGGCGTCCGCCCGCGTGCGACGAAAAACTCGCCGAATTCATCCGCGGCTATGTCCATTTCCGCGCCAAAACAATACGATGACGGGTTTCGGTCGGTCTCTAATCAGAACTGGAACACACGTCATGCAAAGCACGGGAAAACGGATGATCTCGGTTGAAAAGATCGGTGGCACCTCGATGTCGGCCTTCGGGGATGTGCTGCGCCACATCATGCTCTACGACAAGGCGCGCATTCTCGGCCGCATCTACGTGGTGTCGGCCTATTCCGGCGTGACCAACCAGCTGCTGGAGCACAAGAAGACCGGCGAGCGTGGCATCTACGCGCTGTTCGCGGAAGGTTCGGACTACCACGGCGCGCTCGACGCGCTCGCGGCGAGCCTCAAGAAGCTCAACGCCGGCTTCGCCGAGCTCGCCCTGCCGCTGGACGTCGCCGACGCCTTCGTCGACACCCGCATCGGCGAGGTCAAGAAGTATCTCGACGCGATGCAGCACGTGCTCGCCAGCGGCTACATCCGCCGTCAGGACGTGCTGCTCGCCGCGCGCGAGGTGCTGGCCTCGGTGGGCGAGTCGCACAGCGCCTTCAACAGCGTCGAGATCCTCAAGGCCAACGGCGTCAACGCGATCCTGCTCGACCTCGCCGGCTTCCACGACGACAAGGCGTGGACCATCGACGAGCGCATCCACAACAGCTTCAAGGGCCTCGACCTCGACAACAGCGTGATCGTCGCGACCGGCTACACCAAGGGCACCGAAGGCATCATGCGCGAGTTCGATCGCGGCTATTCCGAGGTCACCTTCAGCAAGATCGCGGTCGAGGTGCGCCCGGCCGAGGCGGTGATCCACAAGGAGTTCCACCTCTCCTCGGCCGACCCCAACATCGTCGGCCTGGAGAACGCGGTGATCGTGGGCGCGACCAACTACGACGTCGCCGACCAGCTCGCCGACGTCGGCATGGAGGCCATCCATCCCAAGGCGGCCAAGCCCATGGAGCTCGCCGGCATCCCGATCCGCCTCAAGAACACCTTCGAGCCCGAGCACCCGGGCACGCTCATCACCAAGGACTACGTCGGCGAGCGCGCCCGCGTGGAGATGGTGACCGGCAGCGACAAGGTGACCCTGGTCGAGATCCACGACCCCAGCATGGTGGGCACCGTCGGCTTCGACCTCGGGATCATGGAGGTCTTCTGCCGGCACGACGTCTCCTACATCCTCAAGGCCACCAACGCCAACTCGATCGCCCACGTGCTGTGGGAGAGCTCGGTGACGCCGGCGCTGGTCGCCGAGCTGGAGGCGCGCTACCAGGTGGTCACGGTCAAGAACAGCGCGATCGTGTGCGCGATCGGCTCCAACATCAGCATCCCCGGCGTGCTCGCGCGCGCGGCGCAGGCACTCGCCGATGCACAGATCAACGTGAACTGCGTGTCGCAGACCCTGCGCCAGGTGAACATGCAGTTCATCATCGAGCGCAGCGACTACAAGAAGGCGATCATCGCGCTCAACCATTCGCTGTGCGTGACGCCCGGGGTGCCGGTGCCGCGCGCCTGATCGCGGGCTCGCCCACCCCCTTCCTCCGCCTTCGGACCGGGCGCGCGCTGCGCCGCGTCAGGGCCGGAGGGGGAGGGCGAGCAGCTTGTCGCCGGCGCGGGCGCCGAGGCGTCGCAGCAGCGCCGGGGCGATCCGCAGCTCGTCTTCGGCCGCTGCCGCGGTACCGCCGACGACGCGAAAGTCCGCGCCACTGCCGCCGGCGATCCACCAGTGTTCGCCTGCCACGTCCTCGCAGTCCCGCGCGCTCAGCACCCGGCTCGCGGCGACGCCGTGCAGGTCGGCCATGTGCGCCTCCATGACCCGCCCGGCATCGAAGATGTCGACGTGGTTCTCGAAGTGGAAGCCGTCGGCCTCGAGCTCGCGCGCGAGCCCCACGTTGCTGTGGTGAACCTCTCCGACCACGGCCTGCGCCGCGGTCGGCAGCAGGCTCACGTACATCGGATGCTTGGGCATCAGCTCGGCGACGAAGGCCTTGCGGCCCTTGGCCATCAGGCGCTCGACCTCGCGCTGGCCTACGCGGAAGAAGCGGCGTCCGACCGACTCCCAGAATGGCGAGGCCCCGTTCGCGTCCTGCACGCCGTGCAGCTCCGCGATCAGGCGCGGCGCGAACTCGTGGATGCGGGAGCGGATGAACAGCTGTGCCGCCTTCAGCAGCAGCGAGGCCGCACCCATGCCGCGTGCGCCGGCACGCAGGTAGAGGCTGTGAAGCTCGCTGCAGCCGGTGAGGTCGTTGCTCAGGTAGAGCACATCGAGGCAGCGGTAGGATTTCAGCGGGCGGCTCGAATGCACGATCCGGCCGACACGGTAGTCGTAGAAGGGCTGCTCCAGGCCGATGTGGCAGGTGAGCGTGATGCAGCCGGCGATCTCGGCGCTGTGCACATCCTCGAGCAGCAGCAGGTAGCCGCGCTCGGCGTCCGATGCCTGCCCGGCCAGGCTGCGGATCGAGGTCTCGATGCTCAGATGGCTGGCCTCGCGGGATTCCGGATGGCGCTCGAGCGCACCGTCGGCGTCGATGACGAGGGCGGTGAAGGCCTCCACGTCCTCGCGACGGGCGAGACGGACGACGAACTGTCGCGGCGGCGGCTGCATGCATTCAGGCGAAGACACAACGCACCTCGTCCATGTCGATGAGTTCGAGCCTCGCGGCGATCTCGGGAGCGGTGCTCAGGCAACCGCCGGCCTCGAGCGCGGCGGGACCCAGCACCGCACGGAAATGGCGCAGCTCGCGGTTGCTCAGCAGGCACTCGCCGGCACCGGCGACGTCGCCGGGCGCGATCCGCAGCGGCCGCAGCTGCGCGCAATGCACCGTTCGGGCGAGCGCACGCTTGGCATAGAACACCGGCCCGCCGTCGAACACGTCCACAAAGCGCTCCCCCTCGAAGCCCTCTTCGCTCAGCAGCGCGTAGGCGCCCATGAACGCGTCGCGGGTCTGGCCCAGCACGGCCTGCGCGGCCTCGGGCAGCAAGGGAACATAGATCGGATGGTGCGGCATCAGCTCGGCCATGAAGCTGCGGTCCTTGCCCAGGGCCAGGCGCTCGGCCTCGCGATAGGACACGCCGAAGAACTGGCTGCCCACCGCGCTCCAGAAGGGCGACTCGCCGGTCGCGTCGACCTCGCCGGGCAGCGGCGCGACGAGGTCTTCGGTGAAGCGTGCCGATTGGTCGGCGATGAGGCTGAGCGCCGCCTGTAGCAGGGCGCGCTCGACGCGCGCGGCATGTGTCCCCGGGAGCGCGACCGGCGGGCGCAGCAGGGTGAAGCCGGAGAGCTCGTGGCTCAGGGCCAGCGCGTAGATGCGATGGTTCACGCCGAGCTCGCGCGAGGCGTGCACGATGGTCTCGTTGCGAAAGGAGTAGTCGGCGCCGGGGTAGCCGGCGGCGGCGACGATCAGGGTGGCGCCGACCACCGCGTCGGCGGCGTCGACCGCGACGAGCAGATATTCCTCCTCGCCGGCGAAGTCGATCTCGGCTGCGAAGGCGTCGTCGCTGCGCTCGAGCAGGCGTTCCAGCTCCCAGGCTCCGGACGGCAGCGTCGGGGACGGAAGGCGTGCGGCCAGGCCGGCGAGGGCGTCGAGGTCGGCGGTCCGCGCGGGGCGAATCGTCAGCATGGCGTCTCCGGTGAAGAGGGGGCCGGCGACGGGATCATGGTGTCTCCGGAAAGGTGGTTGGCGAGTGCCGCACGCAGGCGGTCCTCGCGCGGGGTGATGCCGAAGTGGCTGCGGTAGGCGGTCGCAAAATGTGATCCCGACGAGAAGCCGCAAGACAGGCCGATCTGCACGATCGACTGGCGGGTGCGCAGGATGGACTGGCGCGCGCGCTCCAGGCGCAGCACCTGGTAGTACTTCGAGGGCAGCACGTCCAGATTCTGCTTGAACAGGCGCTCGAGCTGGCGCCGCGAGATGCCCACGCAGTCGGCGATCTCGTCCGAACCGAGCGGCTCCTCGATGTTGGCCTCCATCACCAGCAGGGCCTCGCTCAGCTTGGGCGGGTGGGGCGAGATGCGGCTGCTCGCGGGCACGGCCTGCTTCTCGTGCCCGGGCCGGATGCGGTCCAGGCCGAGCTGGCGCGCGATGTCATCCGCGAGCTGTGGCGACAGCTGCTGGGCGATCACGAACAGCATCATCTCCAGCATCGCCAGGTTGCTCGACGCGGTGAGGCGGTCGGCGTCGACCTCGTAGAGCGTTGCGCAGTGAAGCAGGCCGGGGTGGCGGTCGCGGTAGACGCCCATTTCCTCCCAGTGCACGGCGACCCGGCGGTTCTCCAGCAGGCCGGCGCTCGCCAGCCAGCCGGTGCCGCCGCGGTTGCTGCAGAAGGCAATGCCGCTGAGGGAGAGGCGGCGCAGGCTGGCGAGGATCCCGTCCTCCCCGCTCCCCGGCCGGTGCGCGTCAGAGGCCACGACGAGGGCATTGCAGCCCGTGATCGAAGGCAGTGCGGCGCTCACCGCGAGGCTCGCACCGCTGGCGAGGGTGACCGGCTCGCCGTCGACCGAGGCGAGGCGGATGCGGTAGTAGGGCTGGCCGCCCAGACGGTTGGCTTCGGTGTAAGGGTCGACGATCGCGCCCAGCGCGCCGAACGAGATCGGTGGCAAGGCCAGCACCACCAGCTCGACCGGCGCGATGGCCGCGGCGCGGCTCGCGTCGGCAGCCGCACGTGGAGGGCGGTCTTGCCCTGCGGGCCTGTGCCAGTTCATCGCGGCGTGTCCACGGCCGTCGTGCTCCTTGCCCGGGCCGCCCGCTTACTTGAGGTTGCCCGACAGGAACTGCTGCAGGCGCTCGCTCTGCGGTTGCCGCAGCACCAGCTTCGGATCGCCCTCCTCCTCGACGCGCCCCTGGTGCACGAAGATCACGTGGTTCGACACCTCGCGCGCGAAGCCCATCTCGTGCGTCACCACCATCATGGTGCGGCCCTCCTCGGCGAGCGAGCGCATCACCTTGAGCACCTCGCCGACGAGCTCGGGGTCGAGCGCCGAGGTAGGCTCGTCGAACAGCAGCACCGCCGGCTCCATCGCCAGCGCGCGCGCGATCGCCACGCGCTGCTGCTGGCCGCCCGACAGGTGCGCCGGGTAGGCGTCGCGGAACTTCCACACCCCCACGCGCTCGAGGTAGCGCTCGGCGCGCTCGCGCGCCTCGGCCTTCGATCGCCCGAGCACATGCACCGGCGCCTCGACGACGTTCTCGAGCACGGTCATGTGGCTCCACAGGTTGAAGTGCTGGAACACCATCGACAGCCGGGTGCGGATCTGCTGCAGCTGGCGGGGGTCCTTCACGGCGAGGTCGCCCTGGCGGTTGCGCACCAGCGCCACCTCCTTGCCCGCGACCAGGATGCGGCCGGCGGTCGGGCATTCGAGGAAGTTGATGCAGCGCAGCCAGGTGCTCTTGCCCGAGCCGGACGAGCCGATGATGCTGATCACGTCGCCCGAGTTCGCGGTCAGCGAGACGCCCTTGAGCACCTCGTGGTCGCCGTAGGATTTGTGCAGGTCTTCGACGCGGACCTGTTCGACGCTGGCCTTGTGGTTCATGTTGTTCTCTTGCGTGGGCGCCCGCGAGGCGCCCGCCATGTCGCCGCGGGATGCTGCAGCGCGCCGCCGCAGGTCGGCGGTGCCCGGAGCGCAGTCCTCGCGGCGGGGTTGATCAGGACGACCTGCCCGCCCCCGCCTTGCGCGGTGCCAGGTGGGCCAGCCAGCGCTGCTCGGCGAGCTTGAACAGGCCCACCAGCACGAAGGTCAGCATGAGGTAGATCAGGCCGACGAAGACGAAGGCCTCGAAGGGCGCGAAGTGGCGCGAATAGACGTTGCGCGCCGCCCCCGTCAGGTCGACCAGGGTCACCGCGCTGGCGATCGCCGAGCCCTGCAGCATCAGGATCACCTCGTTGCTGTAGGTGGGGATCATGCGCCGCAGCGCCGACGGGATCACGATGCGCTGCAGCGCCTTCAGCCGCGTCATGCCCATCGCCTTGGCGGCCTCGAGCTCGCCATGCGGGGTGTTGCGCATGCTGCCGGCGAGGATCTCCACGGTGTAGGCGCAGGTGTTGAGGCCGAAGGCGAAGAGCGCGCAGAAGTAGGGCTCGCGGAACAGCGTCCACAGCGGGTGCCCGGCCTCCCAGGCCGCGCGCATCCATTCCCACTGCGAGGCGCCGTAGTACACCAGCAGCAGCTGCACCAGCATCGGCGTGCCACGGAAGAAGTAGGTGTAGGCGGCGACCGGCGTCGCGACGAGAGGGTTCCGCGACAGCCGCATCACCGCCAGGGGAATGGCGGCGACGAAGCCGAACAGCAGGGCGATCGTGGTGAGCTGGAGGGTCATCCACAGGCCCCGCCAGAACTGCGGCAGGTTGCCCGTGATGACCTGAGGGTCGAACAGATCCATGTCTGGTCTCCGTGGCGGTCAGATGTGCGCTTCGCGCACGCCGGCGCTGTAGCGCTTCGTCAGCCGTCCGAGCACGTGGCCCGACAAGGCCGTCAATGCCAGGTAGAGCACGCACACGGCGAGGTAGAAGGTGAAGGGCTGGTGGGTGGCGCGCCCGGCCTGGTCGGCCACGCGGGTCATGTCGGAGAGGCCGATCAGCGAAACGATCGCGGTGCTCTTGAGCAGCACCAGCCAGTTGTTGCCGATGCCCGGCAGGGCGAAGCGCAGCATCTGGGGAAAGAGGATGCGCCGGAACACCTGCCAGGTGCTCATCCCGTAGGCGCGCCCGGCCTCGAGCTGGCCGGACGACACGGCGAGGAAGGCGCCGCGGAAGGTCTCGGTGAAATAGGCGCCGAAGATGAAGCCGATCGTCAGCACGCCCGCGACGAAGGGGTCGATCTCGATGAAGTCCCAGCCGAGGCGGTCGAGCGCCTCGTTGAGCAGCAGCTGGCCGCCGTAGAAGACGAGCATCATCATCACCAGGTCCGGAACCCCGCGCACGAGGGTGGTGTACAGCATGGTCCACAGGCGCAGGGGCAGGAAGCCCGAGAGCTTGCAGGCGGCGCCGAGGAGTCCGGTGGCGACTGCCAGCAGCACCGAGAGGAGTGCAATCTGCAGGGTGACCCAGGCGCCGGCAAGCAGGCTGGGCGAGTATTCGATCAGGGCTTCCATGGCGATCCGATTTTCGCTGGGGCGGGTGCGCGTGCCGCCCGCCCGCGGGCGGGGGCGTGCGCGTGCGCGAGTCGAGGGGGCCGGGCGCGCACGCGCCGGCAGCCCC
>NZ_AMXF01000052.1 GCF_000310225.1 Thauera phenylacetica B4P
CGCTGCCGCGCGCGGCCTGATCGCCGGGGCGCGCACGCTCAGCCGCTGCGCGGCCGGCACACCGCGGCGAGCACCGCGAGCGGGCCGCTCCGGCGCAGGCCGTCGATCTGGGAGCGGTCGCGCACGAAGAGCGAGCCGGCCCAGGCGAGCGAGTTGAGCGACACGTCGTCCCATTTCTCGCGCGTGCGTGGCACCAGCAGCAGCGCGCTGCGGCACACCAGCAGGTTGTAGGGCGGCATCGGGTCGGCGGCGCAGGGCAGCTCGAGCCGCGCGCAGGCGAGGCGGAAGGCGGCATGCACGGCCGCGGCGGCCTTCGCCGGGTGCGGCCACGCGGCCTCGTCCAGCCCTACCACCGCGTGCGCCCAGGGCAGCGCGGGGTTGTCGAGCACCTCACCGGGGCGCAGGGCAGGCAGGAAATCCCCCAGCGCCGAGGCCTGCGCCGGCACCCACTGCAGGTGCTTGTGCGCCTGGCTCGCCCCGGCGATGCGCCCGCCGTTGTAGAAGCCGAGGCCGCCGTGGGCCCCCACGACCGCGGCGAGCGCGGCGAAATCGGCCTCGTCGAGCGGCGCGCGCTGGTCCGCGAAGCGACGGGTGACGATGAGCAGGTGGCGGTCGATCACCGGGAACTTGTTCAGCACCACGAGGTGATCGTCGCCGAGCGCCGCGACCGTGAGCGCCGGCTCGGGCGGCAGGAAGGGGTTGAAGTCGGGCCGCCGGGCGGTGACGGTGTCGACCCGGGCGCGATCCTTGAGGGCCAGCGAGGACACCCAGCGCACCGAGAAGCGCAGCCCGTCCTGCTCCAGCCAGTCGAGCTCGGTGCGGATCGGCTGCAGCGCGCCGTCGGCAAGCGCCACGGCGATCACCTGGTCGGCGCGCGCGAGGAGGTCGCGGGCGGTGTCCGGGGCACCCGATGGGGAAACGGGGCTTGCGGCGTCGCACGCGGAGTCGGGGATGGGCGCAGCGGCGGCAGGCGGAGACTGGGCTGTGGACGCTGCGCTGGCGGCCGGGGCGTCGGCGTTTGCCGGGACGGCGCTTGCTGGAAGGTGTGCGGCGGGCGTGCTGGTCATGGGCGGGCGTGCGGGAGACAATGCCGCCATTTTGACACGTGGACCCGCGCGCGCAGTCGCGGCGGGCAGGAGGAATCGCGATGGCGATACGCTTTGAAGTGCGCGGGGAATACATCCAGCTCGACCAGTTGCTCAAGGCCGCCGGCCTGGTCGATTCCGGCGGCGCCGCGCATGCGGCGGTAGAGAACGGGCTGGTGAAGGTGGACGGCAAGCCCGAGCCGCGCAAGCGCGCCAAGCTGCGCCCCGGCCAGCGGGTGTCGTTTGCCGGCGAGGCCGTCGAGCTGGTCGCCGACGGCGCGTTATAGCGCGTTCATGCCGGAAGGAGCGCCGGCAGGCGCCAAAGCGGCGATCGTCTCCCCGCCCACGGTCATCGCCGGTTCGGCGGGTTCGCGGCTTCCGCCGCTCCTACATCGGTTCCGGAGCGCAGAGGCAACTGTAGGAGCGCCGGCAGGCGCGAAAGCGGCGATCGTCTCCCCGCCCACGGTCATCGCCGGTTCGGCGGGTTCGCGGCTTCCGCCGCTCCTACATCGGTTCCGGAGCGCGGACGCAAAGGTAGGAGCGCCGGCAGGCGCGAAAGCGGCGATCGTCTCCCCGCCCACGGTCATCGCCGGCTCGGCGGGTTCGCGGCTTCCGCCGCTCCTACATCGGTTCCGGAGCGCGGAGGCTTATGTAGGAGCGCCGGCAGGCGCGAAAGCGGCGATCGTCTCCCCGCCCACGGTCATCGCCGGTTCGGCGGGTTCGCGGCTGCCGCCGCTCCTACATTGGTTCCGGCGCTCCTGCATGGGCTTCGCCGCGCGGCGGTTTCCACAGGGGAGCCGGTGGGTGTTACAAGGCGTCCGGGAGCCTCAAGGCAACTGCGGCGACCGCTCCTTGCGGCCGCGCTGCGCGAGCAGCTCCCAGATCCGTCCGCCGGGGAGGTCGCGGCCGGTGAGGATGTATTCCAGGGTGTGCTCGTTGGCGATGATCAGGTCGATGTCCTCGAGCGCGCGCCGGGTGCCGGCGAAGAGCAGCTCGTCGCCGGCGCGGATCTTCTCGTCGGGGGCGGGCGTCATCACGTGGTCGTCGTCGTCGCGATCGAGGTAGAGCACCTCGCAGTCGAGCGCGATCGAGCGGTCGGCGGGCGAGCGCAGCAGGCGCTCGAGCGTGATCGTCTCGCCGCGCATCAGGCGGCGATACAGCGCCGGCGCGCGCGACAGGTTGATGCGCTGGCTGCGGATCTGCGGCACCCTCCAGCCGAGCCGGTGGGTCAGGCGGTGAAGCAGCGCGCCGCACCACTCCTCGTCGCGGCGGCGGATCTCGTCGAGGAAGGGCGCGAGCAGCGGCGTGCTCAGGATCGCGATGCATTCGTGCGCGATCACCCGGCTCGGCACCACGGTGATGTCCGACTCGAAGGCCTCGAAGAGGGCGCGATTGGATTCGTGGTTCTGGCGCAGGATCACGAAGAGCGCCTTGTTGAGCTCGCGCGCCGTGACCGCGATCGACAGGTTGTCCACATCCGAGCTTGTGCCGCACACGATCCCCGTCGCCTCGACCACACCGGCCTCGTGCAGGGCGTCGGCGCCGGTGCCGTCGCCCTGCACCCAGCGGTGGATGCCGTCGGGCTTGGGGTCGATGTCGATGATGGTCACCGGCACCGCCTCGGAGTCCATCGCATCGACCAGCAGGCGGCCGAAGCGGCCGTGGCCGCAGACGATCCAGTTGCCGCGCGGCGGGTCGCGGCGCTGCTCGACGTGGCTGCCGGGCAACCCGGTGAGCCAGCCGAAGAGCTGCGAGGCCTTGGGTGCGTGCAGCGAGAGCGCGAGCGTCTCGCTGAAACGCTCGAAGGGGTTGAGGATGTGGCGGGTGCCGAAGGAGGCCATGTTGGCCGAGGTCGCAGTACGCTCGGCCCGGCACAGCGCTGGCAGGCGCGGGGCGAGCAGGCGGGCGGCGATCGCGATCGCGAGGTTGGTGGCGTCGTCGTTGGTGAGTGCGATCACGCCGATGCAGCTGGCGTGGGTGAGCCCGGCGAACTTGAGCGTCTCGGGGTTGGCGGCGTCGGCGCACAGCGCGGGCACGTCGGCCGCGTAGCTGTGCAGGTCGAGCTCGCCGAGCTTGTTCTCGTCCAACTCGATCACCACCACGCGCAGCCCCATGCGGTCGAGCGCGTCGCAGATCAGGCGCCCGGTCTCGCCGTAGCCGCACACCAGGTAGAAGGGCTCGCGCAGCCGCCGCACGGCGCGCACGAAGCCCTGCATCGCGATCGCCTGGCGCAGGCTGCGGTCGGCGAGCAGGCTGAACACCGAGCCCAGGGTGTACGCCCAGCCGATCACCGACAGGTAGATGCTGACGATCACCCACAGCCGCTGCTGGTCCGAGAAGGTGTAGGGGATCTCGCCGAAACCGATCGTGGTCGCGGTGTAGCTGATGAAGTAGAAGGCGTGGAAGAAGCTGAGGTAGCTGGTCTGCCCATCGACGACCGGGCCGGGCACCAGGGTGAGCCCGAGCACCGAGATCGCGAACAGCACGATCAGCAGGATCAGCGGCGCACGCAGGCGACGCAGGATCAGCAGGAAGATGCTGTGATGGCGGGCGAGGGCCTGCTGCACGGCTCGGGCCTCGGTGGGTGGGGGGTCAGCGGCGCTGCATGATGGTTTCGGCGATCAGGATGATCACCGACACCACGTTGGCGAAGAGCGCGCCGCCCGAGAGCGAGACCACGCGCGCGGTCATCTCGGGGCTCAGGCCGCCTTCGCTGAGGTGGGCCGCGTAGCCCCACACCAGCGCCGCGGCGATCAGCTGCAGGTCGGCCACCAGGCTGGTGGACAGATGCACCGCGCCGATCTGCGTGCGGTCGCCGAACTTGAGCACGGTGGCGATCAGGCTGACCACCAGCGCGGCGAAGAGCTCGTAGATGTCGTGGTGCGCGGGGTTCTCGATGTCGCCGACGAAGAAGCCGAAGTTCAGCGTGGCCGCCAGCACGATGAAGAAGCCGAAGATGACTTTCTCGAGGTTCATGATCTTCCGTTGGGTGTGCGCGATGACGATGGGGCAATTATGCGCGCGCCACGGCCGCGATGTCGCGCGGCCTGGGCGGCACGCCGGCGCTCAGTCGTGGAGGTCGCCGTCGACGTAATACCAGCGCCCGCCTTCCTTCACGAAGCGGCTGGTCTCGTGCAGGCGCTGCGCGCGCCCGCCGATGCGGCAGCGGGCGAGGAACTCGACCTCGGCGCGGTCGTCGGCGAGCGGGCGGTGGGCGCGCACCTCGAGGCCGATCCATTTGGGCGGCGGCTGCTCGTCGAGCGCGAGGTTCTGCGGGCGGGTGGAGGGGTGCCAGCTCGCGAGCAGGTAGGCGGTGTCGCGCAGCGTGAAGGCGGTGTAGCGCGAGCGCATCAGCGCCTCGGCGGTCGGCGCCGGGCGCTCGCCCGACAGCGCCGGGCCGCAGCACGCGCCGAAGGCGCGGCCGGAGCCACAGGGGCAGGAAGTGGCGGGTTTCATGAGGCGAGAGTATAGCGAGCCGGACCGGGGCGCATGTAGGGTGGGCTGTAGCCGCGAATAGGGCCGACCGGAAATGGGCATGGATGGGAGGGGCAAGCGCTGCGTTCGCGCCTTCCGGCGCTCCTGCAGGACGGTGTGCGTGCAGGAGCGCGGGAGGGCGCGAATGCGGCGCGGTGCTCAGCGACCTCCGAGGATCCCGCGCAGCACGTAGGGCAGGATGCCGCCGTGGCGGTAGTACTCGATCTCGATCGGGGTGTCGATGCGGCACAGCAGGGGCACGGACTGCCTAGAGCCGTCGGCGCGCTCGATCTGTAGCGTGAGCTGCTGTTGCGGTGCCAGGCCGGCGGCGATGCCTTCCAGCGTGAACTTCTCGCTCCCATCGAGCCCCAGCGCCTGCCAGCTGTCCTCGCCGATGAACTGCAGCGGCAGCACGCCCATGCCGACCAGGTTGGAGCGGTGGATGCGCTCGAAGCTCCTCGCCACCACCGCCTTCACCCCGAGCAGCGCGGTGCCCTTGGCGGCCCAGTCGCGCGACGAGCCGGTGCCGTATTCCTCTCCCGCGAAGACCATGGTCGGCACGTCGCGTGCCATCCATGCGTTGGCCGCGTCGTACACCGTGGTTTGCTCGCCGTCGAGCAGGGTGTAGCCGCCCTCGACGCGGCTGCCGTCGGGGTTGGGTGGCAGCATCAGGTTCCTCACGCGCACGTTGGCGAAGGTGCCGCGCACCATCACGTCGTGGTTGCCGCGGCGCGAGCCGTAGGAGTTGAAGTCCTTCTTCTCCACCCCCTGCTCGCGCAGCCAGCGCCCGGCCGGGCTGGTCTCGCGGAAGGAGCCGGCGGGCGAGATGTGGTCGGTGGTCACCGAGTCGCCGAGCAGCAGCAGGGCGCGCGCGTCGTGGAGGTCGCTCGCCGGCGGGGGCGTCATGCCGAAGCCGTCGAAGAAGGGCGGGCAGGCGATGTAGGTGGAGGGCGGCCAGTCGTAGGCCTGCCCAGTGGGCGCGGGGATCGCGTTCCACAGGTCGTGGTCGCGGGTGAAGTCGGCGTACAGGCGGCGATAGGTGGCCGGGTCGGTGGCGAAGGGGAGGGCGGCGGCGATCTCGTCCGAGCTCGGCCAGAGGTCGCGCAGGAACACCGGCCGGCCGTCGCTGCCGGTGCCCAGCGGCTCCTGCGTCAGGTCGATGTTGGCGCGCCCGGCGAGCGCGAAGGCCACCACCAGCGGCGGCGAGGCGAGGTAGTTGGCGCGGAGGTTGGGGTGGATGCGGGCCTCGAAGTTGCGGTTGCCCGACAGCACCGCGGCCACCACCAGGTCGTGCTCGGCGATCGCCTCGTTGAACTCGGGGGCGAGGTCGCCGGCGTTGCCGATGCAGGTGGTGCAGCCGTAGCCCGCGAGCGCGAAGCCGAGCGTGGCGAGCGGCTCGAGCAGGCCGGCCTTGCCGAGGTAGTCGGTGACCACGCGCGAGCCGGGCGCGAGCGAGGTCTTGATATGCGGCTTCACGCGCAGGCCGTGCGCGACCGCCTTCTTCGCCAGCAGGCCGGCGGCGATCATCACCGCCGGGTTGCTGGTGTTGGTGCATGAGGTGATGGCGGCGATCAGCACATCGCCGTGGCCGAGGTCCACATCCCCGCGCGCGGTGGCGAAGCGGTCGTCGAGGTGGCCGGCCTCGCGGCCGAAGCCGTTCTCGGACACCGGCGCGGAGAACAGGCGCTCGAACGCCTGGCGCATGGCGGGCAGGGCGATACGGTCCTGCGGGCGCTTGGGGCCGGCGAGCGAGGGCTGGATGGTGGCGAGGTCCAGCACCAGCGTGCGCGTGTAGTCGATCTCGCCTGCGCACGGCACGCCGAACAGGCCCTGGGCGCGGAAGTAGGTTTCCAGCAGCGCGCACTCGGCCTCGTCGCGACCGGTGGCGCGCATGTACTCCACGGTCTTTCCGTCCACCGGGAAGAAGCCCATGGTGGCGCCGTACTCGGGCGCCATGTTGGCGAGGGTGGCGCGGTCGGTCACGGTCAGGCTGGCCGTGCCCTCGCCGAAGAACTCGACGAACTTGCCCACGACCTTCTCGCGGCGCAGCAGCTCGGTCACCGTGAGCACCAGGTCGGTCGCGGTGGTGCCGGCAGGCAGGCTGCCGCGCAGCTCCACGCCGATCACGTCGGGGGTGAGGAAGTACACCGGCTGGCCGAGCATGGCCGCCTCGGCCTCGATGCCGCCCACGCCCCAGCCCACCACGCCGACGCCGTTGATCATGGTGGTGTGCGAGTCGGTGCCCACCAGGGTGTCGGGGAAGCACAGGCCGTCGCGGGTGCGCACGCCGCGGAAGAGGTACTCGAGGTTGACCTGGTGCACGATGCCGATGCCCGGCGGCACCACGCGGAAGGTGTCGAAGGCCTGCATGCCCCACTTCATGAACTGGTAGCGCTCGCGGTTGCGCTCAAACTCGATCTCCATGTTGCGGCGCAGCGCGTCGGGCGTGCCGTAGTGGTCTACCTGCACCGAATGGTCGACCACCAGGTCCACCGGCACCAGCGGCTCGATGAGCTTGGCCTCGCGACCCTGCGCGACGGCCACGCTGCGCATCGCGGCGAGGTCGGCGAGCAGCGGCACGCCGGTGAAGTCCTGCAGCACCACGCGCGCGACCACGAAGGGGATCTCGGCGCTGCGCTCGGCCTCCGGCTGCCAGTTGGCGAGCTCGCGCACGTGCTCGGCGGTCACCTTGTTGCCGTCGCAGTGGCGCAGCACGGCCTCGAGGACGATGCGGATCGACACCGGCAGGCGCGAGATGCGGCCCAGCCCGGCTTCTTCCAGCGCAGGCAGCGAGTGATAGGAGAGGTGGCCGTCGGACGAGGGCAGGGGGCGGAGCGTATCGAACGGATTGGCGGACATCGCGGGTCTCCTTTTTCTGTTGGGCCCAATTCATGAAGATAGCCGTGCGGCGGCGAAGTTCCTGTAGGACCAGCCCGCCTGCCCTTGTAGGCGCGGCGGCAGCCGCGAATGGAGCGGTCGAATGACGGCAGCGTCGGCAGGCCCCCGAGCGCCGCTTTCGCGCCTGCCGGCGCTCCTACATGAACCGCCACGCGTTCCGGACCTCCTGTAGGCGCTGCGGCAGCTGCGAATCCGGCGGTCCGGCAAATGACGCGCGTCCCGGAAGCCACCGCCGCTTTCGCGCCTGCCGGCGCTCCTACATGAACCGCCACGCGTTCCGGACCTCCTGTAGGCGCTGCGGCAGCTGCGAACCCGGCGGTCCGGAAAATGACGCGCGCCCCGGAAGCCACCGCCGCCTTCGCGCCCGCCGGCGCTCCTGCGGTAAGCACGGAACGCGGGAGGTGTCGGGTGCGCGGGGATATCCCCCGCGGCGTGACGAAGGCGTAGAATTAGTCGGCTCGAATGCCGGGCGACGAGCCTCGGTGCTGCACTGCACCGCAAGTCTTATAAAAGACATATAATCTCGCCCGATCCGGTGGGGCCGACCCGTCCGGAGTCCCGATCACCGCCACCTAGTGAGGAAGTCGCCGTGCTTGAAGCCTACCGTGCCCATGTCGCCGAACGTGCCGCCCTCGGCATCCCGCCGCTGCCGCTCTCCAAGCAGCAGGCCGCCGAACTCGTCGAGCTGCTGAAGAACCCCCCCGCCGGTGAGGAGGCCTTCCTCGTCGAGCTGCTCACCTACCGCGTCCCCGCCGGCGTGGACGACGCCGCCAAGGTCAAGGCCGAGTTCCTGGCAAAGGTCGCCAAGGGCGAGGAAGCCTGTGGCCTGGTGTCGCGCGCGAAGGCCACCGAGCTGCTGGGCACCATGCTGGGCGGCTTCAACATCAAGCCGATGATCGACGTGCTGGGTGACGCCGAGGTGGGCGCCATCGCCGCCGACGGGCTGAAGAAGACCCTGCTGATGTTCGACTACTTCCACGACGTCAAGGAACTGGCCGAGAAGGGCAACGCCAACGCCAAGGCCGTCATGCAGTCGTGGGCCGACGCCGAGTGGTTCACCAGCCGCCCGGAAGTCCCCGCCTCGCAGAAGCTCACCGTGCTCAAGGTCACCGGCGAGACCAACACCGACGACCTGTCGCCCGCGCCCGACGCCTGGTCGCGCCCCGACATCCCGCTGCACGCGCTGGCCATGCTCAAGAACCCGCGTCCGGGCATCGAGCCGGAAGAAGCCGGCGTGCGCGGCCCGGTCAAGTTCATCGAAGACCTGCGCGCCCGGGGCAACCTGGTCGCCTACGTCGGCGACGTGGTCGGCACCGGTTCCTCGCGCAAGTCCGCCACCAACTCGGTGCTGTGGTTCACCGGCGAGGACATCCCCTACGTCCCGAACAAGCGCTTCGGCGGCGTGTGCCTGGGCTCCAAGATCGCCCCGATTTTCTTCAACACCATGGAAGACGCCGGCGCGCTGCCGATCGAGATCGACTGCGGCCAGATGGACATGGGCGACGAGATCGAACTCAAGGTCGACGCCCAGAGCGGCAAGGTCACCGCGCTCAAGAACGGCGCTGTGGTTGCCGAGTCGCAGTTGAAGACCCTGGTGATCCTCGACGAGGTGCGCGCCGGTGGCCGCATCCCGCTGATCATTGGTCGTGGCCTCACCACCAAGGCGCGCGAGGCCCTCGGCCTGCCGCCCTCGACCCTGTTCCGCCTGCCGCAGGCCCCCGCCGACACCGGCAAGGGCTTCAGCCTGGCGCAGAAGATGGTCGGCCGCGCCTGCGGCATGCCGCTCATTGGCGGAAATCAGCAGGGCATCCGCCCGGGTACCTACTGCGAACCCAAGATGACCACCGTCGGCAGCCAGGACACCACCGGCCCGATGACCCGCGACGAGCTCAAGGACCTCGCCTGCCTCGGCTTCTCTGCCGACCTGGTGATGCAGTCCTTCTGCCACACCGCGGCCTACCCGAAGCTGGTCGACGTCAAGATGCACCGCGAGCTGCCGAGCTTCATCAGCACCCGCGGCGGCGTCGCGCTGCGTCCGGGCGACGGCGTCATCCACTCCTGGCTCAACCGCCTGCTGCTCCCCGACACCGTCGGCACCGGCGGCGACAGCCACACCCGCTTCCCGATCGGCATCTCCTTCCCGGCCGGCTCCGGCCTCGTCGCCTTTGCCGCCGCCACCGGCGTGATGCCGCTCGACATGCCGGAATCGGTGCTGGTGCGCTTCAAGGGCAAGATGCAGCCCGGCGTCACGCTGCGTGACCTGGTCAATGCCATCCCGCTGTACGCCATCCGCCAGGGCCTGCTGACCGTCGAGAAGAAGGGCAAGAAGAACGTCTTCTCCGGCCGCATCCTCGAGATCGAAGGCCTGCCGGACCTGAAGGTCGAACAGGCCTTCGAGCTCACCGACGCCTCGGCCGAGCGCTCCGCCGCCGGCTGCACGGTCCACCTCAACAAGGAACCGATCGTCGAGTACATGAACTCGAACATCACCCTGATGAAGTGGATGATCGCCAACGGCTACCAGGACGCCCGCACCCTCAAGCGCCGCATCAAGGCCATGGAAGACTGGATCGCCAACGGCACGCTGCTGTCGGGCGACGCCGACGCCGACTATGCCGCGGTGATCGAGATCGACCTGGCCGACATCCAGGAGCCGATCGTCGCCTGCCCGAACGACCCGGACGACGTGAAGCTGCTGTCCGAGGTCGCCGGCGACAAGATCGACGAGGTCTTCATCGGCTCGTGCATGACCAACATCGGCCACTTCCGCGCCGCCGGCAAGGTGCTCGATGGCAAGTCCGACATCCCGACCCGCCTGTGGATTGCCCCGCCCACCAAGATGGACGCGATGATCCTCAACGAGGAAGGCTACTACGGCGTGCTCGGCAAGTCCGGCGCCCGCATGGAGATGCCGGGCTGCTCGCTGTGCATGGGCAACCAGGCGCAGATCCGCAAGGGCAGCACCGCGATGTCGACCTCGACGCGCAACTTCCCCAACCGCCTCGGCATCGACACCCGCGTCTATCTGGGTTCGGCCGAGCTGGCCGCGGTGTGCGCGCTGATGGGCAAGATCCCGTCGGTCGCCGAGTACATGGCGCAGGTGGAAGTGGTGAACAAGAAGGCTGCCGACATCTACCGCTACATGAACTTCGACCAGATCGAGGAATTCCGCTCGGTCGCGGATACGGTGGAAATCTGAGTCGGTAAGTAGCTCGAAGGCAGGACGGCCGGGAGGCCGTCTCGCCCGAGAACCCCTCGTCAGCGTCTGGCGGGGGGTTTTGCTTTAGGTGGGGCAGACGATCCCGGATTTCTCGAGCCCCATCATCCGAAGGGGCGAGCAAACCGGCGCAAGAGCCGTGACGGCAACTGTCCGTCGTCTTGGGCTTGCCCGCGTATCGACCGCTCGCCACCGCCGCGTTCGACGTACTGCGGTAGAGTTCGGCATGAATCACGATCCTGGCGTACGCACGATGAACCCCGCCCGCATCATCGATGAGCACTCCCCGGCCAACATCCCGATTCCGGACGAACAGGCAGCCGAGACCTGCTTGACGTGGCCCGTGGCGGAGCGTCGTGTAGCGCAATGGTTCGAAGAGAACCGCGCCGCGCTCGACAGCTCGAATGCATATGTCGAGAATCATGGCTTGCCGCTCGCGCCGTCTCGGAGCTTCTGATGGCGCGCTTCGACGTCTGCCGAAACGGCGCGGGCGCGGGCGAGGGCTTTCTGCTCGAACATGACACTGCCTGACGGTCTCTACGACCAACTGCTCACCGATGCCCTCCGTGACGCCGTCACTCGCACGACGGACGAGCGCACCCACAGCCTCCAGCCCCTCACCGCCGAAGACGCGCCCGAGCGCCTCGCAGACGCGCTCGCCGCCCAACTCTCTCGCATCCTCGACGACCTTCACGGTGACGGCGCCGACAAGCTCCGCCAACAGCTCGACCTCGTCAACTTCCTCCTCGTCAGCCTGAGGCAGCGCCTCGGCAAGCGCGCGGGCGATGCCGAGACGCTGTCCGCGCCGCCCCAGATTCTCCAGTCCATCCACCAGCGCTCGCCCAAGCCGGCCATTCCGGAAACCGGCCTGGCCTTCCCCTGGCTCTTCACCGCGGGCAAGGGTTCGCCCTCGCTGCTGACCGAGCTGCGCCGTGAGCTGGCGGCCTGCGATCAGGTGGACATCCTGGTGAGCTTCATCACCCATTCCGGCGTGCGCAAGCTGCTCGACATCCTGCAGTCGATCACTGCGGTCGGACCCGATGGCCAGCCGCGCACGCGCCTGCGCGTGCTCACCACCACCTACACCGGCGCCACCGAGATCCGCGCGCTGGATGAACTCGCGCGGCTGCCGGGCTGCGAGATTCGCGTGTCGCTGGATGGCCGCCGCACCCGGCTGCATGCCAAGGCCTGGCTGTTCCGCCGCCGCACCGGCTTCGGCTCCGCCTACGTGGGTAGCGCCAACCTGTCGGGCGCCGCCCTGATGGGCGGGCTGGAATGGACGGTGAAGTTCACCGAGCGCGGCCAGCCCGATCTGTTTGAACGCGCCAGCGCGCACTTCGAGACGCTGTGGGAAGACAGCGAGTTTCAGGGCTACGACCCCGCCAACCCGGCGCATCGCAAGGCGCTGGGCGAGGCGCTCAGGCGCGAGTCCGGGGACGAGCTGATCGCGCGCCCGACCTATTTCGACCTCGAGCCCAAGGCCTATCAGCAGGAGATGCTCGACCAACTGCAGCTCGAGCGCGATCACGATCGCTGGCGCAACCTGGTCGTCGCCGCGACCGGCACCGGCAAGACGGTGGTGGCGGCCTTCGACTACAAGCGGCTCTGCCAGCAGGCAGGTGGGCGGCCGCGGCTGCTGTTCGTGGCGCACCGCGAGGAGATCCTGAAGCAGGCGCTGCGCACCTATCGCGAGGTGCTGCGCGACCACGCCTTTGGCGAGGTGCTGGTCGGCGGCGTGCAGCCCGAGGGCTTCGAGCATCTGTTCGCCACCATCGACAGCGTGTCCGCGCGCGAGCTGGTGTTGCGCTGCGGGGCAGATTACTGGCACACCGTGGTGGTCGACGAGTGCCATCGCCTGGCGGCGGATCGCTTCGATGCCTTCGTGAGCGCCGTGCGTCCGCGCGTGCTGCTCGGCCTGACGGCGACGCCGGAGCGCAGCGACGGCAAGCCGATCCTGGGCTACTTCGACAACCGACCGGATGGCTCGCCGGCGGTCGAGCTTAGGCTCTGGCACGCGCTCGACCAGCAGTTGCTGTGCCCCTTCGAGTATTACGCCTGCGACGACGAGACGGATTTTTCTGCCGTGCCCTGGCAGCAGGCGGGGGAGGTGGCGGCGATCGACAGGCTGGTCACCGGCAACGACGCGCGCGCGCGGCTGGTGCTCGACGAGTGGCGGCGGCTGACGGGCGACCCCGCGCGCGGGCGGGCGCTGGTGTTCTGCGTCTCGGTGGCGCACGCGCAGGACATGACGGCGCGGCTGAACAAGGCCGGCATCAAGGCGCTGTGCGTCCTGGGCGACACGCCCACGGACGAGCGCCGGCGCGCGCCCGAGCTGCTCGCACGGGGCGAGGTCGCCGCGCTGGTGACCTGCGATCTGTTCAACGAGGGCGTCGACCTGCCGCTCGTCGATACGCTGCTGCTCCTGCGTCCGACGCAGAGCCCGGTGCTCTTCCAGCAGCAGATCGGCCGTGGGCTGCGCCTCGCCAAGGGCAAGGAGAGCTGCCTGATCCTCGATTTCGTCGGCCGGCACCGCGAGGAGTTCCGCTTCGATCGGCTGCTGTCGACGCTCACCGGGCTGTCGCGCGCGCAGCTGATCGAGGCGGTGGACAAGGGCTTCGGCCTGCTGCCGCCGGGTTGCCACATCCACCTGCAGCGCCAGACCCGCGAGCAGGTGCTGCGCAGCCTGCGCAAGCTGGTGCAGCAGAACTGGCGGCGGCTGAGGACGGAGCTGCAGGCCTACGCCGCACTGCGCGGACGCACCGACATCCGGCTCGCGAGCTTCCTCGCCGAGCAGGCGATCGAGCTCGACGACCTCTATCGCAGCAGCGGGCGCTCGGGCTGGACCAACCTCAAGCGCGACGCAGGGCTGCTGAGCACGCCGTCGGGCAGCGAGGACGACTACTTCGGTCGGCGGTTTGGCGATCTGCTGCACATCGACGACCCGGCGCGGACCGATCTGCTGCTGTCTTTGCGCGAGCCGGACGCGGCCTACCGGGCGCGGGATGAGCGCGATCGGCGCCTGCTGCAGATGCTGGCGTACCAGGTCGATGCGCAACAGCATCAGAAGGGGAGCGGCGAGGATTTCCTGCAGCGGCTGCAGCATCACCCCGAGCACACGGCCGAGCTCGCCGAACTGGGCGGGGTCTTGCAGGCGCGCAGCAGCTTGCGGGCGCAGCCGGTGCCGGGGCTGGAGGATGTGCCGCTCTGCCTGCACGCGGCCTATGGCATCCGCGAGATCCTGAGCGCGCTCGGCTGGCTGAGTCCGAGCCGGCGCACGCCCTTCCAGGCCGGCGTCCTCGCGCTGCACGAGCGCAAGGTCGAGCTGCTGTTCGTGACCCTGGACAAGCGCGAGGGCTATCACGAGCGCATCGCGTACCGGGATTACGCGATCAGCCCGGAGCTGTTCCACTGGCAGTCGCAGAACGCGGCGGGGCCGCAGACACCTGCGGGTCGTCGCTATCTGGAAAGCCCGGGCAACGGCTGGAGCTTCCAGCTTTTCGTTCGTGCAGCCAAGGGAACGCCGTATCGCGCCTGCGGCCCGGTGACGCTGGAGCGGGCCGAGGGCGCGAAACCGATGAGCATCCACTGGCGGCTGAGTGTCCCTTTGCCGAGTCGCTTATTCAGGGAGTTCAGCATCCTGCGGGGCGAGTAGGGGCCTTGCCGGCCGGGCGGCTTGCCCCGCCGAGGTCTAAACTGAAACTGAGAGAACCCGCTACCGGAGCCCCCCATGAACACAATCCTGCCCGCCACCTCCGCCCTTGCAGGCGGTAGTTTCCAGCCCGCCGACGCCGCCCGCCAGAACAGCGCCGCAGCTTCCCGCGTGCCGCGCCAGGAGCAGGTGTCCGAAGCCGCGCTGCGCAAGGATCTGAACGTCGGCATCCTGCAGGCCTCGATGGCGGTGTCGATCAGCGCGGGCGACGAGTCGCAGGCCTTGCTGTTCCGCACCGCGATCGAGGGCATCAACGAAGCGCTCGCGCCGACCTTGGGCCCGGATGCGATCCAGAACGCGATGGGTCAGGACAACTCCGCCGAGGCGACCGCCGGGCGCATCGTGTCGATGTCGACCGCGTTCTTCGAGGCCTACGCCGCGCGCCGTCCCGACGATGATCCCGAAGCCGTGCTGCGCGATTTCATGGACGTGATCCGCGGTGGCTTCGAGAAGGGCTTCGGTGAGGCGCGCGACATCCTGAGCGGGCTCGGCGTCTTCAACGGAGCGGTCGAGGTCGACGTGACGAAGACGCGCGAGTTGGTGCTGCAGGGTTACGACCGCTTCACGCTGGAACGGCTGCCGACGTCTGATCAGCAGGCGTGAGGTGTGGAAGTCCGCGACGCTTGGGGCGGCGCTCCTTGCGGCTTAAGTTGCGCTGTTTCCTGCCTTACGTTGCAGCAAGGTAAATCTCGACCGTGCGAAGACCGCGCGGATCAGGATGTTGGCGTCGATGACGAGCCGCCTATGCTGCATTCTGGTTCTTGCGCCAGGCCTTGAAATCGAGCGGCAACTCGTCTTCGGTGATCCCGAGGCGGGTCATCTCTAACTGCATTCGCCGTCCCGCTTCGATGAGCGCGGCCCGCTCCGATTGATTGGGGTGCTTGGGTACAGGAATGTAGAGGCCGATCGTCTGGCCGAGGCGAGTGACCTCGATCGGAGTGGACGATTCCAGGTACTCGGCGAGCTTGGCGCGCAGCTCAAGCATGCCGATGCGCAGGCTCATTGCTTTCTGCATGTCGATGAATTGAGTACGCAATTTATGGCGCATTGAATCCGGAATGGCGCCCGGCCTCGCCACGCGCTGCAAGCCGGGTTAGCTGAATTTCCCGCCCGCTCATGCGTCTGCACCGAGCCCTGCAGTCTTGGTCCTCGGGAGCCACCACGCCTCCGCAATCAGCGCGTAGGACTTGAGTCGCGCCGCGTGATCGAAGATTTGCGCGGTGAGGACGAGTTCGTCCGCGGCGGTGCGTTCGATCAGCGCTTGCAGTCCCTCGCGCACCGCGCCCGGCGATCCGACCGCCGAGCACGCCAGCGACTCGTCGGCAAACGCCCGTTCGACGACCCGGCGCGAACCGATCTGCTGTGCGCGCTGCGCGAGCCGGAGGTGGTCTACCGGGTGCGGGACGAGCGCGATCGGCGCCTGCTGCAGATGCTCGCCTACCAGGTCGATGCGCAGCAGCATCAGAAGGGGAGCGGCGAGGAGTTCCTGCAGCGGCTGCAGCATCACCCCGAGCATGCGGCGGAGCTTGCCGAGCTGGGCGGGCTCTTGCAGGCGCGCAGCAGCTTGCGGGCGCAGGCGGTGCCGGCTGGGCGTGCCTTTGCCGGGGCGGCTGTTCCGGGAGTGCAGCATCTTGCGCGGCGATTGAGCTGCAAACCGCGTGTTTCGTAAAAGGCGTGAGCCTTGCGATCGGCGATAATCCCCCCATGAGCCCGCGCCGCCTCCCCACCCGTATCGTCTGTCTGACCACCGAGACCGTCGAGGTCCTCTACGCCCTGGGCGAGGAGGACCGCATCGCAGGCATCAGTGGCTACACCGTGATCCCCCCGCGCGCGCGCAAGGAGAAGCCCAAGGTCTTCGCCTTCTCCAGCGGCGACCTCGAGAAGATCCGCGCGGTCGGGCCGGACCTGGTGCTGGGGTTCTCCGACATGCAGGCGGACGTGGCGCGCGAGCTGATCAAGGCGGGCGTGGCGGTGCATGTGTTCAACCAGCGCAGCGTCGAGGGCATCCTGGCGATGATCGAGACGCTGGGCCGGCTCGTTGGCGCGGAGAATAGGGCGCTCGCCCTGGTGGCGGAACTCGAGGCGACGATGGACGCGGTGCGCGCGCGGGCGGCGGCGCTGCCGCGGCGGCCACGGGTGTATTTCGAGGAGTGGGACGACCCGCCGATCAGCGCGGTGGGCTGGGTGTCGGAGCTGATCGGGATCGCCGGCGGCGAGGACGTCTTCGCCGAGCGCTCGCGCCACCCGGGCGCGGCGCAGCGCATCCTGGCCGATCCGCTGGAGGCGGCGCGGGCGGCGCCCGACATCGTGGTGGGCTCGTGGTGCGGCAAGCGCTTCCGCCCCGAGCGCGTGGCCGCGCGCGCGGGCTGGGAGGCGGTACCGGCGGTGCGCGACGGCGAGCTGCACGAGGTGAAATCGGCGCTGATCCTCGCGCCCGGTCCGGTGGCGATCCGCGAGGGCCTGCCGGCGCTGGCGGAGATCATCGTGCGCTGGGCGGGGCGCGCGCCTGCCGGTTACAGCGCGGGCCGTTGACAGTGCGGAATTCAGCGCGCTATAAAAACGTGAGTTCCGCAGGTCATGTCGCAAGCCGTGGCGTATTCCGATCATTCCAAGGCTACGGTTGCATCCATTGCAGTTCAAAACCGGAGGGGGTCAAGTGAATAAACAGGAACTGGTTGCAAGCATCGCGGAGAAGGCTGGCATGACCAAGGCGGATGCGGCGCGCGCGCTGGACGCGACCGTCGCCGCGGTGACCGAGGCCCTCCGCCAGAACGAAACGGTCACCCTGGTGGGCTTCGGCTCCTTCTACGTCGGCGAGCGCGCCGCGCGCACCGGGCGCAACCCGCGTACCGGCAAGAACATCAAGATCAAGGCGGCCAAGGTTCCGAAATTCCGCGCTGGCAAAGGGCTGAAGGATTCTGTAAACTAGCGGACTTTGCTGCTCCGGCATCCGCGTCGGGGAAAGCGCGGGTGCTTAGCTCAGTCGGTAGAGCGTCGCCCTTACAAGGCGAATGTCGGCGGTTCGACCCCGTCAGCACCCACCACGAACACGCTGATTTTTCAGCGAAATGAAAGGCCCGGACAGCGTTCCGGGCCTTTTTGCTTGGGCGTGGGGTTCCGCGCGCGGGTGGGCGCGTGGCCTCGGCGTCACCACCGCATTCGCGCCTGGCGCATCGCGAAGCACCACCCGCCCGCACGCCCCTCCTGCAACAGCCCGTTTCCTCGCCCGCCCCGCGATCCGGTTTAAAATATCAACCCTTGATGTAAATGCGCGACGTCGTCGAGGTGGCCACGGCAAGCGCCTCGCGTGCACGGCTGCTCGCCCGCACCGCAGGCGCCCCAAGCCTCGACAAGCCCGGACCGGAATCGGTCGGCGACCACCGCGACTCGTCGCATCACCTGTTGCCTGCCACCGCCCGGAGCCCGCCGATGTCCCTGTCCCGACTGTTCTCCCTGCCCGCCGCATTGTCCGCGGGGCGGCGCGAGATGGCGCTGGGGACGCTGGGGGTGGCGGTGGGGCTGGGATGCACCGAGTGGATCGGCTACCTGGCGCTGGGCGGGCAGGTGCCGTGGTTCATCATCCCGATGGGGGCCTCGGCGGTGCTGCTGTTCTGCGTGCCGGCGAGCCCGCTCGCGCAGCCCTGGCCGAGCCTGGCCGGCAACCTGGTGTCGGCGCTGATCGGGGTGGGGTGCTACCGCTGGCTTGGCGAGACCGGCGCGGCGGTCGCGCTCGCCGGCTGCCTCGCGGTGGGGGCGATGTTCGTGCTGCGCTGCCTGCATCCGCCGGGTGGGGCGGTGGCGCTGACGGCGGTGCTGGGCGGCCCGCTGGTGCATGAGCTCGGCTACGGCTTCGCGCTGATGCCGGTGCTCGCCAACACCTTGGCGATGCTGGTGGTCGCCTTCCTGTTCAACAACCTGGTGGGGCGACGTTACCCGCATCTGGCGCCGACGCGAGCGCAGCCGCACGACACCGCCGATCCGCTGCCGAGCAAGCGCGTCGGCTTTCGTGCGGAAGACCTCGACGCGGCGCTGGCCTCCTTCGGCGAGGTGCTCGACGTCGATCGCGACGACCTCGAGGAGATCATGGTGCGCGCGCAGATGAACGCGCGCCGGCGCACCTGGGGCGCGCTGCGCTGCGCCGACATCATGTCGCGCGACGTGGTGAGCGTGGGGCCGCAGGCGCCGGTGGGCGAGGCCTGGTCGCTGCTCGCGCACCACCGCATCAAGGCCTTGCCGGTGGTCGAGGAGGGCGGCCGGCTGGTCGGCATCGTGTCGGTGCCGGACTTCTTCATCGATCGCCATAACCCCGAGCCGCAGCCGGTGCCGCGCATGAGCACCGCGCGCGTGGTCGCCGAGATCATGAGCGCGCGCGTGCGCAGCGCCCGCCCCGGGCAGTCGCTCGCCGACCTGGTGGGTGCGTTCTCGGACGGCGGCCTGCATCACCTGCCGGTGGCCGACGAGGACGGCAGGCTGGTCGGCATGATCACCCAGTCGGACGTGGTGGCGGCGCTCTTCGCCGGCGAGCGGACCACTTAGGGGCTGGGGCGGCCTCGGATGCATGGTCGCGCGAAGGAGTAGCATTGCAGATGGATAGCCGTCACAAGGGAGAACGACTCATGAATGATCGAACGAATGCCGCGAGCGGCCAGACCCGCGTCGAGAAGCTCAAGGAGATGCTCGACTTCCAGCAGCAGGCGATCGTGAGCCGCATGCTGGTGAAGAACGCCGCCGGCAGCGTCACGCTGTTCGCCTTCGACAAGGGCGAGGGCCTCAGCGAGCACACCGCGCCCTTCGACGCGCTGCTGATCGGCGTGGAGGGCGAGGCCGAGGTGCGCGTCGACGCCGACCTTCATCGGCTGGGTGAGGGTGCGACGCTGTTGATCCCCGCGGGGGCGCCTCATGCGGTGGCGCCGTGCTCGCAGTTCAAGATGCTGCTGGTGATGCTCAAGGGCGAGCGCAAGGCCTGAGCGCGGAGGTGCCGCGCCCGGCCGCGTGTCGGGTGGCCCGTGCGGGGTCGAGCGTGTCGGCGTCCCGGGCGCCGTAATGGAGAGTGTGGTCATGGCGAAGAAATTTCCCCTGCATCCGAAGAACCCCGAGCGCATCTGCTGGGGGTGCGACAAATATTGCTCGGTCGATGCGCTTGGCTGCGGCAACGGCTCGGGCCGCACCCAGCACCCGATCGAGCTGCTCGGCGAGGACTGGTACACCTATGGAGACTGGGGCATCGACCCGGAGGATCCCGCGACGCCCGGCAAGAAGAAGGCGGAATGAGCTGGCCGGCGAGGGGGCGGTGGAGCGCATCGTCACGCGCCTGAAACCTGGGTGGAAGACGATCGCGGACGTTGCGGAATGGATTCCGGGCGCTTGCCGGCGGGTTTGCAAAAAGAATTGCTGCAGTGCAGCAAAAAAGGGTTGACGACCGGATTCGGGGCGCTATAATCGACTTCATTGTGCGGTGCCGCAAAACGAAGCCGGAAGGGTTTCGGGTAACAAGGCCGCATGGACCGCAAGATTTTTTACGCTTCATCGACTCCACTGCAATTCACCCAGGAAACCAGCCATGACCAAGATCCAGACCCCCGAGCAGTTCGCCGCCGCCGGCCAAGCCAACCTCGAAGCCATGATGTCGCTCGCCAACAGCGCCATCGCCCGCGCCGAGCGCCTGGCTGAACTCAACCTCAACACCGTGCGTTCGGTGCTCGAGGACAGCGTCGCCACCACCCGCAAGCTGGCCGAAGCCAAGGACCCGCAGCAGCTCGCCAAGCTCCAGGGCGAACTGACCAAGCCGATGCTCGACAAGGCCGTCGCCTACGCCCGCAGCGTCCAGGAGATCGCGACCGAGGGTCAGCAGGAAGTCTCGAACCTGTTCGAGAAGCAGATCGCCGACCTGAACAAGCGCTTCCACGACATGCTCGAGCAGGCCGCCAAGCAGGCGCCCGCCGGTTCCGAGGGTGTGTTCGAGGCCGTCCGTTCGGCGATGAGCACCGCCAACAGCCTGTACGACAACGCCAGCAAGGCCGCCCGCCAGGCCGCTGAAGTCGCCGAAGCCAACATGGCCGCCGCGACCGAAGCCACCGTCAAGGCCGTCGGCGCCGCGACCAAGAAGTAATCGCGTCACCGCCAGGAGGCGTCCGCGCCTCCTCGCAGCAAGAGGCCGCCCGGCACCCGCCGCGCGGCCTTTTTGTCGTGGTCGCGATCGTTCCAGAAGCTGGTCCCGGTTAGTGCAGGAGCGCCGGGAGCCGCGAACATCACCACATCCGTCCCCGCCGACGCGCGTCTCCAGCCCCACCAGCGCGTTCGCGCCTGCGGTTGCTCCTGCGGGAGGGCGTTGCGGCTTGGTCCGATGTAGGAGCGGCGCAAGCCGCGAGCCCGACCTTCAAGCAATCGACGCGCATCCCGCCCGCACCGTGCCTCGCATCGCGCAATGCCGTGCTGCAATGCCGTGCTTGACGCCCGGCGGCGCGCCTTCTAAAATGCGGCCTCTTTTCGGGAGGGCGGTTAGCTCAGCGGTAGAGCACTGCCTTCACACGGCAGGGGTCACTGGTTCGATCCCAGTACCGCCCACCACCCACCGCCGCGGTGGCGTTCCTTCCGGAAATTCCTGCACCAGGATGCGGCTCTCGCTTCCTCGGCAGGGCGGTTAGCTCAGCGGTAGAGCACTGCCTTCACACGGCAGGGGTCACTGGTTCGATCCCAGTACCGCCCACCAGACACCCGAACGCCCGGCCCTCGCGCCGGGCGTTCTCGTTCTTGCGCCGACACCACCGTTTCCGCCAGCCCCGGCGCCCGGCCATGCGGTTACGATTGGACCTCTTCCAGACCAGCTCTGCCGGAGCCTGCCGATGCCCGCCCGTTCCACCCGCTCGCCCGCTGCCGCCCCGGCGCGCCATGACCGTCCATTGCCCGCGGTCGAATACCACATCCGGCCTGCGAACCCTGGCGCCCACCTCTTCGAGGTGAGCTGCACGGTGGCCGAGCCCGACCCCGCGGGGCAGGTCTTCAGCCTGCCGGCGTGGATCCCGGGCAGCTACATGATCCGCGAGTTCGCGCGCAACATCGTGCGCATCCGCGCCGAGGCCGATGGCGTGCCGTGCGCGCTGGAGAAGCTCGACAAGCACACCTGGCGCGCGGCGGCGGTACGGGGCGCGCGCGTGCTGAGCGTGCAGTACGAGGTCTATGCCTGGGACCTGTCGGTGCGCACCGCCCACCTCGACACCACCCACGGCTTCTTCAACGGCACGAGTGTCTTCCTCGCGGTGGCAGGCCGCAGCGATGCGTCCTGCGTGGTGAGCATCGAGCGCCCCGAGGGCGAGATCGGTCGCGACTGGAAGCTCGTCACCGCGCTGCCGCCCGAGCACGGCCGCCTGGGCCAGGCCTGCCGCTTCGGTCGCTTCCGTGCGGCGGACTACGATGAGCTGATCGACCATCCGGTCGAGATGGGCCGCTTCACGCTGGCGCGCTTCGAGGCCGCGGGGGTGCCGCACGACATCGCGCTCACCGGCCGCCACGACTGCGACCTCGAGCGCCTGTGCGCCGACCTGCGCCGCATCTGCGAATGGCAGATCGCGCTCTTCGGCACGCCGGCGCCGGTGGAGTACTACGCCTTCCTGACCATGGTGGTGGGCGAGGGCTACGGCGGGCTGGAGCATCGCGCCTCGACCGCGCTGATCTGCAGCCGCGCCGAGCTGCCGTGGAAGGGCATGGAGGGCCTGCCCGACGGCTACAAGAGCTTCCTCGGGCTGTGCAGCCACGAGTACTTCCACACCTGGAACGTCAAGCGCATCAAGCCGGCGGCGTTCACGCCCTACGACCTCGCGCGCGAGAACCACACCCGGCTGCTGTGGGCCTTCGAGGGCTTCACCTCGTATTACGACGACCTCGCCCTGGTGCGCAGCGGCGTGATCGGCGTCGACGACTACCTCGGGCTGCTCGGCAAGACCATCGCCAACGTGCTGCGCGGCAGCGGCCGCCTCAAGCAGAGCGTGGCGGAGTCCTCGTTCGACGCGTGGACCAAGTACTACCGCCAGGACGAGAACGCGCCCAACGCCATCGTCAGCTACTACGCCAAGGGCGCGCTGATCGCGCTCGCGCTCGACCTGCAGCTTCGTGCCGGCAGCGAGGGGGCGGCGAGCCTGGACGACGTGATGCGCCTGCTGTGGCAGCGCCATGGCCTCACGGGGGTCGGCGTGCCCGAGGACGGCATCTTCGCCGCGGTGCGCGAGGTGGGCGGCGAACGCCTCGGCGTGCGTCTGGCGAAGTGGCTGCAGAAGGCGGTGGAGGGCTGCGAGGACCTGCCGCTGGCGCGCCTGCTGCGTCCCTTCGGCGTGACCCTGCGCGCCGAGGCGGCGGGGGGCGCGCCCGTGCTCGGGCTGAAGCTTGGCGGAGGCGGTGGCGAGGCGAAGGTCGCCAATGTGTATGACGAGGGGCCGGCGCAGGCGGCGGGCATCGCGGCCGGGGACGTGCTGGTCGCGCTCGACGGGCTCCGGGTCGCGAACGCCAAGGCGCTGGACGATCTGCTCGCCCGCCGCCGCGCCGGCGACGAGGTCGAACTGCACCTCTTCCGGCGCGACGAGCTGATGCGCTTTCGCGCAGTGCTCGCGGTGGCGCCTGCCGAGCGCCAGGAGCTGAAGCTCGCCGCGCGCGCCGACAGCGCGGCGGCGAAGCTGAGGCGGGACTGGCTGGGGGCGTGATCGCTTTCGGGCAGGGCTGCGGGGCGCGGCTCGCGGAGGGGGCGGGGTCGCGCCCCGGGCGAAGCGGGGCGGGCGCT
>NZ_AMXF01000053.1 GCF_000310225.1 Thauera phenylacetica B4P
CGCCGCCGGCGTGGCACGGAGCCCGCCGCGCCGGCCGAGGCACCCCCGCAGGCCGCGCTCGCGCTCGGCGACGAGACCGCGCACGTGCTCGATGCGATCGGCCACGATCCGACGGACCTCGACACGATCGCCGCGCGCTGCGGCTTGACGGTCGATGCCCTGTACGCCATCCTGCTGCCACTCGAACTGGAAGGGCGCCTGGCCAAGCTGCCCGGCGGACGCTTCCAGCGCATCACCTGAAAGAGCGGCCGCGAGCCGCCGCCCCCCACCCCAGCGGGGGTACGGCTCTTCCGCCTCCCCTGCCGATCCATGAGAGGCCGCCTTGTTCGACATCCTCGTATACCTCTTCGAGAGTTACATCCACGCCGACGCCTGTCCGGAAGGCGAGCTGCTGAACCGCAAGCTGTCCGCCGCGGGCTTCGAGCAGGACGACATCTCCGAGGCGCTGGAGTGGCTCGCCGGCCTGCGCCGCGTCGCCCGCGACATCCACCCCGGCACCGCGCCGCAGGCCGGGTCGGTGCGCATCTACGCCGAGGAGGAGCAGACGCTGCTCGACGGCCGCTGCCGCGGTTTCCTGAGCCTGCTCGAGAGCGCCGGCGTGCTCGGCACCGCCCACCGCGAGCTCATCATCGAGCGCGCGATGGCGCTGGCCGACTTCAACATCACGCTCAACCGGCTCAAGGTCATCGTGCTGATGGTGCTGTGGCAGCAGGAAGAGCCGATCGACACCCTGATGGTGGACGAGCTGCTGACCGAGGAAGACGACTGGGCCTACGAACCCACGGTGCACTGACCGGTCCACCCGCTCGGCTTGCCTGTCCCGGCGGGCCGTCCGTATCATCCGCCGCTTCCGAACCCACGCGCCCTCGCGGCGCGACCCTCGTTGACCGTCTAGCATGAGCAAGCAACTGATCATCGCGGAAAAGCCTTCCGTCGCGCAGGACATCGCCCGTGCGCTGGGCGGCTTCACCAAGGAGAAGGACTACTTCGAGTCCGACGAATATGTCTTGTCGTCGGCCGTGGGTCACCTTCTCGAGCTCACCCTGCCCGAGGAGTTCGAGGTCAAGCGCGGCAAGTGGACCTTCGCCCACCTGCCGGTGATCCCGCCCCACTTCGCGGTCAAGCCGATCGAGAAGACCGAGGACCGCCTGAAGCTGCTCACGCGGCTGATCAAGCGCAAGGACGTCACCGGCCTCATCAACGCCTGCGACGCGGGCCGCGAGGGCGAGCTGATCTTCAACTTCATCGCCCAGCACGCCGGCAGCAAGAAGCCGATGCAGCGGCTGTGGCTGCAGTCGATGACCGCGCAGTCGATCCGCGACGGCTTCGCCCACCTGCGCGCCGCGCAGGAGGTCGAGGGCCTGCGCAACGCCGCGATCTGCCGCGCCGAGTCCGACTGGCTGATCGGCATCAACGGCACACGCGCGATGACCGCGTTCAACTCCAAGACCGGCGGCTTCCACCTCACCACGGTGGGCCGCGTGCAGACGCCGACCTTGGCGATGGTGGTGGAGCGCGAGGACCGCATCCGCAAGTTCAAGTCGCGCGACTACTGGGAGCTGGAAGCGCGCTTCGGCTGCGTCGCCGGTGAATACCCCGGGCGCTGGTTCGACGAGAAGTTCAAGCGCCCCGAGGGCGACGAGCACGCCACCGCCTTCCGCCTGTGGGACAAGGCCCGGGCCGAGGCCATCCGCGCCAAGTGCGAAGGCAAGCCGGGCGTGGTCACCGAGGAGGCCAAGCCCTCCACGCAGCTGTCGCCGCTGCTCTTCGACCTCACCAGCCTGCAGCGCGAGGCCAACGGCCGCTTCGGCTTCTCCGCCCGCGTTACGCTGCAGCTCGCGCAGGCGCTGTACGAGAAGCACAAGGTGCTGACCTACCCGCGTACCGACGCGCGCGCCCTGCCCGAGGACTATCTCGCCACCGTGAGCGAGGTCATGCGCACGCTGCCCGACCAGTACGCGCCCTTCGCCAACGAGATCACCAGGCAGGGCTGGGTGAAGCCCAACAAGCGCATCTTCAACAACGCCAAGATCTCCGACCACTTCGCCATCATCCCCACCGGGGCGCTGCCCAAGAGCCTGTCGGACGCCGAACACAAGATCTACGACCTGGTCACCAAGCGCTTCCTGGCGGTTTTCTATCCCGCGGCCGAGTACCAGATCACCACCCGCATCACCCGCGTCGAGGGCGAGGCCTTCAAGACCGAGGGCAAGGTGCTGGTCAATCCGGGCTGGCTCACGGTGTATGGCAAGGAAGCCGCCAACGATGAGAAGGACACGAAGGAAGGCGGCGCGCCGCAACTGGTGGCGGTGAAGCAGGGCGAGACGGTGTCCACCGAGGACATCGTGGTCAAGTCGCTGCAGACCAAGCCGCCGGCGCGCTTCAACGAAGCCACGCTGCTGTCGGCGATGGAAGGCGCCGGCAAGATGGTGGACGACGAGGAGCTGCGCGCGGCGATGGCCGAGCGCGGCCTCGGCACCCCGGCCACGCGCGCGCAGATCATCGAGGGCCTGATCAGCGAGCAATACATCCACCGCGACGGCCGCGAGCTGATCCCGAGCGCGAAGGCCTTCTCGCTGATCACGCTGCTGAAGGGCCTGGGCGTCACCGCGCTGACCTCGCCGGAACTGACCGGCGGCTGGGAATACAAGCTCGCGCAGATGGAGCACGGCAAGCTCAGTCGCGAAGCCTTCATGAACGAGATCGCCGAGATGACGCGCGAGGTGGTCGAGCGTGCCAAGCGCTACGAGTCCGACACCGTGCCCGGCGAGTTCGTCACGCTGCAGACGCCGTGCCCCAAGTGCGGCGGCGTGGTGAAGGAGAACTACAAGAAGTTCGCCTGCCAGAGTTGCGAGTGGAGCACCTGGAAGATCGTCGCCGGCCGCCAGTTCGAGTACGACGAGATCGAGACCCTGCTGCGCGCGGGCAAGGTCGGCCCGCTGCTCGGCTTCCGCAACAAGATGGGGCGCTTGTTCAACGCCGACATCGTGCTGAACGAGGACAAGCAGCCCACCTTCGACTTCGGCCAGCCCAAGGAGGGCGAGGAGGCGGAGGCGGTGGACTTCTCGGCCCAGGAGCCGGTCGGCGCCTGCCCGAAGTGCACCAGCCGCGTGTTCGAGCACGGCATGGCCTATGTGTGCGAGAAGTCGGTCGGCCCGGGCAAGAGCTGCGATTTCCGCTCCGGCAAGATCATCCTGCAGCAGCCGATCGAGCGCGAGCAGATGGCCAAGCTGCTGACCGAGGGCAAGACCGAGCTGCTCAAGGGCTTCGTGTCGGCGCGCACGCGGCGCAAGTTCTCCGCCTTCCTGGTGCGCGGCAAGGACGGTAAGGTCGGCTTCGAGTTCGAGGCCAAGGCGCCCAAGGCAGGTGCGAAGACCGCCGCGGCCAAGGGCGACGAAGCCGCAGGCGAGGGCGCCGCAGCCGCCGCAGCCGCCGCACCGCGCAAGCGCGCACCTGCGCGCAAGGCGAGCTGAGACGCTCCGCCGCCGCCGGCTGCATCCTCCGCGTCACAAGACAAACCGCCCCCCTCGCGGCTTCCGCCGCTCCTGCATGGGCTCCGAAGCCGCGGCGGTTCCTGTAGGAGCGCCGGCAGGCGCGAACGCGGCGGTGGAGCCCTGCACGCGCGCCGCTTGCCGGATCGCCCGGTTCGCAGCTGCCGCAGCGCCTACAGGCGGCTCCGGGATGCTCGGTGGTTCATGTAGGAGCGCCGGCAGGCGCGAATGCGGCGGTGGAAGCCCTGCATGCGCGTCGCTCGCCGGATCGCCGGGTTCGCAGCTGCCGCAGCTCCTACAGGCGGCTCCGGGATGCTCGGTGGTTCATGTAGGAGCGCCGGCAGGCGCGAATGCGGCGGTGGAAGCCCTGCATGCGCGTCGCTCGCCGGACCGCCGCGATCGCAGCTGCCGCAGCTCCTACAGGGGGGGCCGGAAGCGCGTTGCTTCATGTAGGAGCGCCGGCAGGCGCGAAAAGGGCGGTGGAGTTCTGCACGCGCGTCGATTGCCGGATCGCCGGGTTCGCAGCTGCCGCAGCTCCTACAGGGCGGGCCGGAAGCGCGTTGCTTCATGTAGGAGCGCCGGCAGGCGCGAAAGCGGCGGCGCTTTTTACGGGAGCGCTTCAGCCCGCGCTGTAGCGCACACCGCGGCGAGGCCGGCTCGGGCGGGCGATGTGCTCGAGCGGCAGCACGTGGGTCTGCTTGACCTTGCCGAGCACGATGTCGGTCTTGATGTTGGCGATGCCGGGCAGGCGCAGCACGCGCTTCATCATCAGCTCGGAGAAGGCGGCCAGGTCGGGCGCGACGATGCGCAGCACGTAGTCCGCGTTGCCGCTCACCGAGAAGCACTCGAGCACCTCCGGCAAGGCCGCGACCCCCTCCTCGAAGGCCTCGGTGCGCACGCCGCCGTGGCGTTCGAGCACGACGTGGGCGAAGGCGATCACGTCCAGCCCGAGCGCGGCGGGGTCGAGCAGGGCCGCGTAGCCGGTGATCAGCCCGGCCTCCTGCAGGCGCTGCAGGCGGCGGCTCACCTGCGAGGCGGACAGGTGCACGGTCTCTCCAAGCGCGGCGTTGGTCGCCTCGCCGCTGCGCTGCAAGGCGTCGAGAAGTGCGAGGTCGTGGCGATCTATGCTCAGGGTAGTCATCATCTGACCTAAAAATGCACGAACCGTGCGTATCGGACGATTCTATACCTCCATGATGCGAACACATTGCGGAGCAGGCCACCCATAATCCTCCTCACCACAACGAGGCGGAGACGAACATGAACCTGACCGAGTCGCTGCTGCACGCGCTGGTCGACCACGGCGCGCGACAGATCTTCGGCATCCCGGGCGACTTCGCCCTGCCGTATTTCCGCATCATCGAGCAGACCGGCATCCTGCCGCTGCACACGCTGTCGCACGAGCCCGGCGTGGGCTTCGCCGCCGACGCGGCCGCGCGCGTCCAAGGCGGAATCGGGGTGGCGGCGGTCACCTACGGCGCTGGCGCGCTCAACATGATCAACGCGGTCGCCGCCGCCTATGCCGAGAAGTCGCCGCTGGCGGTCCTCTCCGGCGGGCCGGGGCTGGGCGAGTCGCAGTCCGGGCTGCTGCTGCACCACCAGGCCAAGACGCTCGACTCGCAGTTCCGCATCTTCCAGGAGATCACCTGCGACCAGGTGCGGCTGGACGACGCCGCGCGCGCGCCGGCCGACATCGCGCGTGTGCTCGGCAACTGCGTGCGCAACTCGTTGCCGGTGTACATCGAGATCCCGCGCGACATGGTCGCCCGCCCGTGCGCGCCGGTGCTGCGCGAGGCGCCGCGCGCGGTCGATGCGGATGCGCTCGCGGCCTGCGTGGACGAGATCCTCGGCCACCTCCGCGCGGCGCGCACGCCGGTGCTGATGGCCGGCGTGGAGGTGCGCCGCTTCGGCCTCGAGGACAAGGTCGCCGAGCTCTCGCGCCGGCTCGGCATCCCGGTGGTGACCAGCTTCATGGGCCGCGGCCTGCTCGCCGATCACGACGCCCCGCTGATGGGCACCTACATGGGGCTGGCCGGCCTGCCCGAGGTGAGCGCGCTGGTGGAGGATTCCGACGGCCTGTTCCTGCTCGGGGTGATCATCTCGGACACCAACTTCGCCGTGTCCGGCAAGCACATCGACCTGCGCCGCACGATCCAGGCGCTCGAGGCGCGGGTCACGATGGGCTACCACACCTACGCCGACATCCCGCTCGACGCCCTGGTCGAGGGCCTGCTCGCGCGGGTACCGCCGGCCGAGACGCACTTCAGCGTGGACCGCCCCGCCTTCCCGCGCGGCATGCAGGCGGACGCGGCGACGATCGCACCCGCCGACATCGCCTGCGCGGTGAACGATCTCATGGCGGAGCATGGAAAGCTGCCGATCGCCTCCGACATGGGCGACTGCCTGTTCACCGCGATGGACATCGAGCACACCGCGCTGGTCGCGCCCGGCTACTACGCGACCATGGGCTTCGGCGTGCCGGCCGGCCTCGGCGTGCAGGCGGCCACCGGACAGCGGCCGCTGATCCTGGTCGGCGACGGCGCCTTCCAGATGACCGGCTGGGAGCTCGGCAACTGCCGGCGCTACGGCTGGGACCCGATCGTGCTGCTGTTCAACAACGCCAGCTGGGAGATGCTGCGCACCTTCCAGCCCGAGTCGGGCTTCAACGACCTCGACGACTGGGGCTTCGCGCAGATGGCCGCGGGGATGGGGGGCGATGGCGTGCGCGTGCGCACGCGCGCCGAGCTGAAGAGCGCGCTCGACAAGGCGATCGCCACGCGCGGACGCTTCCAGCTGATCGAGGTGATGATCCCGCGCGGCGTGCTGTCGGAGTCGCTGTCGCGCTTCGTCAACGCGGTCAAGCGCCTCAACGCGGCCAAGGCCGGGTAGTCCGGCGCACCCGGGAGCATCGCAGCCCGGGCGCCGCCTTCGCGCCTGCCGGCGCTCCTACAAGGAGGCGGTCGAGCGCGATGCTTCGGCAGGCGCGAAGGCGGCCGCGCGGAATGACCTGCGACCATGTCCCCCGACGGACGGCACCCTTCGCGGCTGCCGCCGCTCCTACAGGGGGCTGAGGGCGCGTGGCGGTTCGTGCAGGAGCGCCGGCAGCCGCGAAGGCGGCGGAGCAGATCGGCGCAGTCGCCCGTTCGCGCCCGCCGAAATCCCAAGGGCGCTCGTGGAAGCAACGTGATTCGCGAGCCGAAAACACAACGGACCCAGCGGGTCCGTCGTGTTCCGTGCAGCGGCCTGACGAGCGCTCAGCCCTCGAGCAGGCTGCGCAGCATCCAGGCGGTCTTCTCGTGCACCTGCATGCGCTGGGTCAGCAGGTCGAGCGTGGGCTCGTCGCTCGCCTTGTCGGCGACCGGGGCGATGCTGCGCGCGGTCTTGACGACCGCTTCCTGGCCCTGCACCAGCAGGCGGATCATCTCCTGCGCGCTCGGCACGCCTTCCGGCTCGGCCATGCTGGTGAGCTTCTGGAATTCCTTATAGGTGCCCGGCGCCGGGAAACCGAGCGCGCGGATGCGTTCGGCGATCTCGTCCACCGCGAGCGCGAGCTCGTTGTACTGCGTCTCGAACATCAGATGCAGGGTGTTGAACATCGGCCCCGTCACGTTCCAGTGGAAGTTGTGCGTGGTGAGGTACAGGGTGTAGCTGTCCGCGAGCAGGCGCGACAGGCCTTCAGCGATCTTGGCGCGGTCCTTTTCCTTGATGCCGATATCGATTTCCATGCTGGTTCTCCTGTGTATGGCAGGCTTTACGCAGCCCGCAGGGGTATGCGCTTCATGTTAGCGCCAGAGGGATACATTGATCAAACCGATTGTCCCGATGGATCCGATAAAAAATTGTCATCATGGATCCACCCACGGCACCTGCCCGAGCGGCAAGGGGCGCCCCACCGGCGTCACGCCCGGCAGCGCGCTGTCGAGGATCGCCGCGCGCAGCACGTCGATCGCGCCGCTGCGCGGGTAGGTCACGCGCCAGGCGATCGCGACGCGGCGCGAGGGCTCCGGCTGCGAGAACGGCCGCACCGCCACCAAGGGGTTTTGCGCCGCCATCTCGTCCGCGGCCGAGCTCGGCAGCACGGTGACGCCGAGGCCGGTGGCGACCATGTGGCGGATGGTCTCGAGCGAGCTGCCCTCGAGCGTGCGCTGCAGGCCGCCGATGTTGCGGCAGCTCGGGCACACCTCCAGCACCTGGTCGCGGAAGCAGTTGCCGGCGCCAAGCAGCAGCAGCTGGTCGTCGGCGAGATGCAGCGGGTCGATCTCGCTCTCCGCGTTCCACGCATGCCCGGCCGGCATCAGCACACGGAAGGGCTCGTCGTACACCGGCTGCGCCACCACCCCAGCCTCGTCGAAGGGCAGGCTGATGATGATCACGTCGAGCTCGCCGCGCTTGAGCGCCTCGGCCAGGCGGGCGGTGAAGTTCTCCTGGATGATCAGCGGCATCCTGGGCGCGAGCTGATGCACGCGCGGGATCAGCCGCGGCAGCAGGTAGGGCCCGATGGTGTAAATCACGCCCACGCGCAGCGGGCCGGCGAGCGGGTCCTTGCCGGCGGCGGCGATCTCCTGGATCTGGCCCGCCTCCATCAGCACGCGCTCGGCCTGCGCGACGATGCGCCGGCCGGTCTCGGTGATCTTGACCTCCGAGGCGCTGCGCTCGAAGAGCTGGATCCCGAGTTCCTCCTCGACCTTCTTCACCGCCACCGACAGCGTGGGCTGCGACACGTGGCACTTCTCGGCGGCGCGGCCGAAATGGCGCTCGTGGGCGAGCGCGACGAGATAACGCAGATCGGTCAGGGTCATGGCTTCGACACGATGGCTGGGCTTGCACCCGGAATCGACGGTGTCCGATGTTACCCCGACTGATCGTTGCTGCGCGCCCGAAAGCACACTCGGTATACTTGCGCATTACGCGTAGCCGCCCGCTTCCGATGCCTCTCCGCCCGCACCGCGTCGCCCTCGTCCTGCTGCTGCCGCTGGCGGCCAGCGCGGCCGGGGCGTCGTCCGACGACCCCTTCTTCGAACCCCTGCCGGTGGTGCTGAGCGCCTCGCGCCTGGCCCAGCCGCTGCAGGACAGCCCGGGCGCGGTCAGCGTGATCGACGCCGACCTGATCGCCGCCACCGGCTACCGCGAGCTCGCGCGCGTGCTGCGCCTGGTGCCGGGCTTCCAGGTCGGCCAGGAGCGCGGCAACGTGCAGTGGGTGACCTACCACGGCCTGGGCATGGACTACCCGGTGCAGATGCAGCTGCTGGTCGACGGGCGCGCCTCGCTCACTCCATCCTTCGCCGCCAGCGCCGAGCGTGCCCTGCCGGGCGACATCGAGCGCATCGAGGTGGTGCGCGGCTCGAACTCGGCCGCCTATGGCTCCAACGCCTTCCTCGGCGTGGTCAACATCACCACCGACGACGCCAGCCGCCCGCCCGGCACCCGCCTGAAGCTCGCCACGGGAGGGCCGGGCATCCTCGATGCCGGGGTGCGCCACGCCGCACAGGCGGGGCCGCTGAGCCTGCGCGTCGGCGCCCACCACGAGGAAGACGAGGGCTTCGAGGACCTGTACGACGGCCGCCGCACCGACGTGCTGAACCTGCACGCCGACCTGCGCGTGGACGAGCACAACGAACTGGCCCTGATCGGCGGTATCGCCGAGAGCACCCACGAGCTCGGATACGCCGGCTCGCTCTTCGACATCGCGGGCCAGCGGGAGGGGCGCGACACCAACCGATCCCTGCATCTGCGGTGGCGGAACGGCCCCGAGGACGACGCAATACAGGTGTCGGCCTACTGGAGCCGGCAGAGTCGCGACGATCTCTGGCGCTACGATTCCGCAGCAAACAGCGGGAAACTGGCGAATGCCTTCCCCGAACGCCTGCTCGGCACGGTGGGCAACAGCGCCAGCCTCGTCCAGTACAACCTGGAGATCGAGCGGCGGGAGCGCGTGGACGAGACCAAACGGCTGATGTGGGGCGCGGAATGGAAGCGCATCGAGCACGAATCGCCATTCTGGTATCACGAGCGCCCAAAGCACGCGCGGGACGAACACCGCCTGTTCGCCAATCTCGAGCTGCGAACGGGTACCGCCTTCCTGTGGAACGCGGGCGGCATGCTGGAGCAGTTGCAGGGCGACGAGGCCCGGCTCGCGCCACGCGTGTTCCTGAACTGGCAGGCCGCTCCTCGTCTCACTTGGCGCATCGGCCACTCGCGCGCATGGCGACAGCCGGATCTTTTCGAACGCAACGTCGACGTAAGGATCATCGACGACAAGGACGAGCTGGTGCAGCGCCGGCAATACCCCAATCCGGACCTGCGCCCCCAGCGCATCGACGCCAGCGAGATCGGCTTTCTCGGCGTTTTCGGCGAAGGCCGCAGCACGCTCGACGTCCGCCTGTTCCGCGAGCGCATCGAAGACCTGATCGTGCGCAACTCCGTTCCCGCCAACTGGCCGATCGAGGGCAAACTCCCCGATGCGATCGCGCGAGGGCTGGGCAGCACGCGCTGGGAAAACCACGCCGGCCGCGTGCAGCTGAACGGCATCGAGACCCAGCTCCACCTCAAGCCCTGGCGCGGTACCGAGTTCATCCTCTCGCACAGCCTCATCGACCGCGACGTCGACGACCCGCGCATCCGCCGCAACGTCGCCCCCTACAGCGCCAGCCTGAGCTGGCTGCAGCGCGCCGGGGCGTGGCGCTCGATGCTGAGCGTGCTGCGCATGGGACCGATCGACGCCGGCTTCAGCTATGTGCCGGGCTACGACTACACCGTGCCGTCCTACACCACGCTGGACTGGAGCGTCGCGCGCAGCCTGCGCGTGCTCGATCACGCCGTCGAGCTGCGCCTGACCGGCATCAACCTGCTCGGCCGCCACCAGGAGCTCGCCAACCGCCCCCTGCAGATGCAGGCCGAGTTCGCCGGACGGCCCGCCAGCCAGGTGAGCCGCCAGGCCTGGGTGGCGCTGGAGACGACTTTCTGAGCGTACCCTCTTGAAGCGCCCGCGCCCGACCCGATGTGAAAACGCAGGTTTCACCGGGAACGGCGCGCGCCCCGCCGCGTCCACGACAGGTGGCCGCCGGGGCACCGGCGCCGAACCTCTCCGTTGCCGAACAAGGATGCCCAACAACATGCGCAAATTCCTGACCGTCACCGCCGTCGCGCTCGCGCTCGGCACGATCTTCCCCCAGGCCTCGGTCCTCCCCGCCGCGCACGCCCAGGCGGCGGCCCCCTCGATGGTCTCGCCCAACCGCTTCGGCCTGCCCGACTTCGGCGACCTGGTCGAGCAGGTCGGCCCCGCGGTGGTCAACATCCGCGTGGTGCAGCGTGCCGCGCAGGGCACGGCGGGCGAGAACCCCCTCGCCAACGACCCCTTCTACGACTTCCTGCGCCGCTTCGGCGTGCCGATGCCGGGCTTCCCCGGCCAGCCTGGCATGGGGCCGCGCGCCCGCCAGGGCATCGGCTCGGGCTTCATCGTCAGCCAGGACGGCTACGTGCTGACCAACGCCCACGTCGTCGCCGGCGAGGATGGCGACGCCGAGCTCTCCGAGGTCACCGTCACCCTGATCGACAAGCGCGAGTTCAAGGCCAAGGTGGTCGGCATCGACCGCCGCACTGACGTCGCCCTGCTCAAGCTCGACGCCACCGGCCTGCCCGCGGTGAAGATCGGCAACCCCGACCGGGCGCGCGTGGGCGAGTGGGTGGTGGCGATGGGCTCGCCCTTCGGCTTCGACAACACGGTCACCGCCGGCATCATCTCGGCCAAGGCGCGCCGCCTGCCCGACGAGACCTACGTGCCGTTCATCCAGACCGACGTGGCGATCAACCCGGGCAACTCGGGCGGTCCGCTGTTCAACCTCGCCGGCGAGGTAGTCGGCATCAACTCGCAGATCTACTCGCGCTCGGGCGGCTTCATGGGGATCTCGTTCGCGATCCCGATCGACGTGGCGATGAACATCAAGGACCAGCTCGTCAGCCATGGCCGCGTGCAGCGCGGGCGGCTGGGCATCGCCATCCAGAACGTCGACAAGGACCTCGCGCAATCCTTCGGTCTCACCGACCCGCGCGGCGCGCTGGTCGCCAGCGTGGAGCCGGGCAGCGCCGCCGACAAGGCCGGGCTGCAGGCGGGCGACGTGGTGCTCGCGGTCGATGGCCGCCGCATCGACGACTCCGCCGAGCTGCCGCGGGTGATCGGCGAGAAGCGCCCCGGCACGCGCGTGAAGCTCGAGCTGTGGCGCGACGGCCGCAGCCGCGAGGTCGCCGCCACCCTGGACGAGCTCAAGGCCGAGACCGTGGCCGGCAACGCGCCCGCGCCCAGCCAGGTGGAACGCCTCGGCGAGCAATTCGGACTCAGCGCGCGCGCGCTCAGCGCGGAGGAGACCGCCCGCCTGCAGCTGCGCGGCGGGGTGATGGTGGAGGGCGCCGACGGCGCCGCCGCGCGCGCCGGCCTGCAGCGCGGCGACGTGATCCTGGCGATCAACAACCAGCCGGTGCTGAGCGTCGCCGAGCTGCGCGCCCAGCTCGAGCGCGCCGGCAAGCGCTTCGCGCTGCTGATCCAGCGCGGCGAGGCGCGCATCTTCGTGCCGGTGCGCCTGGAGTGATCGCCCCCCACTGAGCCGCTTGCAGGCAAAGGGCGGGACGGGCGACGGTTCCCGCCCTTTTCACATCCACCGTGCGGGCGCGCTCAGAAGCGGAAGCGCGACACCGACTCCTGCAGGCGCACGGCGAGCTCGCCGAGCTCGCGCGCCGACTGCACCGTGTGCGCGAGCGCGTCGTTGTTGCTGCGCGCCATGCCGGCGATCTCGCCGATGCGCGCGGTGACCGACTCGCTCGCGCTGCGCTGGGCGCCGGTGGCGCCGGCGATACGGTCCAGGCCCTCGCCGACCTCGACCACCAGCGAGTTCGCCGCGCCCAGCACCTGCATCACCGCGTCGGCCATCTGCCGGCTGGAGGCCAGGTGGCCGAGGCCGTCGTCGAGCGCGCCGCGCACCGAGCTCGAACGCCGGGCCACCTCGCGGGTGATCTGGTCGATCTCGCCCGCCGAGCGCGCGGACTTCTCCGCCAGCTTGCGCACCTCGTCGGCCACCACCGCGAAGCCGCGCCCCTGCTCGCCGGCGCGCGCGGCCTCGATCGCGGCGTTGAGCGCGAGCAGGTTGGTCTGCTCGGCGATCTCGCGCACCTCGCTGGTCATGCGCGAGATCGCCTGGGTGGAATCGACGAAGGCGACCACCGCGTCGGCCATCTGGCGCACCGCGGCCTCGACCTCGCCCACCTCGCCGACCAGGCGCTCGAGGCTGCGCTGGCCCTCCCGCGAGCGCTCCAGGCTGTCATGCGAGCGCTCGCGCACCGCCTCGGCGTGCTCGGCGATCGCGGAGATGCTGCCGACCATCTCGTCCACCGCGCTGGCCGCGCCCATCGAGCTCTCGTTCTGGCGCTGCGAGCTCTCGGCGACCGCCTCGGCATCGTTGGCGAGCCGGCTCGCCGCCTCGGTCACCGCGCTCGCCGAGTCGCCGACCTGGCGCACCAGCCCGCCAAGCGTGCCCATCATGTCGTTGAAGGTGCGCGCGCTACGGCCGATCTCGTCGCGACCGCGCACCGGCAGCTGCAGGCGCAGGTCGCCCCCACCCTCGGCGATCCGCCCCAGGCCCTGGTTGAGGCCATCGAGCGGACGGGTGACGAAGCGGGTGATGAAGAGGTAGATGAACAGGATCAGCGGGATCGACACCAGCGCGGCGAACATCGCGCTCTGGTCGCGGAACGCCAGCACCGCGGCGTTGGCCTTGTCGAGGGAGATGCGCATCGACACCGCGCCGAGCGGCGTGCCTTGCGCCACCTGGTGGCAGGCGATGCAGTCCTTGCCGAGCCAGTCGGGCGAGGCCAGCGAGGGGATCACCACGCGCAGGTGCTCACCATGCTCGGCGTCGTGCTCGACCCGCATCGTGCTGCGCCCCTCGACCAGGGCCAGGCGCTCGTCGGCGTCGCGCGCCGCGTCGAGCGCGCCGCCGGCGCCGAACACCCGGCTCACCGCCTCGCCGCGGATCACCTCGAGGTCCTGCACCACGCTGAGCTCCTTGATCTGGTCGAGGAAGACGTCGCGCTGCGCCACGGTGCCGGTGATCATCATCCCGGTGAGCCCGGCCATGGTCATCTCGTTGACCGTGCCGGCGAAGTCCTTCGCCTGCTCGATCGCCATGTCGCGGTTCACCCGCGTCTCCCAGACGATCATGCTGCCGAACGCGGCCACCATCATCAGCCAGATCGCGCCGGTCAGGCGCAGCCATATCGGGGTATCGGAAAAGCGGATCATCTTGGTTCTCGCGGTCCTGCGGACGGTCGGCGGCGTGCGGACAGGCACCCTCTACTCCTTCCTTACGGCCGCAGACGCCCCGGCTTGAGCGCACAGCTTCCGCGCTGCAACAAGGGCGGACGAAGGAATATCAACCGAATCTGATATAAGCTTGGTGCTGGCAGGCGAAATCCGGCATGCAACAACGATGGAACTGGCGCGGCGCATCCTGGTCTGCGCAGTTCCCCGCAAGCTCTGTTCCTTCCTTAACCCCCCGACTCAGGAGGCTCACGATGAAAAAAGCGATCGCCCTCGGCATCCTCTCCCTTACCCTCGCCACCGCGGCTTCGGCCCAGGTCAAGCCCGAGGACCAGATCAAGTTCCGCCAGGCCGGCTACAGCTTCATGAGCTGGAACATGGGCAAGATCAAGGCCAACCTCGAGGGCGAATACAACGCCCAGCAGGTCCAGGCCGCCGCCACCGCCATCGCCGGCATCGCCGGCTCGGGTATGGGTGCGCTGTACGGCCCGGGCACCGAGAAGGACATCGGCGACCGCAAGACCCGCGTCAAGCCGGAGTTCTTCCAGGAAATGCCGAACGTCGGCAAGCTCGCCACCGACTTCAACAACGCCGCCGCCAACCTCGCCAAGGTCGCCGCCACCGGCGACAAGGCCGCGGTGCAGAAGGCCTTCGGCGAGACCGGCGAGACCTGCAAGGCCTGTCACGACAAGTATCGGATGGAGTGAGGTGTGAGGCGTCAGGTGTAAGGCGCTTGAACGGCGAAGCCACGCTGCGAGGTGGCTTCGCCGTTTTACGCAGGGGCGCGCGGCTTGCTCCGCTCCTGCAGGGACGCGCGAGCCGCGAACCTTTCCATCACCACGCCGCCGGCGGTGGCGGCGGAGGCGGTTCGATGAAACTGCCGGTGGCGACGTAGAGCACCGCGGCGGTGATCGCCAGCGCGACGATGAGCGCCACGGCGCCGCCGCCCTCCGCGGGCCGGGCGTCGGCCTCGTCGACCTCCTTCATGCCGGTGATCATCGGGCGCACCAGGTTGTCCTTCTTCACCAGCGCGTAGAACAGCACCGCCGACACGTGCAGCCCGACCAGCACGATGATCAGCCAGTAGTTCTGCCGATGCAGGCCGGACAGCCAGTCGCCGGTGTCGCTGCTCACCAGCGCGCGCAGCGGGCCGGAGAACGCGATCTCGTCGTTGGAGAACAGGCCGGTCACCGCCTGGTAGAACATCACCCCGAGCAGGGCGAGCACCGAGAGCGCACCGAGCGGGTTGTGGCCGAGCCCGCTCCAGTGCCCGCGCAGGTGCGCCCACAGGTGGGCCGGACCGGGCACGAAGTCGGCGAAGCGGGCATAGGTCGAACCGATCACCCCCCACACCAGGCGGAAGGCGAGCAGCCCGGTGATGGCGATGCCGACCCGGCCGTGCCATTCGATGAGGCTGCCGCCGATCTGGGCGGTGATGTAGGCCGCCACCACCAGCACGGCGAGCAGCCAGTGGAACAGACGGGTGGGCAGATCCCAGACTCTTACTTTGCGCATGTTGTATTCCTTCCCTGAAATTCATCCTGAATGACTGCGCCATCCAGCACAGGTTCCGCTGCGCTGCATCATCCGGCCTTGCGCTGCGCCAGGAACTCGCGCAGGTGGCGGCCGGTGTGCGAGGCTGGGGTCGCCATCGCCACCTCGGGCGGACCTTCCGCCACCACGCGGCCGCCGCCGTCGCCGCCCTCAGGGCCCAGATCGATCAGCCAGTCGGCCTCGGCCATCACGTCGAGGTCGTGCTCGATCACCAGCACGGTGTGGCCGGCGTCCGTCAGCCGGTGCAGCACGTGGATCAGCTTGTCGACGTCGGCCATGTGCAGGCCGACGGTGGGCTCGTCGAGCACGTAGAGGCTGTGCTTGTCGGCCGGCAGCGGCACGCCGCCGGTGTCCTCGGAATCGCCAGGGCGGCGGCGCACCTTGGCGAGCTCGGTCACCAGCTTGATGCGCTGCGCCTCGCCGCCCGACAGCGTCGGGCTGGGCTGGCCCAGGGTCAGGTAGCCGAGGCCGACGTCCTGCAGCAGCTGCAGCGGATGGGCGATCGCCGGATGCGCGGAGAAGAAGTCCACCGCCTCGTCCACCGGCATCGCCAGCACCTCGGCCACCGTCCGGTCCTTCCAGCGCACCGACAGCGTCTCGGGGTTGAAGCGCGCGCCGCCGCAGCCCTCGCAGGGCGTCTTCACGTCGGGCAGGAAGCTCATCTCGACCGTGGTCTGGCCCGCGCCGTCGCACACCGGGCAGCGCCCGGCGCCAGTGTTGAAGGAGAAGCGCGAGGCGTTCCAGCCGCGCGTGCGGGCGTCGAAGGTGTCGGCGAAGAGCTTGCGGATCGCATCCCAGAAGCCGACGTAGGTCGCCGGGCAGGAGCGCGGCGTCTTGCCGATCGGGGTCTGGTCGACCTCCAGCACGCGGCCGACCTGGTGCCAGCCGGGCATCGCCGCGCAGCCGACCAGGGGCTGGTCGACCGCCTCCGGCTGCGCCTGGCCGCGGCGGCGGGCGCGCGTGGCCTCGGGGTCGCCGAGGCGTGCGCGCAGGTTGGCGTGGATGACGTCGCGCGCGAGGCTGGACTTGCCGGAGCCGGACACGCCGGTGACCACGGTGAGGCGCGCGAGCGGGATGCGCACGTCGACGTCGCGCAGGTTGTGCAGGTTCGCGCTCTCGATGCGGATCGCCGGGTTCTCCAGCGCCACCGCACGGCGCGGGCGCAGCGGGTGCTGCAGCGGGTGGCGGAAGCATTCGCCGGTGGCCGATTCGGGCGCGGCGAGCAGGTCGGCGATCGTGCCTTCGGCCACCACCCGACCACCGCGTACGCCGGCGCCGGGGCCGAGGTCGATGACGTGGTCGGCGCGGCGGATGGTGTCCTCGTCGTGCTCCACCACCAGCAGCGTGTTGCCGCGGTCGCGCAGGGCTTCCAGGGTGTCGAGCAGCAGGCGGTTGTCGCGCGGATGCAGGCCGATGGTGGGCTCGTCGAGGATGTAGCACACGCCGCGCAGGTTGGAGCCGAGCTGGGCGGCGAGGCGGATGCGCTGCGCCTCGCCGCCCGACAGCGTGGGCGCGGCGCGGTCGAGCGCCAGGTAGCCGAGGCCGACATGCTGCAGGAAGGCAAGTCGCCCGCGGATCTCGCTGACGAGGTCACGCGCGATGTCGGTTTCGCGCTCGTTGAGCGCCAGCTCGGCGAAGAAGCCCGCCGCCTTATCCACCGGCTGCGCCGCGAGCTGATGCAGCCCGAGCGCGCGGAAGCGCACCGCGCGCGCCACCGGGTTCAGGCGCGCACCGTCGCAGGCCGGGCAGGGCTCGTCGCCGACGATGACTTCTTCCGCATCGCCGAGGTCGAGCGCGTCCGGGTCCTCGATGCGCGCCGCGGTCTTCAGCCCGGTGCCATAGCACTTGGGGCACCAGCCGTGCTTGGCGTTGTAGGAGAACAGGCGCGGATCGGGCTCGGGGAAGCCGGTGCCGCAGCTCGGGCAGGCGCGCAGCGTGGAGAAGGTGATCGGCTGGGCGCCGAGCTTGCCGATCTCGAGCACCTTGATCACGCCCTTGCCGATGTCCAGCGCCTGACGCACGAACTCGCGCAGCGTGGCCTCGCTCTCCGGCTGCACCACCACCATGCCGGTGGGCAGCTCGATGTTGTGTTCCTTGTAGCGGTCCAGGCGCGGCCACTTGTTGGTGGGCAGGTATTCGCCATCGACGCGCAGTTGCGCGTGGCCCTTGCCGCGCGCCCACTTGGCGAGGTCGGTGTACAGGCCCTTGCGGTTGACCACCAGCGGCGCCAGCACCTCGACCGAGGCGCCGCGCAGCTCGCGCTGGACCTGCGCGACGATGGCCTCGAAGCTCTGCGGCGTCACCGGCACGTCGCAGTCGGGGCAGAACTGCGTGCCCAGCTTCACGTACATCAGGCGCAGGAAGGGGTGGATCTCGGTCAGCGTCGCCACCGTGCTCTTGCGCCCGCCGCGACTGGTGCGCTGCTCGATCGCCACCGTGGGCGGGATGCCGAACAGGCCGTCCACGTCGGGTCGGCTCGCGGGCTGCACGAACTGGCGCGCGTAGGCGTTGAGCGATTCCAGGTAGCGGCGCTGGCCCTCGCCGAAGACGATGTCGAAGGCCAGCGTGGACTTGCCCGAGCCGGACAAGCCGGTGATCACGGTGAACTGGTCGCGCGGGATCTTCAGGCTGACGTTCTTGAGGTTGTGCTCGCGGGCGTGGCGGATCTCGATCGCCGGGGCGGCGAGCGGGCGGTATTCCACCCGCGGCTCCGCCGCAACGAGCCCCCCCGTAGGAGCGGCGGCAGCCGCGAACATGGCGCCGACGGCAGCGCCATCATTCCCGGAGGCAGGTTCGCGGCTGCCGCCGCTCCTACACGAGCGCTCGCCGGGAACGGGAACGGGGTGCCTGGCAAATTGGGGTCTGTCCCCTATTTCCTTCAGCGCCTCGGCGTAGTCGCGCAGCGCGGCGCCGGTGTGCGAGCTCGCGTGTGCGCGCACCACCTCGGGCGGGCCTTCGACCACGACCGCGCCGCCGCCTTCGCCGCCCTCGGGGCCGAGGTCGATGATCCAGTCCGACGCGGCGATCACGTCGAGGTTGTGCTCGATGACGATCAGCGAATGCCCGGCCTGCAGCAGCTTGTCGAAGGCGCCGAGCAGCGTGGCGACGTCCTCGAAGTGCAGGCCGGTGGTGGGCTCGTCGAAGAGGAAGAGCAGGCCGGGCTCGGCTGGCTCGGTCTGCCACGAGACCCCGCCCGGGGTGCCTATGCCAGCCCGCACGGCAAGTCCGTTCGTCTTGTCCCCCGCTTTATTCCCAAACTTATCCACAGCACTGGCTTTGCGTACAGGCTTCCTCTGCGCCGCCTCGGCGAGGTGGCCGGCGAGCTTGAGGCGCTGCGCCTCGCCGCCCGACAGCGTCGGCACCGGCTGGCCGAGGCGCAGGTAGTCGAGGCCGACGTCGGCCAGCGGCGCGAGCGCGGCGAGCACCTTGGGATGCTCGCGGAACACGTCCAGCGCCTCATGCACGGTGAGCGCCAGCACGTCCGCCACCGACAGCCCGTTCCATTGCAATTCAAGCACTTCCGAGCGGTAGCGCTTGCCGTCGCAGTCCGGGCAGCGCAGCCACACGTCGGACAGGAACTGCATCTCGACGTGCTCGAAGCCGGAGCCGGTGCAGGTCGGGCAGCGCCCGTGGCCGGCATTGAAGCTGAAAGTGCCGGGGGTGTAGCCGCGCTGCTTCGCCTCCGGCAGGGCGGCGTAGAGGGCGCGGATCGGGTCCCAGGCGCCGACGTAGCTCACCGGGTTGGAGCGCGAGCTCTTGCCGATCGGCGACTGGTCCACCATGACCACGCCACGCAAGTTATCCACATTCTCGAGACGATCGAAGATCCCCGGCGATTCGGTCGCCTCGCCGAAATGCTTGGCCAGCGCCGGGAAGAGCACGTCCTGGATCAGCGTCGATTTGCCCGAGCCGGAGACGCCGGTCAGGCAGGTCAGGCGCTGCAACGGAAAGCCGACGGAGAGGTCGCGCAGGTTGTGCTGGCGCGCGCCGGCCAGCTTCAGCCGCGGCGTGGCGGCCTCCACCGGACGCGGCGGGCGATCGACGTCGATGCGCTTCTTCCCCGCCAGCCAGGGCCCGGTCACCGAATCGGGATTGGCCGCGATCTCGGCCGGCGTGCCGCGCGCGACGATGTCGCCGCCGCGCTCGCCCGGGCCGGGGCCGATCTCGAGCAGCTCGTCGGCGGCGACCATCACCTGCGGGTCGTGCTCCACCACCACCAGCGTGTTGCCGGCATCGCGCAGGCGCGTCATCACCCCGAGGATGCGGCCGATGTCGCGCGGATGCAGGCCGATCGAGGGCTCGTCGAGCACGAACAGGGTATTGACCAGCGAGGTGCCGAGCGCGGTGGTCAGGTTGATGCGCTGCACCTCGCCGCCCGACAGCGTGCGCGACTGGCGGTCCAGGGTCAGGTAGCCGAGGCCGACGTCGGCCAGGTAGGTGAGCCGGCTGCGGATCTCGCCGAGCACCAGCTCGGTGGCTTCGTCCGCCACGCCCGGTAGCGCGAGCGCGGCGATGGCCTCGCGGATGCGATCGACGGGCATCGCCATCAGCTCGTGGATGGCGAGGCCGGACCTGCCCGCAACCGCCCCCCCCGCCGCATTCGCCACACCGACCTTGCCGTCTTCGCGGGCACTTGGTGCCCCCCCTGTAGGAGCGGCGGCAGCCGCGAAGACGGCGGCTCCGAAGGCACGGCCGTCATCGACGTCCTGTTCGCGGCTGCCGCCGCTCCTACATCCTTGCCCGCTGGTCGGCAGGCGCCAGAGCAGGGCGTCGGGTTTCAAGCGCGCCCCGTGGCAGGCCGGGCACTCCGTGTAGCTGCGATAACGCGACAGCAGCACGCGGATGTGCATCTTGTAGGCCTTGGTCTCCAGCCAGTCGAAGAAGTGGCGCACGCCGTACCAGTAACGCGGCCACGAGCTGTCCCAGTTCTTCCACTTCGGGTCGCCCTCGAACAGCCACTGGCGATGCTCCGGGGGCAGATCGCGCACCGGGATGTCCATCGCCACGCCATACTTCTTCGCCATCTTCTCGAGGTCGGCCTGGCACTCGCGATAGCTCTCGGTCTGCCACGGCTTCACCGCGCCTTCGGCCAGGGTCTTCGACTCGTCCGGCACCACCAGGCCGAAATCCACCCCGATCACCCGCCCGAAGCCGCGACAGGTCTCGCAGGCGCCGATCGGCGAGTTGAACGAGAACAGGCCGGGCGTGGCTTCCGAATAGTGGATGTCGCAGTCCGCGCAATGCAGGCCGGACGAATAACGCCACACCGCCTCGCCCGGCGTCTTCTCGGCCTTCACCCCCTCGCCCGACGCATACACGGCAAGCCGCCCATGGCCGCGCGCCAGCGCCGCCTCCAGCGCCTCGGCCAGGCGCGCATCCTCTGCACTCGACGCACGGAAGCGGTCCTGCACCACCTGCAGCACGTCGTTGCCCTCGGCGCCGCCCGCGGCGATGCGTTCCTGGATGCGGGTGTAGCCCTGCGCGTTGAGCAGGCCGGTCACCTCCGCCTCGCTGAAGTTCGACGGCACCGTCACCGGAAAGCACACCACCAGCCGCGGATCGCCCTCGGCCGCCGCGCGCGCCCGCAGGTCGGCGGCGATGCTGTCGGCCGAATCCCGCCGCACCGGCTGGCCACAGCAGCGGCAGTGCAGGTGTGCCGCGCGCGCGTACAGCAGCTTGAAGTGGTCGGCGAGCTCGGTCATCGTGCCCACCGTCGAGCGCGAGGTGCGCACCGGATTGGTCTGGTCGATCGCGATCGCCGGCGGCACGCCCTCGATCCGATCCACCTGCGGCTTGTCCATGCGGTCGAGGAACTGGCGCGCGTAGGGCGAAAAAGTCTCGACGTAGCGCCGCTGGCCCTCGGCGTACAGCGTGTCGAACACCAGCGAGGATTTGCCCGAGCCGGACACGCCGGTGACCACCGTCAGGCGGTTCAGCGGCAGGTCGAGCGAGAGGTTGCGCAGGTTGTTCTGGCGCGCACCGCGGATGCGGATGGCGTCGGCGATCGAGGCGGGGGCGTCGATCGGGGTGTAGCGGGTGTCGGAAACGGACATGGGGCGGGAGGCCGAGACGTGAGGCGCCATTTTAGGCGGGGATCGGCGTCGGACTCATGGAACGGGGGGGAAGGTTCCCGGGGGCGTCGATGGAAGCGATCCGCGCCGGAAGATTGTCGTGCGTATAATACACATCATGAACAGCGCGGAACTCATCAAGCTATTGGAACGCGACGGCTGGACCTTGGCTAACGTGCGGGGCTCGCACCACGTTTTCCGACACCCGAACAAACCCGGCCACATCAGCGTGCCACACCCGCGCAAAGACCTTGGTAAAGGTCTGACCCACAAGCTGATGAAGCTCGCAGACATCAAGTGAGATGACCATGAAATACCCGATTGCGATCGAGCCCGGCGACGAAGATCACGCTTGGGGCGTGGTGGTACCAGACCTGCCGGGCTGCTTTTCTGCCGCGGACAGCGGCATCGACGAAGCCATCGAGAACGCGAAGGAGGCTATTGCCGCCTGGATCGAGACGGTGATGGACGAGGGTGGCGATATTCCTGCCCCTACCCGCATCGAGGCACATCGCGCAAATCCGGAATTTGCGGGCTGGATCTGGGCGGTGGCCGAAGTCGACCCGGCAATCCTGGACGACAAGGCCGAACGCGTGAACATCACCCTGCCGCGACGCGTGCTCGCCCGCCTCGACGCCCGCGCCCGGGCAGCGGGTGAAACGCGCTCGGGCTACATCGCAAAGCTGGCGATAGAGGCACGACCGCGGGTGTAAGACACATCGTGAGCATAAGGCCGGCCGGCAAGGCGGCGGCATGGAGGCCCCGGCGCGGGCGCCGAGTGGGCTATATTTCGTCTCCCCCGACTTGCACCAGCCCAGTCCCCATGCCCGCATCGCAGACTCGCCGTCCCCGTCGCCAGCCTGGACCCCTGGGTCGAGCGCGACGCGCACAGCGGCCAGGCCCGTCTCAAGCTGCCCTTGCCCGAACCGGAAACGGTTGCCCGAATCGCCGACGTGCTGACCGGCCTGGCCGCCGCCCTGCGCAAGCGACCCTGAGTTGAATCTGCCCGGGGGGACGCCGGAGTGCAAAGTCGCGCCTTCAGGCGTTTTAGTGCAGCGCCAGCAGGTCTTGTGACCGCGTGTCAGGCCAGCTCGATACGGAGGTTCTTGCCGAGCGCCTCGGCTGCACTGCTGAGCAGTGTGAGCGCGAGGCTGGTGTCAGCCACATGCAGCAATCGATTGAGTGCGGCCCGACTCGTATGCACTTTCCCGACCAGAGCAGTCTTGACAGGAGCAAGTGCCTTGGACCCGTGTCGAGCGAGGGTCAGAGCGCGCTCCAGGCGACGATCTGATACTCGGAACTATCGAACGACAGGTCTTCAGTCCATCGAACTGGCGGTAACGACCCACAAGAGACACTCATGGCGTAGCTGGTCCTGTGGCAGGTCTCTGCGTGAAGCAGGCAGCCCAACGCACATAGGCCACG
>NZ_AMXF01000054.1 GCF_000310225.1 Thauera phenylacetica B4P
ACCCGCCCGCCCTCGAAGCGCGCCGGCAGCGTCGCGGCGAGCGCGGCCACGCCGGCCTCGTCCTCGAAGGCGACGCCCGCGCGCGTCGCCGCCAGCGCCACCAGGCGATAGAGCGAGCCGCTGTCGAGGTAGTGCCAGCCCAGCGCCTCGGCGACGCGCGCCGCCACCGTGCCCTTGCCCGAGGCCGAGGGGCCGTCGATGGCCAGCACCGGCACCGGCTGCGCCACCCGCGCGAAGGCCTCGAAGTAGCCAGGGAAGGTCTTGTTCACGCACTTCGGGTCGTTGATGCGCACGCGGCAGCCGCCCAGGCTCGCCAGCGAGAAGCACATCGCCATGCGGTGGTCGTCGTAGGTGTCGATCGCCGCCGGCTGCAGGCGCTGCGGGCGCTGCACCACCAGGTAGTCCGTGCCCTCCTCCACCGCGGCGCCGAGCTTGCGCAGCTCGGTGGCCATGGCGGCGATGCGGTCGGTCTCCTTGACCCGCCAGCTCGCGATGTTGCGCAACCGGCACGGCCCGTCGGCGAACAGCGCCGCCACCGCGAGCGTCATCGCCGCGTCGGGGATGTGGTTGAGGTCGAGGTCGAAGGCCTTCAGCACGCCGCCCGCGGGGGCCGCAGCCTCGATCCAGTTGTCGCCCAGGGTGATGCGCGCACCGAGCTGCTCGAGCGCCTCGGCGAAGCGCACGTCGCCCTGGATGCTGGTCCGGCCCACGCCCTCCACCCGCACCGGCCCGCCACCGATCGCGCCGGCGGCGAGGAAGTAGGACGCCGACGAGGCGTCGCCCTCGACGAACACCGTGCCCGGGCTGCGGTAGCGCGCGCCACCCGGCACCACGAAGCGCTCCCAGCCCTGCTGTCGCACCTGCACGCCGAAGCGCGCCATGAGCTCGAGGGTGATGCGGATGTAAGGCTTGGAGATGAGCTCGCCCACCACCTCGATCGTGGTCTCCACGCCGGTCAGCGGCAAGGCCATCAGCAGCGCGGTGAGGAACTGGCTGGAGACGTCGCCACGCACGCGCACCACGCCGCCGGGGCGGATCGTCGCCGGCTTCAGGTGCAGCGGCGGGTAGCCCTCGTTGGCGGTGCAGGTGATGTCGGCGCCGAGCTGGCGCAGCGCGTCGACGAGGTCGCCGATCGGGCGTTCGTGCATGCGCGGCACGCCAGACAGGCGGTATTCGCCGCCCGACAGCGCCAGCGCCGCGGTGAGCGGCCGGAACGCGGTGCCGGCGTTGCCGAGGAAGAGATCGCCGGTCTTCACCGGGAAGGGGCCGCCGACGCCGCGCACGCGGTAGTCCAGGCTGTCGCCCTGGCGCCGCCAGTCGACACCGAGCGCGCGCAAGGCCTCGAGCATGCGCTCGACGTCGTCGGACAGCAGCAGGTCGCGGATGTCGGTCTCGCCCTCGGCGAGCGCAGCGAGCAACAGCACGCGGTTGGAGATGCTCTTCGAGCCAGGCAGGCGGACGCTGCCGACGGCGCCCAGCATCGGGGGCAGATCGAGAAATTCCATCATGACCTCAGAAAACGGGGCCTGCCCCGCGGGACAGGAAAAAGCGCCGGTCTCACTCTGCGGTGCGGATCGGCAGGCCTTCGGCCCAGGCGTTGCGGGCGCGCCGGGCGCGCTCGAACACCGCCTCCAGGCCGTCGCCGTCGCCCTCGACCAGCATCATGCGCAGGCGGGCGAGCTCGCCGAGGTAGGCGTCGAGCTCCTCGAGCAGCGCCACCCGGTTGGCGACGCAGATGTCGCGCCACATCTCGGGGTGGCTGCCGGCGATGCGGGTGAAGTCGCGGAAGCCGCTCGCCGCGTGCGAGAACAGCAGCGGCGCGTTGCTGCGCCCGGCAAGGTCGTCGACCAGGCCGAAGGCGAGCAGGTGCGGCAGGTGGCTCACCGCGGCGAAGACGCGGTCGTGCTCCTGCGGCGTCATGCCGACGACGTTGGCGCCGCAGGCCTCCCAGGCGTCGCGGACCTTCTGCACGGCCTCGGGGCGGCTCTCGGGCAGCGGCGTCAGCACCACCTTGCGGCCCATGTAGAGCTCGGCGAAGGCGGCCTCGACCCCGCTCTTCTCGGCGCCGGCGATCGGGTGCGCCGGCACCACGTCGGCGAGCGCACCACCGAGGTGGCTGCGTAGCGCGGCGACCACGTCGCGCTTGGTGCTGCCGGCGTCCGTCACCACCGTGCCGGGGCGCAGGTGCGGCGCCATCGCGGCGAGGATCGCGTCGGTCTGCCCCACCGGCGCGGCGAGCAGCACCAGATCGGCGCCGTCGAGCGCATCCGCCCAGCCCTCGGCGATCTCGTCGATGACGCCGAGCGCGCACGCGCGCTCGAGCACCTCGCGCCGCCGGCCGATGCCGACGATGCGCCCGACCGCCCCCGCGCGCCGCAGCGCGAGCGCGAAGGAGCCGCCGATCAGGCCGACCCCGCAGACGACCAGCTTGCCGATGTGCGCCATCCTCCGCCCCTCGATCAGGCGAGCGCCTGGCGCAGCGCCTCGATGAAGCGCGTGTTCTCCTCGGGCAGGCCGATCGACACGCGCAGCCAGTGCGGCATGCCGTAGGCGGCGATCGGGCGCACGATCACGCCCTGGCGCAGCAGCGCCTGGTTGACCCCGATCGCGTCGCCCACCTTGAAGGTGACGAAGTTGCCGGCCGAGGGGATCCACTCCAGGCCGAGCTCGCGGAAGGCGGCGACGAGCTGGGCCATGCCGCGGCGGTTGACCTCGGCGCTGCGGGCGAGGAACTCGTCGTCGTCGAGCGCCGCCTCGGCCGCGGCGAGCGCCACCGAGGACACGTTGAAGGGCTGGCGCACCCGGTTCATCAGGTCGGCCACCTCGGGGTGGGCGATGGCGTAGCCCACGCGCAGGCCGGCCAGGCCGTAGGCCTTGGAGAAGGTGCGCGACACCAGCAGGTTGGGGAAGCGCGCCAGCCAGGCGATCGAGTCGTAGCGCTGCTCGGGGGCGAGGTATTCGGTGTAGGCCTCGTCGAGCACCACCAGCACGTGGCGCGGCACCTTGGCGAGGAAGGCCTCGAGCTCGGCGCCGGGGACGAAGGTGCCGGTGGGGTTGTTCGGGTTGGCGATGAACACCACGCGGGTCTGCGGCTCGATCGCCGCCGCCATGGCGTCGAGGTCGTGGCCGAAGTTCTTCGCCGCCACCTCGATGCCGCGCGCGCCGCGCGCGTTGGTGGCGAGCGGGTAGACCGCGAAGGCGTGGCGCGAATACACCGCCGACAGCCCGGGCGCGAGGAAGGCCTGCGAGGCGAGCTCGAGGATGTCGTTCGAGCCGTTGCCGATCACGAGCTGCGCGGGCTCCACGCCGAAGCGCGCGCACAAGGCCTTCTTGAGCGCGAACGCGCCGCCGTCGGGATAGCGCGAGATCTCGCCGATCGCGGTGATCGCGGCGTCGCGCGCACGCGCGCTCATGCCGAGCGGGTTCTCGTTGGAGGCGAGCTTGACGATGCTCTCCTCGGCGATGCCCATCTCGCGGGCGAGCTCCGAGATCGGCTTGCCCGGCTGGTAGGCCATGATCGCGCGGATGTAGTCGGGGGCAAGGCTGGCAATGCTCATGGGTCGTCTCCTGCTGCGGCCCGCACTTCGCGCGCGGGCCTGGTGTGCAATCGGGGCCGGGCTCAGATCGCCGCGACCGGATAGGAACCGATGATCTTCACGAAGGCGGCGCGCTCGTCGAGCTCGCGCAGCGCGGCGGCCACCTCGGGGTCGTCGCGATGGCCGTTGATGTCGGCGTAGAAAACGTACTCCCACAACCCGGAGCGCGCCGGGCGCGACTGCAGCTTGGTCATGTCGACCCCATGGCGGGCCATGGGCTCGAGCAGGCTGTGGATCGCCCCCGGGCGGTTGGGCGCGGAGAACACCAGCGAGGTGCGGTCCTTGCCCGAAGGCCCGGCGTCGTGGTCGGCGATGACCAGGAAGCGGGTGGTGTTGTTGGGGTCGTCCTCGATGTTGGGCGCGAGGATGTTGAGGCCGTAGAGCTGGGCCGCGGCCTCGCCGGCGATGGCGCAGGACTCGGGGTCCTCGGAGGCCATGCGCGCGGCCTCGGCGTTGCTCGCCACCGGGATGCGCGGCAGGTGCGGCAGGTTGCGGTTGAGCCACTCGTGGCACTGCGCGAGCGACTGCGCGTGCGAGTAGATGCGGCGGGCGGCGCCGATGCCCTCGGCGCGCGACATCAGCTGCTGGTGGATGCGCAGCCGCACCTCGCCGCACACCTTGAGCGGGTTGGCCAGCAGCAGGTCGAGCGTGCCGCCGACCGCGCCCTCGGTGGAGTTCTCGACCGGCACCACGCCGTAGTCGGCGTTGCCCGCCTCGACCGCGCGGAACACGTCGTCGATCGCCGCCATCGGCAGGAGGTTGGGCGCGGAGCCGAAGTGCTTGCGGCTGGCGCTCTCGGAGAAGGTGCCCGCGGGGCCGAGGTAGGCCACGCGCAACGGCTGCTCCAGCCCGAGGCAGGCCGACATCACCTCGCGGAAGATGGTCTTCACCGCGTCCGCGGACAGCGGGCCGGGGTTGAGCTCGGCCAGGCGGCGCAGGACCTGCGCCTCGCGCTCGGGGCGGTAGTACATCACCCCGCGCTTGATCTCGCCCACGCGCTGCGCGCAGCGCGCGCGCTCGGCGAGGCGGGCGAGGATTTCCTCGTCGATGCGGTCGATCTCGTTGCGCAGTTTCAGCAGTTCGTCGCTCATGCTCGGCCCGTGGCCCCTCCGGCTTGCGTCCTGATGTTGTTCCGTATTTCCGTTCCGCCTCGCCCTGCCCCGCGCGGCCTCAGCCGCGGCGGGCGGCGAAGTCGCGCAGGAAGTCGACCAGCGCGGCGACGCCTGCGATCGGCATCGCGTTGTAGATCGACGCGCGCATGCCGCCGACCGACTTGTGGCCCTTCAGCTGCACCAGCCCGGCGGCCTTCGACTCGGCGAGGAAGGCGTCGTTGAGCGCCTCGTCCTTCAGGAAGAAGGGCACGTTCATGCGCGAGCGGCAGGCACGCTCGATGCGATTCTCGTAGAAATCGCTGGCGTCGAGGAAGTCGTACAGCAGCTTCGCCTTGGCGACGTTCTGCGCCTCGATCGCGGGCACGCCGCCCTGGCGCTTGAGCCACTGGAAGACCAGGCCGGCGATGTAGATGCCGTAGGTGGGCGGCGTGTTGTACATCGAGCCGTTGTCGGCCACCGTCTTGAAGTCGAAGGCGGTGGGGCAATGCGGCATCGCATGGCCGAGCAGGTCCTCGCGCACGATCACGATGGTGAGGCCCGCCGGGCCGATGTTCTTCTGCGCGCCGCCGAAGATGAGGCCGTACTTCGACACGTCGATCACCCGCGACAGGATGTGCGAGGACATGTCCGCCACCACCGGCACCTCGGCGCGGCCGATCTGCGCGAGGTCGGGCTCGAAGGGGTACTCGAGGCCGCCGATGGTCTCGTTGGTGCAGGTGAACACATAGGCCGGATCGGCGGAGAGCTTCCACTCCGCCATCGCCGGCACCGAGGCGAAGCCGCCCGCCTCGGAGGAGGCCGCGATGTTCACCTCGGCGTACTTGCGCGCCTCCTTCTGCGACTTCTGCGACCACGAGCCGGTGACCACGTAGTCGGCCACGCGCTTTTCGCCCATCAGGTTCATCGGGATGATCGCGTTCTCGGCGATCGCCCCGCCCTGCATGAAGAGGATGCGGTAGTCGGCCGGCACCGCGAGCAACTCGCGCAGGTCGGCCTCGGCCTGGGCGGCGATCGCGGTGAACTCCTTGCCGCGATGGCTCATCTCCATCACGCCCATGCCGCTGCCGTGCCAGTCGAGCATCTCGTCGGCGGCCTGGCGCAGCACCTCCTCGGGCAGCGCCGCGGGGCCGGCGCTGAAGTTCCACACGCGGCTCATCAGGCTTCTCCTTCCTCGCCCGCGGCGGGGGCGTCGCCCTCGCCCGGCGCAGGCGCAGCGCCGGCGTCGCTGGCGGCTTCCTCGCCACCCGCGGCACCCTCGCCGCTCACGCGCATGCTCTCGTCCGACTCGGACTCGGCCACCTTCTCCACGCTTGCGAGCCAGGTGCCCTCGTCGAGGTTGATCAGGGTCACGCCCTGGGTCGAGCGGCCCATCTCGCGGATGCTCTCGACGCCGGTGCGGATCAGCACGCCGCCGGTCGAGATCAGCATGATCTCGTCGCTCGGCTCGACCAGCACCGCGGCCACCAGCTTGCCGTTGCGGTCGCTGGTCTGGATCGCGATCATGCCCTTGGTGCCGCGGCCGTGGCGGGTGTATTCGGCGACCGGGGTGCGCTTGCCGTAGCCGTTCTCGGTCGCGGTCAGCACCGACTGCGACTCGTCCTTGGCCACCAGCATCGCGATCACGGACTGCCCGTCTTCCAGCATCATGCCGCGCACGCCGCGCGCGTCGCGGCCCATCGGGCGCACGTCGGTCTCGGCGAAGCGCACCGCCTTGCCGGCATCCGAGAACAGCATCACGTCGCACTGGCCGTCGGTGATCGCCACCCCGATCAGGTGGTCGCCGTCGTCCAGGTTGACCGCGATGATGCCGGCCTTGCGCGGGTTGGAGAACGAGCTGAGCGCGGTCTTCTTGACCGTCCCCTCGGAGGTCGCCATGAACACGAAGTGCTCCTCGTCGAACTCCTTGATCGGCAGCACCGCGGTGATCTTCTCGCCTTCCACCAGCGGGAAGAGGTTCACGATCGGCTTGCCGCGCGAGTTGCGCGTACCCTCCGGCACCTCGTACACCTTCAGCCAGTAGCAGCGCCCGCGGCTGGAGAAGCACAGCACCGTGTCATGGGTGTTGGCGACGAAGAGGTGGTCGATGAAGTCCTCGTCCTTCATCGAGGTCGCCTGCTTGCCGCGGCCGCCGCGGCGCTGGGCGCGGTAGTCGGCGAGCGGCTGGCGCTTGAAGTAGCCGGTGTGCGACAGGGTCACGACCATGTCTTCGGGCGTGATCAGGTCCTCGATGTTGATCTCGGCGGTGTTCATCACCAGCTCGGAGCGACGCGGGTCGCCGAACTGGTTGCGGATCGCGCCGAGCTCCTCGACGATGATCGCGGTGATGCGCTCGGGGCGGGCGAGGATGTCGAGCAGGTCGGTGATGATATCCATCACCTCGCGGTATTCGCCGACGATCTTGTCCTGCTCGAGGCCGGTCAGGCGCTGCAGGCGCAGTTCCAGAATCGCCTGGGCCTGGGTCTCGGACAGGCGGTAGCCCTGGGCCTGCAGCCCATACTGCGGATCCAGCCCTTCCGGCCGGTAGCTGTCGGCGAGCGCGCGCGACAGCATCTCTTCGACCAGCGCCGAGCGCCACTCGCGCGCCATCAGCTCGCGCTTGGCATCTGCCGGCGTGGGCGCGGCCTTGATCAGCGCGATGATCTCGTCGACGTTGGACAGCGCCACCGCCAGGCCTTCGAGGACGTGGCCGCGGTCGCGCGCCTTCTTCAGCTCGAAGATGGTGCGGCGGGTGACGACCTCGCGGCGGTGCTCGAGGAAGCACACCAGCATCTGCTTGAGGTTGAGCAGGCGCGGCTTGCCGTCGACCAGCGCCACCATGTTCATGCCGAAGCTGTCCTGCAGCTGGGTGTGCTTGAAGAGCTTGTTGAGCACCACCTCGGGCATCTCGCCGCGCTTGAGCTCGATGACCAGGCGCATGCCCGACTTGTCGGACTCGTCGCGGATCTCGCTGATGCCCTCGATCTTCTTCTCGTTGACCAGCTCGGCCATGCGCTCCTGCAGGGTGCGCTTGTTCACCTGGTAGGGCAGCTCGTCGACGACGATGGCCTGGCGGTCGGTCTTGCCGATCGGCTCGAAGTGAGTGCGCGCGCGCATGATCACGCGCCCGCGGCCGGTACGGTAGCCCTCGCGCACGCCGGCGAGGCCGTAGATCAGGGCGGCGGTGGGGAAGTCCGGCGCCTGGACGATGTCGATCAGCGCCTCGATGTCGGTATCCGGCTCGGCGAGCAGCTTCAGGCAGGCATCGACGATCTCGCCCAGATTGTGCGGCGGGATGTTGGTCGCCATGCCCACCGCGATGCCGGCCGAGCCGTTGATCAGCAGGTTGGGGATGCGCGCGGGCAGGACGAGCGGCTCCTTCTCCGAGCCGTCGTAGTTCGGCCCGAAATCCACCGTCTCCTTGTCGATGTCGGCCAGCAGCTCGTGGCCGATGCGCGCCATGCGGATCTCGGTGTATCGCATCGCCGCGGCGTTGTCGCCGTCGACCGAGCCGAAGTTGCCCTGGCCATCGACCAGCATGTAGCGCAGCGAGAAGTCCTGCGCCATGCGCACGATGGTGTCGTACACCGCGGTGTCGCCGTGCGGGTGGTACTTACCGATGACGTCGCCGACGATACGCGCCGACTTCTTGTAGGCGCGGTTCCAGTCGTTGGACAGTTCGTGCATCGCGAACAGCACGCGCCGATGCACCGGCTTGAGGCCGTCGCGCGCGTCGGGGAGCGCCCGCCCCACGATCACGCTCATCGCGTAATCGAGGTAGGAGTGGCGCATCTCCTCTTCGAGGCTGATCGGCAGGGTTTCCTTGGCGAACTGGGTCATGCTGGGAGCGGACGGGCCGCGTTTACCAAAACGTGCGATGTTAGCACGCGACACCCACTATCAGCCTTGCCACCTCCGCCGGCACGGCCCTTCCCCGCGTCGGCCACCCGCCGGGCGTGGATACCGGAAATGCGCCCGCACTTCGAGCGCTCGATATTTGCTTGCCGGCGCCCATGGGCCTCGGCAATGATTCAAACATCATTCCCTAGCCGACTCGCATCGGTTACGAAACCGGTCCTCCCGCCATGAACCGTGCCGAACGCATCTTCCGCCTCCATCGCTGCCTCAAGTCCCGACAGCCACCCTCGCTCGCCAAGTTGATGGACGAGCTCGAAGCCTCGCGCGCCACGATCAACCGCGACCTCGAGTACATGCGCCTGCACATGGGCGCGCCGATCACCTACGATCGCGACACCAACGGCTACCGCTACGCTGCCGACGCACCCGAGTTCGAGTTGCCCGGCCTGTGGTTCAACCAATCGGAACTCCACGCGTTGCTCGCCTGCGAACAACTGCTGGAAGAGGTGCAGCCCGGCCTGCTCTCGCCCTACATCGGTCCTCTGCGCGCGCGCATCCGCAGACTGCTCGAACAAGGCGGCACCTCCGCCGAAGCCGTCAGCACGCGCGTGCTCCTGCGCAGCGTAGCGCGGCGCGACGTCGATCCCGAGCGCTTCGCCACCGTCGCCGCCGCCGCAGTCGGCCAGCGCCAGCTCCGCATCGACTACACGGGCCGCGCACGCGAGCGCACCACGACCCGCACGGTCCACCCTCAGCGCCTGGTGCGCTACCGCGACAACTGGTATCTGGTCGCGTGGTGCGAGCACGCCGCCGATCTGCGTATCTTCTCCCTCGACCGCATCACCGCTGCCGAGCCGCTCGACGCGCAGGCAAAGGATGTTCCAAGCGCGGAACTCGACCGCAACCTCGGCGCCAGCTTCGGCATCTTCGCCGGCTCCGCCCGCGCGTGGGCGGTGCTGCGCTTCACCGCCCATGCTGCGCGCTGGGTCGAGGCCGAAACCTGGCACACCGATCAGATCGGCCAGTGGCGAGGCAACGCCTACGAACTGCAGGTGCCGTACTCCGACGCACGCGAACTACGGATGGATATCCTGAAGTACGGCCCGGAAGTGGAAGTCGTCGCCCCGGAAGAGCTCCGCAGCGAGATCGCCCGGTGCCTCAACAGCGCGGCGGCACGCTACCGATCGGCGGAAGACCCAGCCGCAGGCTCACTCCCTGAGTCACCAGCGGGCGAATAATGCGGAGGAGATCTTGCACGGGAGACCGTAATGCCCAACCACGAGACGATGCCTCGCCCAGCGATATCGATTCCATCGCAAGAGCCCATTGCGATCACCGACGAGCGAATCCCACTGCCCATCCGCAAGCACGGGGAACGATTCCGCAAGCCGGCCCGATTCGCCGTCACGCTGGGAAATGGTGAATACGTCCTTCTTGCTGAGGATGGGGAGTGCCTGGATGTTGTCGGCTTGCCGTGACCGCGAAGTCAACTCGTCCACCGCCCCGAGGCAACTCCGCTGGCAACACGCTACGCCCTCCACTGGAGAGGCATCGACTTCCGCACCAGACGACCAAGAGTTTCCCAAATGAACTTCGCGAGCATGTTCCAGACATTGACCGGCCATGCGCCGATGCGCTGGCAGCAGCGCCTGTATGGCGAGCATTTTGCCAAGGGCGAGTTGCCATCCGCCATCAGCGTCCCGACCGGACTGGGCAAGACGGCGGTCATGGCGATCTGGCTTGTTTCGCTGGCTGAGCAGATGAAGGCCCGTGGCAAACCAGAACTACCCAGGCGCCTGGTCTATGTCGTGGACAGGCGTGCCGTGGTGGATCAAGCCACGAAATTCGCTGAAACCCTGCGCAAGAACCTCGGCAAGCCGGAAATCAGGGCCTTTGCCGACGCACTCGGTCTCGAGAACGCGAAGCTGCCCATCTCCACCCTGCGCGGGCAGTTCGTCGACAACCGCGAATGGCTGGAAGACCCGAGCAAGCCTGCCATCATCGTCGGCACGGTGGACATGATCGGCTCGCGTCTGCTCTTCGAAGGCTATGGCGTCAGCCGCAAGATGCGGCCTTATCACGCGGGGCTGCTGGGCGCGGATACGCTAGTGGTGCTGGACGAAGCGCATCTGGTCCCGCCCTTCGAGGCCCTGCTGGCGGAGATCGCGGACAACGCGGGGCGGTATGGACCGAGACGTGAGGACTTGGGTGTGATGGTGCCCAGGTTCCGGCTGCTTCCCCTCTCGGCAACCGGACGCAGGCCGACTGCGAGACCATTTGCGCTGGCGGAAAAAGACTTTCGGAATCCCGATGAGCCCATCGCAATCGCACGTCTGTTTGCCAGGAAGCGGCTAGTGTTGAAGGAGATCCGCGACCAGAAGCTGGCAGACGGAATGGCCGATCATGCCTGGGCGCTGGCGCAAGGCGAGAACAATGTGCTGCAGCCGGTACGCATCCTTGTCTATTGCGACTCGCGCGAGGTAGCACAGTCGGTCGGCGATGCGCTGCACAAGAGGGCCAAGGGTACGGTCGCAGCAGATCGCACAGCGCTTTTCGTTGGTGCCCGCAGGGTAAAGGAACGCATCGACGCCGAACGAGACTTGCAGGCACTGGGCTTTCTCGCAGACAACGGAGGGCAACGCGACCAGCCGTCGTTCCTGGTCGCCACTTCGGCGGGCGAAGTCGGAGTGGATCTCGATGCCGACCACATGGTCTGCGACCTCGTAGCTTGGGAACGCATGGTGCAGCGCTTCGGGCGCGTGAATCGGCGCGGCGGTGAAGATCGACAGGCAGAAGTGGTCGTGCTTGTGGAAGCCGCACCAAAGAAAGCGACGGACGAAGCGCTCGAACGCATCCGGGCACAACGCGCACCTTTTGGCGAGGCGCTCCAGGAAGGAGCCGATGGCCGCTTCGATGTCAGCCCCGAAGCCCTCCGCCAGCTGAGCGAGCGCACCCGCATCGACGACCGCCTTCTCAGCATCATCGCGGATGCCGGCTCCCCGATGCCACTGCGTCCCGCCTTGAACCGCGCGCTCGTGGATGCGTGGTCCATGACCTCGCTGCCCGAGCACACCGGGCGGCCCGAAATCGAACCATGGTTGCGCGGCTGGGTGAAGGATGAGCCGCAAACCACCATCGTGTGGCGCCGGAATCTCCCGGTTCGCGCGACGCCGGCAGTGAGCGGCAAGGACATCGAAGACTATTTCGAGGCCGCATCGATTCATTCCAGCGAGACGCTGGAAACCGAAACCTTCCGCGTAATGGGCTGGTTGCGAGCGCGGGCGAGCAAGCTCCGTGAAGCAATGCAACCCAGCGACATCGCCGGATTTGTGCTGACTGCGGACGGCAGGCACGTTCAAACCTTCCGGATTGGGGACTTCCTCGAGCACCAGAAGAGCGACAAGAAGCGCCAAGAGGAAGTCGCGAGGACCCTGTCTGGTAGAACGCTGGTCATCGACGCAGGCTTCGGTGGACTGAAAGACGGCTTGCTTAACGAAGACTTCGCCGATGCACCTATCGTTGCCGACGACGGCTCGAACTGCTGGATCGCCACCGATAACGGGAAGCCCCTAATCCGCTTCCGCATCTGCGAAACGACCGCACAAGCAGCCCCTGACCCGGACAGCGAGATCGCGAACGTGTGGCGCGAAAACCTGCGCTTCGATCTGGAGCGCAGTGCAACTGGCGAAGCCACACGCTGGCTCTCGATCCAGAAGTGGCGCGATACCTCCAACAATGAAAACGACCGCGCCGAAGGGCGGCCGCAATCGCTCGCCGAACACCAGTCCTGGACGGCGGTACGCGCGAACGCGATCGGCAAACGCCTTGCCTTGCCGGCTCAATACATCCGCACCGTGAACATCGCAGCGCGGCTGCACGACGAAGGCAAGAGAGGGCGTAACTGGAAGCGCGCCTTCCACGTCGAACACTATGCCAAGAAGCTTGGGATTCCCGGCCAGCCACTTGCCAAGACACCCCGCTTCAACTGGGCTTTGCTCGACGGCTACCGACACGAGTTCGGCTCGCTGCCTTATGCGAAAGACGACCCAGAGGTCAAAAGCCTCCCAGAGGAACTGCAGGATCTCGCGCTACACCTGATTGCAGCACACCACGGCCACGCACGTCCGTTGATCGCAACCAGCGGTTGCGACGACGCACCTCCTTCCGTACTGGAGGAGCGCGCCCGCGAAGTGGCGCTGCGCTACGCGCGCCTGCAGCAGCGTTGGGGGCCGTGGGGCCTAGCGTGGTGGGAAGCCCTGCTGCGTGCCGCCGACGCACAAGCGTCTCGTGCCAATGATGAAGGGGAGAACGACTGATGGCCGAATCCACAATTCCGGTGGACTTGTTCAACCCCGGGCAGGTGTTCGCCTGTCTGGGATTCATGGAACTGGCAGACGTACTGCTGGGTGAAGCCGCGGCAGGGTTCGATTGGAGTGACAAGTCCCACACCAGCTTTCGTCTTACAGCGATCGGAGATGAAGACCCCATAAAGACCGCAATCAGTTTTATCGTGAGCGCGGAAATAAGATCCGTTTCACCTTCGGCCGGAGTAATAAACACGAAAAAATGGAATATAGCGACACGAGAAGTGACTACGGACGAAGGCTTCTCGTCTCCCCTACCCGAAAGCCCCGCGACCTTACCTATCGAAATCGCCAAAGACGGCGCCATTTTTATGGTTGACCACTGGGGCGACGGCACGATTCGCGACAATGTGAAATTTTGGGCCGGCGCGGGCGGCTATCCAGGTGCAGCGCTTTGGCGCGATGCAGTAGATCTGGTAAAGGATCAGGCCGTTACTAGCTTTCGGGATCCGTTCTTCCTTTCAGCGCCGCAAAGCAGCAGCTTTCGATTCGACTGGCGCAGGGACTACATCCCAATAGACTCCGGGTTCTCGCCCAACGAGCATAATGAAATAGATATGATTGGCCATCCATTAGTGGAATTGTTTGCCGCCATTGGCTTGAGCCACGCGAGGCCGCTGCGTCCCACGAGGCGCGACAAACTCTCCTATCGCTATGGCGTGATAGGAAGCAGCCAAGAAAACTCACCTCTGTTGCCACCGACATTTCTACGTGCTGCTCTTGGCGCGGCAATACTACCCTTTCCGCAGCGAATTTTCTCCATGAGCATGGGATGGCCAGGCCAGGAAAACCAAGCGCGTTGCATTACCACCGTTACAGAGGAATGAATCATGACAAACGTTAGTGAAGATTACCTTAACCAACTCACCAACGATCCGTTAGGCCCCGTCGCACTGCACTTGAAGCAGAAGCTTCTTCCGATCGAAGGCGAAGGCGGCGTGATCTTTCCGCCCACCTATGCCGACATCGGCTACAACATCGACACCCTGTCGGACGGAACCAAGGTGGCGACGATCGACAGTGTCGGCTCGCAGGCCAATCGCTTGGAACCACTATTCAAAACTCCGCCCTACTCTGGCCTGATTCCGCAGATCGAAGTGGATTACGGCAGCGGGAAGGTTTCAATTCTCGAGGTCGGGCATCGCTTGGGCGATGCGCTGGTTCGATCCTCCACGCTCCAAAAAGAAGCGCAAGACGCGTTCAAAGAGTTGCTCGCGTCTGGCAATGCTCAAAAGCTTGCCAAGCTTGCGCCGACCTCACTGGTCTTTGGTGTCTGGGACTCTCGCGATACACAAGCCAAGCTTCCCCGGTTAGTGCAGTCCGTAATTCGGGCCTGGGGCGTTGAGGTACTAACACGTTCTGCGCAATACAACCCGCCGATCGATTACAGCGCCCTCGAAGTGTTTAGCGAAGAAGACAAAGCTAAACAAGAGGGCGACCCCAAGAGCCCCCTTGCGAAGCGCGGCTTTGTCCACGTTCCCAGCGGCTCCGCACTGGGCGGAATTGTTTGCCGTAACGGCATAGAGCAGGACATCACGATCAACCTCGTTGCTTTGCGCCGATTGCAGGCGGGCAGCGACGAGGAAACGAAGACGCTTCGGCGCTACCTTCTGGGCCTTTCGCTGGTTGTAGCGACCGCCCCGATGGATGGCTTTCTGCGGCAGGGGTGCCTTCTGGTTCCAGTGCCCGACTCCGATGCAAAGTGGCAAATCGTCGGACGGGATGGCAAGCGAAGCACAATCGCAATGGCGCATGACTTCGCAACAGACTATGCAGTAGCCAAGGCAGCAGAATTCGTTGTTGGTGAATCGAGGCTAGGTGACAAGGCTGTGAAATTCAGCAGGGACTTGGCGAAGACCGATGCAGCCTCAGGCGACAAGAAAGCCTCCGCAGGCGCCAAGGCGGGCAAAGGAGGCAAGGGCAAGAAACCGGGAGCCAGCGATGGAGCTTCGGAAGATGTGGCAGAAGAGGCGTGATCCATGACCCACTCCCTGTTCCTCTCCGTCCGCTTCCACGACGGTCGCTACCATGGCACAGGCGACTGGCCGCCATCGCCTGCGCGGCTGTTTCAGGCACTGGTGGCGGCCGCGGCCAAGCCTGGTCTCGATGATGCGAGCCGGGATGCCTTGGCATGGCTGGAGCGCCAAGCCCCGCCGACGCTCGCAGCGCCCACTGCGCACTCCGGACAACACGTCGGCCTGTATGTGCCCAACAACGACCTGGACGCCAAGGGCGGAGACATCCGGCGTGTGGCCGAGATACGCAGTTCGATGAAGCACATCCGCCCCCGCTTGTTCGATGTGGCCTTGCCGCTACTCTACGTCTGGCGGATCGATGACGACGGCAAGGCGGATGCGGCGTGCTTGTGCCGCATTGCCGAAGGTCTCTATCAACTGGGGCGTGGCGTGGACATGGCCTGGGCGATTGGCGAGGTGCTGGATGAAGCCGCCACCGAAAGCCGCCTGGCGGAATATCCGGGCGCGATCTACCGGCCGTCCTCGAGCAGTGTAGGAATGAAGCTCGCCTGCCCGATCGCGGGTTCGCTCCAAAGCCTCGAAGCTCGCTACAAAGCAAGCGCCATGCGTTTCCGCCATATCGTCGATGGCAGGACGGTCAGAACCGAATTTTCCAATGCGCCCCGACCATACTTCCGCTCAGTGGCGTACAACAGCCCTTCGGTTCGCACGCTTTTCGACCTGCGTCGCGCGACCGCATCCAGTTCGCCTTTCGCGTCCTCACCTTTGACGAAGGCGGCCGCACTGGTACAGACGCTGCGAGGCTGCGACGGCGAGGACGGACTTCCTGAGAGTGGTGCGTTCATGCGCCTGGCAAGGCACTTCGATCGCAGGCTGGTCAGCCGCATCCTGATCGGGCGCAATGCCGGGGAGGCCGACAAGGCACAGCGGGTGCGCATCATTCCGTTGCCGTCGATCGGCCACGTGCACGTCGATCGCGGCATTCGCCGCGTGCTGATTGAGGTTCCGCCGGACTGCCCGATTTCTGCAAACGACATCACCTGGGCATTCTCCGGATTGGAGGTCGAGGCGCAGGACGTCGATATCGAAACTGGCGAGATCATGGGCTCGCCGGTAGAACTGGTCCCGGCAGATGACGACGCGATGCTGATGCACTATGGCATTGGCGAAGCGGCCACTCCGTCGCACCTGTGGCGCAGCGTGACGCCGCTGGCCTTGCCGACAGCGGCGCGCCGTCACATCGATCCGGCCCGACGGCATGAGCAGGGGAAGAGCGGGGCAGAGTACTCTTCGGAGCAGAAGCAGGCATGTCACGAGATCGCCCAGGCGCTGCGTCACGCCGGGCTGCGCGACCGCATCACCCATGTGCATGTGCAGCGCGAACCCTTCGAGGCCAGGGGCGAGCGTGCCGAAGCCTTTGCAGACGGGACGCGCTTCTCCAAACATCAGCTATGGCATGCGGAGATCGAGTTTGCCGAGCCGGTCCATGGCCCCATCGTGCTGGGCAGCGGGCGCTATCTGGGACTCGGCCTGATGGCGCCGGTGCGCAAGGCGGAAGGCGTATTCGCATTCGCGATCGTGGATGGCATGCCTGCCAGTGCCGAACCGCTTGCACTGGCACGAGCCTTGCGCCGCGCCGTGATGGCTCGGGTACAGGCAGTACTCGGCAACTCGGCGGACCTGGCCTTGTTCTTTACCGGACATGAGCCGGACGGCAAACCGGCACGCAATGGCGGACATGCCCACCTCGCCTTCGTGCCCGACCTGGAACGCGAGCGCCTGCTGATCGTCGCCCCGCACATCATCGAACACCGGGAAGCTTCGAAGGATGAACGTCATCACCTGGAGACACTCGCCCAAGCACTCGTGGGGTTCGACGTGCTGCGCGCCGGCACCAACGGAAAGTTGCGGCTGGTACAGGAAACCGTGGATATGAACTGCGACCCGCTCTTTGCCGCAGCGACCGCATGGGTTGCCAGATCGCCTTACGTGGCCACAAGGCACGCCAAGCGCAATGGCGCGGATTCCTTGCAGAGCGACGTGACGACGGAAGTTCGGCGGCGCGGGCTGCCTGCTCCGCTGGTGGTGGAGCGTCGCCCGACTGAGGGTGAAGAGCTGTCGCTACGATTCGCGGTCGCCGTGTCAGGACCTCTTCTCCTTGGCAAGAGCATGCACTACGGTGGCGGTCTGTTTGCTTCAAGACCGCCTCTAGCCGGAACAGACAATCAAGCCGGACCCACGCCGTGACACCGGAAACCCACCTCGTCGAATGGAAGGAATCCTGGCGCGACGACTACCTGCGCTGGCTCTGCGGCTTCGCCAACGCCGATGGCGGTACCTTGATCATCGGCAGGAACGACGAGGGAGTAGCGGTCGGCGCCCCCGACGCCGAGCGGCTGCTCGTCGATCTGCCGAACAAGATTCGCGACACCCTTGGGATCATCCCTCCGGTGCGTGCCGTGGACGCGAAAGGCAAGATGCTCGTCGAGATCGAAGTCGAGCCATCTCCCACGCCCATCAGCTACGGGGGCGAATACCACTTCCGCTCGGGCAGCACGAAGCAGCACCTCACGGGCAACGCCCTGTCGGCGTTCCTGTTGCGCAAGCTCGGGCGCCATTGGGACAACGCGCCGGTGCCCGGGGTCGGCATTCGGGACTTGAGCCCGATCGCATTCAAGCGCTTCAAGGAGCACGCGAAGGGTGGAGATCGGCTGCCGCCGAGGGCACTTTCGGCAAGCCGCGCCGAGTTGGTGGCGCGACTTCGACTCACCGAGACTGGAATGCTCAAGCGCGCAGCCCTCCTGCTGTTCCACGAAGACCCCGAACGTTGGTTCACCGGCGCGTATGTGAAGATCGGAATGTTCCGCAGCGAGAGCGATCTCGCCTTTCACGACGAGGTGCATGGCGACCTCTTCACGCAGATGGAGCAGACCGTCGAACTGCTGCGCACGAAGTACATGGTGGCGTGGATCAGCTATCGCGGCCTGCAGCGCCTCGAGACCTTCCCGATCCCACGCGAGGCCCTGCGCGAGGCCGTTCTGAATGCGCTGATCCACAAGGACTACAGCTCGGGTACGCCCATCCAGATTCGTGTCTATCGCAACAAGCTGCGTATCTGGAACCCCGGCCAGTTGCCACCGACCTGGACTGCGGACAAGTTGCTGCAGCCACACGACTCGAGACCCCCGAACCCGGATGTCGCCAACACGTTCTTTCGTGCGGGGCTCATCGAAGCATGGGGACGCGGCTACGAGAAGATTCGAGACGCGTGCCACGAAGCCGGTGCGCCAGCGCCCGAGGTCGAGTTCGATGGGGGCGTGCGCCTCTTATGGCAGTGGCGGATCCCGGACGATACGGTCTCATCGTCGCCGGTAGAGTCGCAGGTAGAGTCGCAGGTAGGGTCGCGGGTAGAGTCGCGGGTAGAGTCGCGGGTAGAGTCGCCGGTAGAGTCGCCGGTAGAGTCGCAGATAGAGTCGCCGGTAGGGTCGCCGGTAGGGTCGCCGGTAGAGTCGCAGGTTCTGGCAGCGCTGCGCACCGGCCCGCTAGGCAAAACCGAACTTGCACGCGCGCTCGGCCGCAACAGACCATCCGGCCAACTGCACGAGGTGGTGCGGCGGCTCGTCGAGCGCGGTGCCATCACTCCGACCATCCCGGAAAAGCCCAACAGTCGCCTGCAGAAGTATCGCCTGACGGCGGCAGGCAAGCGATTGCGCCGCACCTGACGATCGGACTCCACGCCGAACAAGCTCTTTGACAATCCGGACTCCATTTCCGCGGCGCCCTTCCCTCCGGCGCCGCGGCCTCATTGCGCGCGAAGCGCTCACCACATCCCCTGCACCGCGCCGGGCGTTCTCCCTGCGGCGGTCTCCCTCGCCGGCCAGTTTGATCGACATCGACTCGCCAAGACCACCGCGATCGGGCGCCATGACGCGCTACCAAGGCATGTCAACAGGAGGAACCAAGGAATGGACGCCCCTCAACCGGAACTCCCGCTACCCTTCCCCGCCCAGGCCGGCGACATGCCGCTGCTGCCGGCGCGCATGATCAACGAATACCAGTACTGCCCGCGCCTGGCTTACCTGGAGTGGGTGCAGGGCGAGTGGTCCGAGTCTTCAGACACCGTGGACGGGCGCTACCGCCATCGGCGCGTGGACCGGCCCGGCGGCAGACTGCCCGATGCGGACGCTGGGGCCGAGGGCGAGCGTTTTCATGCGCGCTCGGTGACCCTGTCGTCGGAACGGCTCGGGCTGATCGCCCGCATGGACCTCGTCGAAAGCGACGGCGAGCACGCCACTCCGGTCGACTACAAGCGCGGCAAACGTCCACATGTGGAACGCGGCGCCTACGACCCCGAGCGCGTGCAGCTCTGCGTGCAGGGCATGATCCTCGAAGAGCACGGCTACCGCTGCGACGAAGGCGTGCTGTACTTCGTCGAATCGCGGGAACGCGTCACCGTGCGCTTTGATGACGAACTGCGCACGCTCACCCGCGCTGCGGTCGATGGCCTACGCTTTGTCGCAGCAGGAGGCCAGATGCCGGCCCCGCTGGAGGACAGCCCGAAGTGCCCGCGCTGTTCGCTGGTCGGCATCTGCCTGCCCGACGAGGTCAATTTCATCCGTCACGAGAAGATCGCCCCTCGACCGCTGGCCGTGGCGCGCGACGACGCGCTGCCGCTCTACATCCAGGCGCGCGGCGCCAAGCTCGCAAAACGGGGCGAGACACTGGAGGTGAGCGTCGACGACGAAAAGGTGCAGACGGTGAGGCTGATCGATGTCTCGCAGGTCGTCGTCATGGGCAACGTCTACATCACCACGCCCACGCTGCAAGAACTGATGCAGCGCGAGATCCCGGTGAGCTGGCACTCCTACGGCGGCTGGTTCATCGGCCACACGGTCGGCACCGGACACAAGAACGTCGAGATCCGCACCGCCCAGTACCGCGCGAGCTTCGACGAACGTCAGTGCATCCATCTCGCCCGCAACCTGGTCGTCGCCAAGATCCAGAACTCCCGCACCTTGCTGCGTCGCAACTGGAAGGACGAGGAAAAGCCGGAGGATCTGATCGCCGCGCTGCACACCGACGCCAGACGCGCCGAGCACGCCGCGAGCCTCCAGGAGTTGCTCGGCATCGAAGGCTCCGCAGCCGCGCGCTACTTCGGCAGCTTCGGAAAACTGCTCCGCACCGCCGCGACCAATGATCCAACCGACGCCGTGCCGAGCTTCGACTTCACCAGCCGTAACCGCCGTCCACCCACCGATCCGGTCAACGCACTGCTCTCCTTTGCCTACAGCCTCCTGGCACGCGCGTGGACCACGACGCTGTCGGCGGTCGGTTTCGATCCCTACCGCGGCTTCTATCATCAACCGCGTTACGGCCGGCCGGCGCTTGCCCTGGACAGGATGGAGCCGTTCCGGCCTCTGATCGCCGACTCCTGCGTAATCCAGGCGATCAACAACGGCGAGGTCAAGCCGGGCGACTTCATCCGCGCGGCCGGCAGCGTGGCGCTGACAGCCGACGGCCGGAAAAGCTTCATCGGCACCTTCGACCGCCGCCTCGGCCACGAAATCACTCACCCCTTGTTCGGCTACCGCATCAGCTATCGGCGGCTGCTCGAAGTCCAGGCCCGGCTACTCGCCCGCTTTCTGCTCGGCGAGATCCCGGATTATCCGAACTTCACGACACGGTGAGGCCATGGACGAGCATCTGTACATCGTGACCTACGACATCCGCGACCCGAAGCGCTGGCGGCGCATCTTCAGGATCATGAACGGCTATGGAGAATGGCTTCAGCTCTCCGTCTTCCAGTGCCGGATGAACCGGCGACGCCATGCTGAACTGATCGCGCTGCTCGACGGCTTGATCCATCATGCCGACGATCACGTCGTCCTCATGGACGTGGGCCCGGCCGACAAGGTCGCACCTCACATCACCAGCCTGGGCCGCAACTTTACGCCGATCGAACGCGCCTCCGTCATCGTCTGACGCCTCCGCGGCCGCGTTCCCTCCCGCCGAGGACCCGCGAGCGCTCCAGTGCCGCGCTTTGCCTCGGCCAGCGCTCGCGGCATCATAGGAGACTGAAAACATGGAGCATTTCCCCCAGGTCCCGGGTAGTATTCGGCTTGACTCGGACGCGTTGGGACGTATGCACACACAGCCCTCGCAAAAGGCGTCAGATCGCCAGCGGCAACAGGCGATTTCGCAAGGGCTGTCATCCACGGCGATCAGCCGTGGCCTCATTGAAGCTCGATGTTCTCGGCGATGTTCGAGAAGGTCTTGCCGCGTCATCCACGGCGATCAGCCGTGGCCTCATTGAAGCAGGACAACGGGGCCGTAGTAGCTCCCGTTCTCCTTCGGTCATCCACGGCGATCAGCCGTGGCCTCATTGAAGCAAGGACATCACCGTGAAACCCGAACGCAAACAACGCGTCATCCACGGCGATCAGCCGTGGCCTCATTGAAGCGTGCCGGCGCTTGAGGCTGCTACGGCATTCACGGTGGTCATCCACGGCGATCAGCCGTGGCCTCATTGAAGCACACCGCTTTTCGCCGAGATGGGCTACGCGGCCGCAGTCATCCACGGCGATCAGCCGTGGCCTCATTGAAGCTTGACCGAAGATAGCCGGCCTGCGCGATAGGTCGGGTCATCCACGGCGATCAGCCGTGGCCTCATTGAAGCCGCCTCTCCACCCGCGTCGTCATCAAGAACCTCGGCAAGTCATCCACGGCGATCAGCCGTGGCCTCATTGAAGCGGCTACGAGATCAAGCGCGAACTGATTCAGGAGGTGGGTCATCCACGGCGATCAGCCGTGGCCTCATTGAAGCCGGCGCATCCAGTCTTTGCCTACTCGCTTGGGCACGTCATCCACGGCGATCAGCCGTGGCCTCATTGAAGCACTTCGCTCGGCGATGCGATCGACGGGGCGATGGCGTCATCCACGGCGATCAGCCGTGGCCTCATTGAAGCAATCCGCACGGGGACGATTTCCCAGCCCAGGGCGGCGTCATCCACGGCGATCAGCCGTGGCCTCATTGAAGCGTGAGTGGACCGGGTGGGGTGGTTAGAAAATCCCTCGTCATCCACGGCGATCAGCCGTGGCCTCATTGAAGCAGCACCATGCGGGTCTTGAGCTCGACGTTGTAGCTGGTCATCCACGGCGATCAGCCGTGGCCTCATTGAAGCCGTCGAGATGCTGCCGTGGTATGCGGAGCTGGCAGGTCATCCACGGCGATCAGCCGTGGCCTCATTGAAGCCCGCATCGGGCGCGGTTGTGCTTCTTGCGGGACATCAGTGGTCATCCACGGCGATCAGCCGTGGCCTCATTGAAGCTCGGCGGGCAGCGCCTTGATGGCGTTGAGCACCTGCGGTCATCCACGGCGATCAGCCGTGGCCTCATTGAAGCATGTCGGCGATGAGGGCCTCGTGGCCCGGGAGGGCCGTCATCCACGGCGATCAGCCGTGGCCTCATTGAAGCACGATCACATCGCGGTTCTCGGCCCCGATGGCCGGCGTCATCCACGGCGATCAGCCGTGGCCTCATTGAAGCAACGTTTGCTCGCTTACGCCAAAGATTCCGGCCATTTCCGTCATCCACGGCGATCAGCCGTGGCCTCATTGAAGCATGCGCTTGATCGAGAGGTCGCGCAGGGCGGCGAGGTGTCATCCACGGCGATCAGCCGTGGCCTCATTGAAGCAGGGCGAAGCCGCTCGTGTCGAACTCGAACACCGGCGTCATCCACGGCGATCAGCCGTGGCCTCATTGAAGCGTGCTGGGCTCATGGCGTTACCCCAGCTTGGCGACTGTCATCCACGGCGATCAGCCGTGGCCTCATTGAAGCGTTGCTCAAGCCTTGGTGTTGCCGGCTCCCTGATTCCGCACAAATCTGGCGTCGTTAAACGGCGTCGTCGAGTGGGCGCCGGCGGCGCCGTAAACGGC